>NZ_JARJLM010000621.1 GCF_029335485.1 Cupriavidus basilensis
TAGAATACGCGCATGAAACGAGTCGTAAAAAAGGCAGCAAGCGCCACTTTAGTGCTGGCTGCCGCTAGCACCCTGCTTGTCGGGTTTGCCGCCGTGGTGAGCCTTCGTCAACTTCCCGCGGTCGATGCGCTGCGGGACTATCGCCCGGACCTGCCGCTGCGCATTTTCACCAGCGACAATGTCCTGATCGGCGAATTCGGCAACGAGCATCGCGAATTCGTCCCCCTGGAGCGCATGCCCAAGCAGATGTCCAATGCGCTGCTGGCCGCCGAAGACGATCAGTTCTACCAGCATGCCGGCGTGGATATCCCGGGCATCTTCCGCGCGGCGATCGCCAATATCGGCGAGGGCTACGCCCAGGGCGCCTCCACCATCACCATGCAGGTGGCGCGCAATTTCTACCTCTCGCGCGAGAAGACGCTGGCGCGCAAATGGTATGAAATCCTGCTGGCATGGAAGATCGATCACTCCCTGTCCAAGGACCGCATCCTCGAGCTGTACATGAACCAGGTCTACCTGGGCGAGCATGCCTACGGCTTCGGCAGCGCGGCCCAGGCGTACTTCGGCAAGCCGCTGGATGCGCTCTCGCTGGCCGAAACCGCCATGCTGGCGGGCCTGCCCAAGGCGCCGTCGACCATGAACCCGGTGGTCAACTTCCCGCGCGCCAAGCTGCGCCAGCAATATGTGCTCGGGCGCATGCGGACGCTCGGCATGATCACGCCCCAGCAATACCAGGCGGCCCGGTCCGAGCCGCTGCAGGTGGCGGGTGCCCGCAACGGCCGCTTCGACGGCCATGCCGAATACGTGGCGGAACTGGCCCGCCAGCTCGCCTACGACCGTTTCGGCGAGGCGGCCTACACGCGCGGCATCAACGTCTACACCACGGTGTCGTCGGTGAGACAGAGCCTGGCCTATGAAGCCGTGCAGTCGGGACTCGCCCAGTACGGCAAGCGCCACGGCCAGCAGGCCGCCGCGGGTGCGCCCCAGGCCGCGCTGGTCTCGCTGGACAGCAAATCCGGCGCCATCGAAGCCATGATCGGCGGCGCTGATTTTGCCGCCAGCCGCTTCAACCATGCCACCCAGGCTGAGCGGCAGCCTGGCTCGACCTTCAAGCCGTTTATCTATTCCGCCGCGCTCGAACGCGGCATTTCGCCCACTACCATGATCAACGACGCGCCGCTGGACGCGTCGTCGCGCTGGCAGCCCGGCAACGACGATGGCCGCTTCCTCGGCGGCGTCAGCGTGCGCCAGGCGCTGGCCGAGTCGCGCAACCTGCCGGCCATCCGCACCTTGCAGACCATCGGCATTCCCTATGCGGTGGACTATGCCGGCAGGTTCGGCTTCTCCGAGCAGCGCCTGCCGCGCTACCTGCCGATGGCGCTGGGCACCGGCACCACCACGCCGCTGCGGCTCGCCGCCGCCTATGGCGTGTTTGCCAGCGAAGGCTATCGCACCGAGCCCTACCTGATCGAGCGCATCAGCGACGGCGCGGGCAATGTGCTGTTCAGTGCAAACAGCGAGCCCCAGCCGCAGCGCGTGATCCCCGAGCGCAACGCCTACGTGATGAACAGCCTGCTGCACAGCGTGGTGACCAGTGGCACGGGCGCGGGCCTGCAGCGCTACCTGCAACGGGCGGATATCGCCGGCAAGACCGGCACCACCAACGATTCGGTCGATGGCTGGTTTGCCGGCTATGCCTCGGGCATCGTCACGGTGGCGTGGATGGGCTTCGACGACAACCGCAGCCTGGGCCGGCACGAATTCGGCGCCACCACGGCCCTGCCGATCTGGGCGCGCTATATGGAAGGCCGCCTGGCCGGTCAGCCCGAGGGCGAATACGAGATGCCGAAGAACCTCGTGCGCGTCGGCGACGAGTGGACCTATCCGGAATATGCCGACGGCAGCCATGGCATCGCCTCGCTGGGGTTCCCGGCGGCGCCGCCGCCGGATTCCGACACCGATCCGGCCTTGACCGGCGCCACCGAGCCTGCCGGCGCAGGCACGGGAGCCGCCACGGACCCCATCCGGGCCGCCGCGCCACCCTCCCAGGCGGGTGGCATGCCTCTCGCGCCACAACCCAGCACCTGAGTCTGCGCGGGACCGCCCAGCGCGCTGCCGCAGCCCACGACACGAACCGGCCACTGCCGCCTGCGACGTACCGACGATGAACCTGATCCCCTACAGCGGCCCCCTGATCTGGGCCGTGGCCACGGCCACCACCGTTGGCGTCATCACGCGGCCGTTCCGGCTGCCGGAAGCATTCTGGGCGGTAGGCGGCGCGCTGCTGCTATGCGTGACAGGCCTGCTTGCCGTGCCCGATGCGCTGGCTGCCGTGGCGCGCGGCTACGACGTCTACCTGTTTCTCGGCGGCATGATGCTGGCGTCCGAACTGGCCCGCAAGACCGGGCTGTTCGACCATGTGGCAGCGCTGGCGGTGCGCCAGGCGCGGGGCTCCGCGCGGCGGCTGTTCGCGCTGGTCTACGGCTTCGGCGCCCTGGTCACGGTGTTCATGTCCAACGACGCCACCGCGGTGGTGCTGACGCCGGCCGTGCTGGCCGCCACCCGCGCCGCCAGGGTCAGGCAGCCCCTGCCCTACCTGTATGGCTGCGCCTTTATCGCCAATGCCGCCAGCTTCGTGCTGCCGATCTCGAATCCCGCCAACCTGGTCATCTTCGGTGAGCGCATGCCCACGCTGACGGGCTGGCTGGCCCGCTTCACGCTGCCCTCGCTGGTGGCGATCGCCGCCACCTTCGCGGCGCTCTACTGGACCCAGCGCCGCGCGCTTGCCGAGCCTATCGCGGCGGACGTGCCGGTGCCGCCCCTGAGCGCCGAAGCCAGGCTCACCGCCGTCGGCATCGTGGCCATGGGCATCGTGCTGCTGATCGCCTCCCTGCTGGGCGCGGACCTGGGCTGGCCCACCTGCCTGGCCGGCCTGGCGACCCTGCTGCTGGTCTGCGCGCGCCGCCCCGGCCTGTGCCTGCCGGCGCTGCGCGAGATCTCCTGGGGCGTGCTGCCGCTGGTGGCCGGCCTGTTCGTGCTGGTCGCCGGCCTGGAGCAGACCGGCCTGATCGCCAAGCTCGCCCATCTGGTGCAGGCGCTGGCGCAGCGGTCTCCGGCGGCCAGCGTATGGCTGCCAGGCGGGACCGTGGCCGTAGTCTCCAATATCGTCAACAACCTGCCGGCCGGCCTGTTCGCCGCTTCGGCCCTCGCGGCCAGCCATGCCTCCGCGCAGGCCACCAGCGCGGTGCTGATCGGCATCGACCTGGGGCCCAACCTGTCCGTCACCGGTTCGCTGGCCACCCTGCTGTGGCTGACCGCCTTGCGGCGCGAAGGGCAGCGGGTCGGCGCGCTGCAGTTCCTGCGCATCGGCGCGCTGGTGATGCCGCTGGCACTGGTGCCGGCGCTGGCGAGCCTGCTGATCTAGGCGCAGCCGGACGATGCGGCAGGCGGGGGGTTCCATGCCTGCCTGCCGCTGCGCCTCACGCCCCGGCCCACCGATTCACCGGTTCACGAACCGAGTTTGTCCAGCAAGCTGTACCAGGCTACGCCCGCCGCGATGTAGAAGCGCTGCAAGCCGTGCAGTGGTATCGGGGCAACCGGGGAGACCGGATACGGGAATTCGCCCTTTCCGCCCGCGATCCTGTCCGCGATATGCTTGCCGAGGCTGCTGCACAGCGCGATGCCCCGACCGTTGCAACCCAGCGCCATGATGACGCCGGGCGCGGGTTCGTGCACATGCGGCATGAAGTCGCGCGTAATGGCGATGCGCCCGGCCCAGCGGTACTCGTACTCGAGCGGGCCGAGTTGCGGGAACAATAGCGCGAGCGAGCGCTCCAGGTGAGCGAAGTCCTGCGGACCTCGCGGATCGGCAAAGAACCCGCGCCCTCCCATCAGCAGGCGCCCCTGCGCATCCTTGCGGAAATACAGCAGCAGCCGCTGCGAGGTGGAAGCGGTCTCGCCGCGCGTCAGGATGGCCTGCGCGTCCGCCGGCCTGAGCGGGCGGGTAGCCACGATGAAGCTGTTGGCCGACAGCACCGTCTGCGCCAGCCCGGGCCAAAGCCGGCCGGTGTAGCCGTTGGTCGCGAACACGACCTGGCCGGCGGTCACGGTAGCACCGGTCGATGTCGTCGCCACCCATTGCGTGCCTTGGCGCTCCAGGGCCGTCACCGCGGTAGCGCCGTGCACGGCGGCCCCGGCGTCCTGCGCGGCCTTGACCAGTCCCCGCGTATAGGCCAGCGGCTGGATCGCCCCGGCACGCGCATCCAGCCACCCGCCCGCAAACGCCTGCGTGCCCACGCGCCGCGCCACCGCGTCGCGGTCCAGCACTTCCACTGGCGCGCCGCGGTGCGCCCATTGCGCGGCCCGCGCGTGCATGCCGGCGACCTCCTTGTGCGAATAGGAGAGTTGCAGCCAGCCGCTGCGCACCGGCTGGCAATCGATGCGGTGGCGCGCGATCAGGTCGAATACCAGGTCGGCCGAACGCGATACCGCCTCGATCAGCGGCTCGGCAACCCTGGCGCCCAGCATGCGCACCAGCGCGTCGGGATCGTGCTTGAGCGTGGGATTGACCTGCCCGCCATTGCGCCCGGACGCGCCCCAGCCAGGCTCGCAGGCTTCGAGCACGCAAACCCGCGCACCGGTCTGGGCCAGGTGCAGCGCGGTGGACAGGCCGGTGAAGCCGGCGCCGATGACGAGCACGTCGGCCAGCCGCGATTCGCGCAGCGCGGGCGTCGGCGGCGCAGGCGGTGCGGTCGCGGCCCAAAGGGAGGGCGGCAACGGCGCGGGCGCACCCGGGCGGCCTGCCGTGAACTGGCGGGCCGTCATGACGCGGCCCCTTCCGGCGACCCGGCCGGCGCCCCTGCCGGCTTGTGCAGGACGCGCCGCAGAAAGTCCTGCGTACGCGGCTGCCGGGGCGCACCCAGCACCTGCGCCGCCGCGCCTTCCTCGACGATGGTGCCGCTGTGCAGGAAGCACACCCGGTCGGCCACCTCGCGGGCGAAGCCCATCTCGTGCGTCACCACGATCATGGTCATGCCTTCGCGGGCGAGCGCGCGCATGACTTCCAGCACATCGCCCACCAGTTCGGGGTCCAGCGCCGAGGTGGGTTCGTCGAACAGCATGGCTTCGGGCCGCATTGCCAGTGCGCGGGCAATGGCCACGCGCTGCTGCTGTCCGCCGGAGAGCTGGGGCGGATAGGCCTGCGCCTTGGCCGCGAGACCGACCTTGTCGAGCAGCGCCAGGGCATCGACACGCGCCTTGTCCGGGCGCTCGCCCAGCACGTACACCGGGCCCTCCATCACGTTCTCCAGCACGCTGCGGTGGGGAAAGAGATTGAAACGCTGGAACACCATGCCCATGCGGCTGCGCAAGCGGTGGATGCCCTTGCCGGCGCGGTCCACGCGCTCGCCGAAGGCAAGGATCTCGCCGCCGTCATAGGACTCCAGCCCGTTGATGCAGCGCAGGACCGTGGATTTGCCGGAACCCGAGGGGCCGATCAGGCAAACCACCTCTGCGGCGTCCACGTGCAGGCTGACGCCCCGCAGCACATGGTGGTCGCCGAAGTGTTTTTGCAGGTTCTGGATATGGATCATGTTCTTTTCCTTCCCGCGCCAAGGCGTTGTTCCAGCCGGCGCAGGCCGAAGACGAGCGGCAGGCTCATCAGCAGGTACAGCAAGGCCACCAGCGTGTACACGGTCATGTTCTGGAAGGTGGACGACGCGATCAGCTGGCCCGCGCGCGTCATTTCCGCCACCGTGATGGTGGAAACCAGCGACGAGTCCTTGAGCATCATCACCAGCGTGTTGCCATAGGGCGGCAGCGCAATACGGAAGGCCTGCGGCAGGATCACGCGGCGCATGATCAGCGCCGGGCGCATGCCCATGGCCTGCGCGGCCTCGCGCTGGCCCGGGTCGACGGCCTCGATGCCGGCGCGGAAGTTCTCCGCCTGATAGGCCGAGTAGGCGATGCCCAGGCCGATCACGCCGGCCTGGAAGGCCGTCAGGTGGATGCCGATATCCGGCAGCACGAAGTAGATATAGAACAGCTGCACGATGATCGGCAGGCCACGGATCACGTTGATCACCGACGCCGCGCCCCACGACAGCGCGCGCACCGGCGACAGCTTCAGCAGCGCCAGGCCCAGGCCGATCGCGCTGCTGAGCAGGAAGGCCAGCACGGTCACCTGTATCGTGACCACCGCGCCCTGCAGCAGGATCGGCAGGAAATCCCGCGCGTTCTGGAAAAAGAGAGCGCTATCCATCGCGGCTTACATGCCCCACTTCTGGACGATGCCCGCCAGCGTGCCGTCGGCCTTGACCTTGGCGATGGCCTTGTTCAGCCGGGCCAGCGTCTCGGTGTCGCCCTTGCGCACCACCAGGCAGACGTCGCCGACATTGACCGGCTTGTAGCTGCCGGCCAGCTTCACGCCGTGGAAGGCGTTCTGGCGCAACTGGTAGGCGATGATGGGCTGATCGCCCAGGCCAGCCTTGATGCGGCCAAGCGCCAGGTCGCGCGTCATGTCGGCCACCGAATCGTAGCTGCGCACTTCCTTGAAGATGCCCTTCTTGCTGAGCATGTCGAGGAAGACCGTGCCCACCTGCGCGCCCACGATCTCGCCCTTGAGTTCATCGAGGGAGGTGTAGGCCCTGGCGTCGTCGCTCCTGACGATCAGCCCTTCCCCATACGAATAGACCGGGTCGCTGAAGTCCACCACCTGCTGGCGGGCGGGCGTCTTCAGCATGGCGGCCGAGATGATGTCGATCTTGCTGGAGGTCAGCGAAGGGATCAACGCCGAGAAGACGGTCTGCTGCACATTGACGTTGAAGCCACCGGCCTTGCCGATGGCGGTGACCGTGTCGACCATCATGCCCTGGATGGTGTTGGTCTTCACGTCCAGGAAGGTGAACGGGACGCCGGTAGCCGTCGCTCCCACGTTGTAGGTTGGTGCCGTTCCCTGGGCCCAGGCGAACGAAACGGTGCTGGCTGCGCACAGGATTAGGGCAAGGCGGCGGGACATGCGGAAACGGGACATGCGGACACTCCTAGCGAAGGTGAACAAAAGGCGCCCGGGTGGGACAGCTCAAGGACTTATGCAATGAGCATGCCAATTTTCAATTCGATAGCAGCGAAATATAATTCTAGTTAACCATTAGTTGCATCTATCGAATCGATATGCGATTCTTTGGCTTGCACTACCCATCCCTTCCCTCAATGTCTATTTCCCGCCCCGACGCTGACGAGACAACCAGCCTCCTGTTCAACCAGTCCCTGGAAAAAGGCCTGACCGTGCTGCGCGCGTTCAGCGCGCAACGGCGCACCATGACGATCGCCGAAGTGGCGGATGCTGCCGCCATCAACAAAAGTTCCGCCCAGCGCATGGTCTTCACGCTCGAACAGCTGGGCTACCTGCGCAAGCACCCGCAGACCCGGCGCTACCAGTTGACGCCGCGCGTGATGGAAATCGGTTTCAACTACCTGGCGGCCAACCCGCTGATCGAGGTGGCCAACCCCTTCCTGTCGGAACTGACCAAGGTCACCACCGAGACCACCTGCCTGACGGAGCCGGACCTGCTCGATATGGTCTATATCGCAAGATTCGTCAGCGCCCATTTCGTGCCGGTGCACATGCCGATCGGCAGCCGCATCCCGATGTATTGCACCGGCTCCGGACGCGCCTACCTGAGCGCGCTGCCGGAAGACGAGGCGCTCGCGGTGATCGAGCGCTCGGATCGGGCCAGCCATACGGTCCATACGCGGACCGCGGTGGCGGATATCCTGGACATGTTGCGCGAGGCGCGCCGGCGGGGCTATGCGGTCAACAGCGAGGAGCTGTTCCTGGGCGACATGACGATTGCCGCACCGGTGCTTGGGGGCAGTGGACGTCCGGTGGGCGCGATACACGTGGTAGCGCCGACCAGCCGCTGGTCTCGCGAAGAAGCGGAGCGTAGGCTTGCGCCGCCGTTGCTGCAATGCGCGCGCGCCGTCAGCAGCTCGGTGCGGGCCATGGGATAAGAGGAAAAAAGGGCGGCAAAGGCAGGCACTGAAACCAGGGGCCGTACGCGCCCGCCGCCCGGGCGCGTACGGCGTATTGCCGGCGCTGGCCAGGCAGCCGCGCCAAGCCGGCGGTCCGGTCCCGCTGCGGCTCAGGCCGCGTCGGGCGCCGGATGTCCATGCCCCTGCTGGCTTTCCTGCTGGCGGTGGAATTGCGTATGGCGGTACAGCCCGTAGATGCTGGTGGCGGTAAAGCCCAGCTGCTGGACAAACAGACCGTAGGTGCCGGTGACCAGGGCGAACACGCTCCACAGGAGATTGGAACAGAGATAGGCAATCCAGCCCCATCGCGAAGCCTTGTTGTGCAAGGCGACCAGCAAGGAGCCGCTCATCGCCAGCGCGCAGCCGGACCACTCGAGGCCATTGAGCAAATTGGGAATGTACTGATGCGCCAGATCCATCGCGCTTGTCTCCTGAATGGTTCCAGATTTTATTTTGCGTTCATATTTTGCATACAATGTAGGGCGCAAGCTTAGCTTGCAAGCGGGTGCAGGGCAAGTGTTTTGCGGTGGCTTTTTCCCCTGGGAAGCTGGAGAGCGATGCTGCCCCCCTTCGGCGGTATCGATGACGTCCCATGACGTCCAGTACGCGAATCTACTTAAGAACTATCCCTAGGCACCGTAAGACGAGACTGTCATTAAGATACGAAGAACAGCCCGTTGGGTCAGGAGGGCATCATGCGCCCGCACTATGCAAGCGAGAAGGACAGTCAGGATGTACAGGATCTGCTACAGGCTTGCGGCCTGCCGGCCGACGGCGTAGCGGAGCAACTCGGCAATTTCCTGGTGGTACGGGACAACGCCGGCCTGCTTGGCTGCGCCGGCGTCGAGAACTACGGCCAGGTGGCGGTACTGCGTTCCGTGGCGGTTGCCGAGCGCGCGCGTTCGGCGGGCCTTGGAGAACTGCTGGTGGCGGCGATGCTGGCCGAGGCCCGCACGCGCGGCGTGCAGTCGGTGGTGCTGCAAACCACCACGGCGGCCGGCTATTTCGCGCGGCTGGGTTTCGAGCGCGTGGAGCGCGCCTGCATGCCGCCGGAACTGCTG
The DNA here is from genome assembly GCF_029335485.1 of Cupriavidus basilensis. GTDB lineage: Bacteria > Pseudomonadota > Gammaproteobacteria > Burkholderiales > Burkholderiaceae > Cupriavidus > Cupriavidus basilensis_E. The sequence goes on from NZ_JARJLM010000621.1 coordinate 9,093, forward strand.
CGCACGGCCCTGTCCCGCGAGGCCTGTCCCGCATCCGCCACCCTGATGCAGGCCGCGCTGTAGGTACTTCCCCGGGGGCGGTGCTGGCCGCCCCAGCCACTGGCCGGCATCGCGCCGCACCCCGCCACTTTCTCCTCTGCGTGCGATGCCCACGGCGCGCCGGAGCCGGCGTAGCATATTGTTGTACAGTAAATGCCAGCGCTCGCCGCGAAGCTTTCACCGACGACACCGACCATCACGAACCGCACGATATGGAATCCGACCATCAGGCACCCCACCCGGACCTCGACGAGGCACCGGGCAGTGCGTCGTCCCGCATCCGGGCGCGTTTGCAGGCAGCGCAAGAGCGCTTCCACGCCAACGATAATATCTCCGCCTATGTCGAACCCGGCGAACTGGACGAATTGCTCGACGAAGTACAGTCGCGCATGGAAGAGGTGTTGCGCAGCCTGGTGATCGACATCGAAAGCGACCACAACACCCGCGAAACCGCGCGCCGCGTGGCCAAGATGTACCTGAAGGAGATCTTTGCCGGCCGCTACGTCAGTCAGCCCAATGTGACCGAGTTCCCGAACGCGGAGCGCATCAACGAACTGATGATCGTGGGCCCGCTCCGGGTGCGCAGCGCCTGCTCGCACCACCTGTGCCCGATCATCGGCAAGCTGTGGGTGGGCGTCATGCCCAACCAGCACTCCAACCTGATCGGGCTGTCGAAGTACGCGCGCCTGGCCGAGTGGATCATGTGCCGTCCGCAGATCCAGGAAGAAGCCGTGACCCAGGTGGCCGACCTGCTGCAGGAAAAAATGAGCCCGGACGGGCTCGCCATCGTCATGGAAGCCGAGCACTTCTGCATGCACTGGCGCGGCGTGCGCGACACCGATGCAAAGATGACCAATAGCGTGATGCGCGGCTCCTTCCTCAAGGACGGCAGCCTGCGTCGCGAGTTCCTGGCCTTGCTGAACAGGACGCGCGACTAGCGACGGGGTAAGAGTGGGAAGCGAGAGGGGCAGCCGCACGCCCATCCCTCCGATCGCGCGAACCCGTACTCAACAGCAAACTGGAAACTGGAGCCAACATGCTTGTACGCCTGCTCTATGCCAGCCGCGCATGCCAGCCGGCCGATCCCGGGCTGGTAGACGCGATCGTTGCCACCAGTACCGCGAACAATCCCGGGCACGGCATCACCGGCGTGCTGTGCTATGGCCACGGTATCTTCATGCAGGCGCTGGAAGGCGGCCGCAATGAAGTCTCCCGCCTGTACCAGCAGATCGGCCGCGACGCGCGCCACGAAGACATCGTGCTGCTGCACTACGAGGAAATCCTCGAGCGCGAGTTCGCCGGCTGGGCCATGGGCCTGGTCAATACCGGCAAGGTCAATATGGCCACCATCCTCAAGTATTCCGAGCGCGGCGAACTGGACCCCTATCGCACCAGCGGCCAGGCATCGCAGGCCCTGCTCAAGGAGCTGATCGCGGGCGCATCCATCGTGGGACGCACCTCGGAACGCCACCGGATCTGAAACGCATCCACCGAACCAAACCAACAACATGGAGAACGCGTGAGCGCAACGTTCAACCCCGGCACCGCAGCGGCGCTGCTGGCCGATGCCTGCCGGCGCGGCGTGCAATTGCGCGACCTGCCCGCCGATGCCAAGCCGGCCACGCTGGCCTGCGGCTATGACGTACAGGACCGCTTCGTGGCAGCACTCGGCGATCCGGTGGTGGGCTGGAAGCTCGGCGTCGGCAGCGCCAACGCCATGCGGCGCGCCAGCCTGGCGCGCCCGCTGGTTGGCCAGGTGGGCGCTTCGCGCTGCTTTGCCTCGGGCGATACGGTACATGTCCCGGCGGGCGCGGTGGCCACCATTGAATTCGAAATCGCGGTGAGGCTGGCACGGGACGTCGCGCCCGCGCACGGCGAACTGGCGCCGGCGGCGCTGACCGAACTCGTCCAGAGCGCGCAAGTCGCCTTCGAAGTGGTGCTCTCGCGGTACGAGGACCGCGGCGCGGTCGGCATGCCGGCCTTTGCCGGCGACAACGTCGGATTCCACGCGCTGGTGCTGGGCGCGCAGATCGATCCCGCCAGCGTGGAAGACGTGCGCGCCAGCGCCAGCGTGACGCTCGACGGCGCGGCAAGCGCGCTGCCGCTCGACGGCGACGACGCCATCTACCCGCTGGAAGCCCTGCAATCCCTGCTGGCGCATGCCGCAGAACGCGGCATCACCTTGCGCAAGGGCACAGTGGTCACCACCGGTACGCTGACCCGCCCATTCGACGTGGCGGCTGGCGTGCATGCCGTCCGCGCAACTTATGCCGGCGGCGAACTGGTGCTGAACCTGGCGCCGCAGACCGGACCGGGCTGACAACGCGCTGGCGCGCGCCTCCCGTCCCCAGGGGGCGGGCTCCTCGAGCGTCAAGGGCGGCGCCGGAGGCCGGTCGCCGATGTATCGGCCGCGTCGCGCCGCTGCTCCGCCACCCCTCCCACAGCTTGGCATTTCCCGGCAATCGGCTAGAACTATCAGAGTGATCACAGTCCAGATGACGGCTGCATGAAAGGAGCCCGGCATGCGAAGAGGTGCGGCCATTCTGTCGGCCATGCTGCTGTGCGCACCGCAAGCCGGGCTCCATGCGGCCCGCAAGGAGAGTGCAATGTCCCTCACGCTGACCTCCACAGCCTTCGCCAACGGCAGTGAAATCCCTGCCGGCCATACGTGTGAAGGCGCGGATACTTCGCCGCCGCTCGCCTGGTCCGGCGTGCCCGCCGGCACCAGGAGCCTGGCGCTGATCGTGGACGACCCGGATGCGCCCGACCCGGCCGCGCCGCTGATGACCTGGGTGCACTGGGTCCTGTACGACATCCCGCCGGACGGCGCCGGCCTGGCCGGCGGTATCGCCCCGGCCAGCTTGCCCGGCGGCACGCGCGAAGGTGTAAACGACTGGCACAGGACCGGCTACGGCGGCCCCTGCCCGCCGCTCGGGCGTCATCGCTATTTCTTCAAGCTATATGCGCTGGACGCGGTCCTGCCCGATCTGGGCAAGGCTTCCAAGGCCACGCTCGAGAAAGCCATGCATGGCCACGTGCTGGCGCAAGCGGCGCTGGTAGGGACGTACCAGAAGCGCTCCTGACACCGCAGTTCCGGCAATCTCCCGAAAACCAGGGCGGCGGGACTGCCGCGCCGGGTACCAGTGGCATCACATGGCCGTGCGGGGCGGGCAGCTTGTACCGCGCGCGTGGCGGGCTTGGCATTTGCCGCCAATGGGCTAGAACTATCACAGGAGCCTGATCTTCAGGCTGCTTTGTCTTTGTGGAAGGAGGCGTTCATGGAACTCCATATGCAGTCGCACCATTTCACCCACCGTATGCCGGACTGGCGCGCGGCCGCGTTTGCGGGCCTGATCGCTGGCGCGGTGTACGTGGTCATGGAACTGCTGACGGCTCGCTTCGTCTTGTATCAGAGCGCATGGGGCACGGTGAAGATGGTGGCAGCCATCATGCTCGGCAAGGAAACGATGGCATCGGCGGACGCCTTCAGCTGGAGTATCGTGCTGGCCGCGGGAGTGGTGCACTTCGGCCTGTCGGTCGTGCTAGCCACGATCCTGGCGATGATCATCGCGTCCTTCCGCTTCGACTCCAGCTCCGGCATGGCATCGCTCACCGGCGCGATCTTCGGGGCGCTGGTCTATCTGGTCAATTTCTATGCGCTGGGCCGTTACTTCAACTGGTTCGACGAGGCACGCGGGTGGGAAAGCCTGTTCGCGCATGTCCTGTTCGGGCTGATTGCCGCTAACGCCTATATGTACCTGGAACGGCCGGCGCCGGATTCCCCGGCCAGCGGCCAGGGCGCCTGAACGCCCGCGAGCGGGCAGGCCCAGCGCCTCGCGGATCGTGCTGCGCCCGCCGTCGCAGGCGGACGATCCAGTCCGCCTCCATCCGGTAGCTGCCTCGGCGTGGCCAGGCTGAGGGTGGCGCCGTCCGCGCGGGCGTCGATGGCGGTCACGCGGGTCCGCCAGCGGATATCGATCAGGTCCAGCTTCCTGCTGGCGGCATCGAGCAGGAATTGCTCGATATGGTATTGCGCCATGAGCGTTGCTCCTGAAGCTGGCCAGCACGAAGCAAGCTCCCTCGTGTGCTATGGAAGTCTGGCCCGTAGCCGGTCCCAGCGTGTCGGCGGCAAATCCACATAGCCGATTCCATCGGAAGGGGAAGTGTCGTATATTACGCTGCCACCGGACCAAATTATTTTTGGCTCAGGGTGATTATATGTTCTTTCAGCCAGCAATTCGCCGCTTTTGGCATCATAAAGGCGGAATACCATAGAGTCACCAGTTGATAAGTAACACATTTCGCCGATATAAAGATTTCCATCACTTTCTCTCTTGCATTCGTGCGCCCCCAGCCGATTTGCCACATCACATCCATACGGCGCAATCAAGATTACGATAAAAAATAAAATCGTCAATTTGCATGAGCGATTGATCCAGATCCTTGCGCGCGCACTCATATTCATAGGTCGAACTCCATCACCCAAGGCTCAGGAAATGCCATCCTGGTTAATACCGAATCTCGCCCCATCATCGGTATTGGCATAGTTCAACTCGCCGGATAACCATTTGCGCATGACCTTAGCCGATATGGGCCAGCCGATGCGGTCCATCGCCCCGGGAATATCCTGTAGATCAAACGGATTAACGCGCGGCGTCTTGACCTCCGGCGTGGCGGGAGCCGGTATTGGCTTTGGCGGCAGCGGCGTGTTCAGCCATTCTCGAAACTCTAGAAATCCTTCTATGAGCGATTTCGGTGGGCGCTTAGGCTCTTTCGGCTTTGGCGGCGCGGGAGGCGATGGCGGTTGGTCGCGCAAGGGTGGCGCGGGGCGATCCGTAGAAATATAGAACTCATCTACGTCCTCAATGGTGCAACCTTGCTGTTCACGCCTGAGCGCCCACAACGGCTTGATGAACCGTTGCTCAAAAAACGGTATCCGCTTATCTGAATTTTCCATAACCCCGCTCACCACCAAATCTTCGCTTATAGCTGCGGCGGAATCATATGAAAAGCAGAAGAGTCCGGTTTTCAGGTGGGAAACCGCAAATTTTTTGCAAAATCACAGCCGGGCCAGGGCCGGGCGGTCGCGACAAATGCAACCGGCCCAATTGCAACGGCTCTCTTCCTGGTCAATCGCAACGGGCAGGGGTACCTATTTATATTTGATGTCCTCGCTGTTCTGCAGGATGCCGGAACCGGGTTTCTCCGCGTCCCGGGCGGAGACGATCGTCTGGTTGCCGTCCAGCACGTAATAGTGCCTGGCATACGTATCCGCGACATCGCGCAGGTACCGCCCGCCGCGGTGATCCGCGACCGATACCGTGCGCGGCCGGTTGCCGAACTCATAGGCAAAGACGGTGCACTGCGAGATGGAAGCGACCTCGTCGAGCGTTTTCAGCACTTCCGAGGCAAGGGCGTTCGCGTCGTCATGCCCGATGGCCGCCACCAGGCCGGTGACCCGGGAAAGATCAAGCTGGCCCGCCAGCCGGGGGCGGTCGAGACGCCAGTAGCGCATGATCTGATCCGGAAATCCGTGGCATGCCCTTCATTCTAGACCCGGCGCAGCGGCCAGGCCCGCACGCCTGCGCCCGCTCCGGCTAAAGGCAGCACGCGCCAGCCAGATAGGCTTTGCGCCAGCGCGTAATGCGCACCTCCGCGAAAAGGCCCGCCGCCGCGAACGGATCCGCATCGATGAATTGCTGCGCCGCATCGCGCGTCTCGACGTCGACGATATAGACGCCGCCGCCGGCATCGCTGCCGTCGTCGTTGAGCTTGGCCCCGCATGCCAGCAGCAAGGCCTTGTGCTGGTCCAGGAAATCGAGATGGCGGGCGCGGGTCGCCTGCCTCACTTGCTGATGCTGCGGCTTGTCCCAGGTTTCGATCAGGAATGGCATGGCTGTCTCTCTAGCGAGCGGTAAGCGATGATACGCGAAGGCGGAGAGGCGTCGCGGATTGGTACGGCAGCCTCAATACGACCTTACGCCCTATGGTCCACTTTTCCGCAAAGCCTTGCCATGCGGCCGGGCGCCGCCCCTTCGCCGGGAAGCCGGGACAGGCTTGGATTTCAGGCTTGACAAATCCGCCTGGCTTCGTTCCTGCCTCCTTGCCAGTCCTCAGTGTTATCCACACTTTATGTGGATAACATTGTCGACAAGCTCCGCAAACGGCTCTGGCACGGGCACCCCATCGGACTGCCCACAAAACGGGCAACCGCGTGCCGGACGCGGGAATGCGAGCCCGGCCCTGCCCCGGCCACACCGGAGTCGCAAGGCCGTCAACAGAGTCAGGCCCCCATCGGGGCCCGCTTCCAGCCGGCCCCGGGGGCCACGCAAGAAGCAGAAGATGCGCAATAACGATAGCAACAACGAAGCCAATGGCAAAGCCCGCCGGTCACCTTGCGGTGCGCGGCGGGCTTTGCCATTGGCTGAAGCGAGTAAGGGCTACGCCGTTCGTGCGGGCAGCGCGCGCGGTGCTTCGCCCGCATGGGCCACGGCAGCCTGCTGCATCAGCACCAGTTGCGCCGGCATCGGCGCGGCAAAGCCAGCCTCGCCGAAGCTCTCGCGGATCACGCGGTTGGTGTCGAAGTACACCTGCCAGTAATGATCGTTATGGCAATGCGGCCGCACCGCCAGCACCGGTCCGACCAGGGTGAACTCCAGGATTTCCACGTCGACCGCCGGGGCCGCCAGCACATTGGGAATCGCCGCCACGCGCTCCTTGAGCAGGGCGATGGCCGCGGCGTGGTCGGTGCTGCCGGCCAGCTGCGCCTTCAGCTCGACCCGGCGCGACGGGTTGGCGGTGAAGTTCTGGATGGTCTCGGCAAAGATCTTGTTGTTGCCCACCACGGTCAGGACGTTGTCCGGCGTATCGAGGGTGGTGGCGAACAATCCGATCTCGCGTACGGTGCCGGTGACCCCGGCCGCCGTGACGAAGTCGCCGACCTTGAAGGGGCGCAGCACGATCAGGAAGGCGCCTGCCGCGAAGTTGGCCATCAGGCCCGACCATGCCATGCCGATGGCCACGCCGGCGGCGGCGATCAGCGCGGCAAAGCTGGTGGTCTGGATGCCGAAGTAGCCAAGGATGCCGATCACCAGCACCACGTTCAGCGTCACCGTGATGATCGAGCCCACATAGCGCAACAGCGTCGGGTCCACCTTCTGCCGCCCGAGCGAGCCCTGCACCATCTTCACCACCAGATGGATCAGCCAGCGTCCGATCACCCAGAAGGCGATTGCCGCCAGCACCTTCACGCCAAAGTCGCTGGCATAGGCCACGGCCAGATCCTGGTATTTCTGCAGCGTAGTCAGCTCCATCGCTTCATCCTTTTCCCGACGTCGTTTGTGTTGTCGTACACGCGTTATATTCGCGCTGTACACGCGGGTGAGCGGCGTCTGCCGCGCCGCCCCGCAGCGCCAAGTATCGCCGCTGCGGCAGGTGCCGGTACAGGATGGAATTGCAAAGAATTCTGTCGACGCGGACAACGAAGCGCGCCTGCGGGAGAGGGGGAATCTACCGGCGTCAACCGCTGGCCGGCCGACCCGCTCAGCCGGCCAGCCTGGCCTGCGCATCGCGCAGCGCCGTGCGCAGGCCCTCCTCCACCACCGGGTGGTAGTACGGCATGGCCAGCATCTGCTCGACGGTGAGCGCCTGCTGATACGCCCAGGCCAGCAGGTGCGCGATATGCTCGGCGCGCGGGCCGGTCCATTCCGCGCCGAGGAAACGCCCGCTTTGCTTGTCGGCGTAGACATGCATCAGCCCGCGGTTCTTGCGCATCACGCGGCTGCGGCCCTGGTCCTCGAAGCTCACCTCGCCCACCACGAAACTGTCCGGCGCCAGGTCGGCATAGCGCTGCCCCACCATGGCGATCTGCGGATCGCTGAACACCACGCCGAGCGGCGCGCGGCGCGCCAGCGGACGCACCTCGGGGTACGCTGCCGCGTTCTCGCCGGCCGCCTTGCCTTCGTCCGCGGCTTCATGCAGCAACGGCAGGATGTCGTTGGCATCGCCGGCGATGAAGACCGGCGCCGTGCCGCATTGCAAGGTGGCCGGGTCGAACACCGGCATGCCGCGCCAATCCAGCGCCAGCCCGGTATGCTCCAGGCCCAGGCCGCGCACATTCGGCTGGCGGCCGGTGGCGGCGAGCACATAGTCGAAGCGTTCAGTGACGATGTTGCCGTCAAGGTCGGTGAAGCTGATGACCGCTTCGTCGCCGTCCCGGCGCATCTCGCCGAGCCTTGCGTCCGGGTCGAGGTAGAACTCCTCGCGGAAACCGGCGACGGCATTGGCCTTGACGGCCGGATCGGTCAGCGGCCCCACGCCGCCGCGCAGGCCGAACACGCGCACCCGCACGCCGAGGCGCGACAGCGCCTGGCCCAGCTCGAGCCCGATCACGCCGGGGCCGAACACGGCCACGCTGCGCGGCAGGTCGTCCCAGGCGAAGACGTCGTCGTTGACCACCAGGCGGTCGCCGAACACCTTGAACGGCGGCGGGATCATGGGGCTGGAGCCGGTAGCGATCACCACGCGGCTGGCGCGCACGGTGGTGTGTTCGCCCACCTGCAACACGGTGTTGTCGATAAAGCGGGCATAGCCGCTCACCTTGTCCTCGGCGGGGATGCCGTCCACGCCGCGCACCACGAAGCCGACAAAGCGGTCGCGCTCACGCTTGACCCGCGCCATGACTTCGCGCCCGTCGATGCGGATCCCGCCATCCACATGCACGCCGAAGGGTGCGGTGTGGCGCAGTTCGTGGGCGGCCTCGGCCGCGGCGATCAACAGCTTGGAAGGCATGCAGCCCACGCGGGCGCAGGTGGTGCCGTAGGGACCGCCCTCGATGATGACAGCGCGCTTGCCGGCGGCGCGGGCCGCACGGTACGCGGCCAGGCCGGCCGTGCCGGCGCCGATCACGGCAACATCGGTCTGAATGGTTTGAATGGTTTGCACGGTCTGCGCGGTCTGCGTGGAGGTCATGTCGGATTTCCTGGTGAAGCGTGTCAATCAACGGACCGGATGGCACCGGAC
>NZ_JARJLM010000622.1 GCF_029335485.1 Cupriavidus basilensis
TAGCCCACGTACCAGAGAATACTGACGAACTGGCAGGCGCTGCCAGCGAGCACGAACAGGTGCCAGATGCCGTGGAAGTGCCGCACCTTCTCGTCGAACAGGAAGAAACCGATGCCGGCCGTATAGAGCGCGCCCCCGGCGACCAGCCAGTACAGGCCGGCGGCCGGCAGCGCCGCCACCAGCGGGCCGAAGGCGAACAGCACCAGCCAGCCCATCAGCACATAGATCAGCAGCGAGAATATGCGCGTGCGCTTGCCGATCACCAGTTCCTGCGCAATGCCGATGACCGCCAGCCCCCAGTTCACCCCGAACAGCGTCCAGCCCCACGGCCCGCGCAGCGTCACCAGCGCGAAGGGCGTATAGCTGCCCGCGATCAGCAGGTAGATGGCGCAGTAATCGAGGCGCCGCAGGATGTCCTTGGGCCGGCCGCGCAGGCTGTGATAGAGCGTGGAGATGGTGTAGAGGAAGACCAGCGTGGTGCCGTAGACCACGGAGCTGACTATCTTCCAGCCGTCGTGGTAGAGGGCCGACGAGGTGACGAGGACGGCCGTGCCGGCGGCGGCGAGAATGGCGCCTGCAAGGTGGCTGTAGCCGTTGAAGCGTTCTCCGCGATACATGAATTCGGTTCTCCTGGTTGGGTCGCTGGTGGGCGATTGCAGGGGGCTCGCCGCCGCGGCAGTGTTTCTGGTTTTTGCTGCGGTGCGTTATAGCGGGTATTTTTGCACGGAAATCGACGGGGCAGGGAGCGGGATTTTTGAACTTCTTTTCCTAACTTCCTGGTTTTTATTGTTTTCTGTCGCTTAAATTCAACATCGGCACCCTAAGGTCAACGTCAAAGGCGTTTCAGCTCCCTTTCGCGGAGCCGGTGCGCTTTAGCGTCCCGCCGGGAAGGCCGGCAACGAGGGTGCCTTTGGATGCGGCTCAAAAGGTCCACGGCGGCGGCATATCCATCTGCGAAACCATTCGTTCCCCGCCTGTTCTGCCACCGCTATCGTCTCGCCATCCAACCTTTGCGAGACTTCCGATGCGTATCCCTTCGCCATTGTTCAAGGCCGCACTGACCCTGCTCGCCGGCCTGACGGTGCTGGCTTGCGCTCCCGCCATGGCGGATCGCCTGGATGACATCAGGAAGGCCGGCGTGCTGCGCGTGGGCGTGTTCGATGCGAATCCTCCGTTCGGCTTCGTTCAGGCCGGCACTACCACGCCTGTGGGGCTGGACGTGGACTACGCGGCGGAGATTGCCAGGCGGCTGGGCGTCAAGCCGGAGTTCCGCGCCACCAACCCGGCCAATCGCGTGCCGCTGCTGGCGTCGCAGAAGGTGGACATCGTTGCCGCCAACTTCACCATCACCGACGAGCGCCGCCAGCAGGTCGCGTTCTCCACGCCGTATTTCGCCAGCGGCCTGCAGTTCATCGCGAAGAAGGGCGCGCTCAAGCAGCCGGACGACCTGAAGACATGGCGCCTGGGTGTGGACAAGGGCACGACGCAGGAGACCACGCTGCGGCAGAAGTACCCGGAGGCGCGCGTGATTGCCTATGACGATTCCCCGCTGGCGCTGACCGCGCTGCGCAGCGGCGCCATCCAGGCGTTCGCGCAGGACGGTGCCAAGCTGGGCGCGCTGCTGGCGACGCTGCCGAACAAGGACCAGTTCGAGATTTCATCGTTCACGCTGACGCGCGAGTACATGGGCGTCGGGATTCCGAAAGGCGAGGACCGCCTGACCGCCGAGGTCGACCGCATCCTGGCGGACCTGGAAAAGAACGGTACCGCCGCGCGTATCTATGACAAGTGGTTCGGGCCGAAGAGCGCCGCGCCGCTGGCGCGCGATTTCACCATCGGCAGTGCGGTGAAGTAAGGCCGCCGCCGCCGTCGCAATGCAAGCCATCCTGCTGCAGCCGCTACCGCTGAAATATGCCGGCTGGATCGTCACGGGCTTCGGCCTGACGATAGCCTTGTCGATCGCGGTGTTCGCGCTCGGCTGCGTGCTGGCCGCGTTCTGGCTGGCGCTCATGCGCAGCCCGCTCTGGCCGCTGCGCGTGGCCGCGGGCGCGGCGGCAGGCTTCCTGCGCCGCACGCCGTTGCTGGTGCAATTGTTCTTCTGGTATTTCGGCGCGGCGCAACTGCTGGGCGAGAGCGCGATCGGCGCGCTCTACGGCTGGCAGGGCCTGCAGATCGGACCGCTGCACCTGCCCGCGCCGTCGCTGGAAGCGCTTGCCAGCCTGGCCGGCATCGGTCTTTATGCCAGCACGTTCTATGCACGCGAACTGGAGGCGGGGCTGGCCAATGTGCCGGCGGGACAAAACGCAGCGGCGCTGGCGCTGGGCTTTACGCCGGCGGCTGCGTTCTGGCGCGTGGTGCTGCCGCAGGCGCTGCGCGTTGCCGCGCGCCCCATGGTGGGCCAGTTCTGCCAGACCATCAAGAACACTTCCCTGGCGATGGCGATCGGCTTTGCCGAGATGTCCTACGCCGCGCGCCAGGTGGAGACCGATAGCCTGATGACCTTCCAGGCCTTCGGCCTTGCCACCCTGCTTTATGTGGCGCTGATCCTGCTCCTGCAGGGTTCAGCGCCGGGGCTGCTGCGCCGGCTGGGCTGGCTGGAGGCCGCGCGTGCCTGATCCCGACAGCGCCGGATGGGCCATGGTGCTCCGGCAGTTGCCCTACCTGCTGGCCGGCACCTTTCCGGATGGCCCGCTGGCGGGCGCGGCGCTGACCTTGTGGATGGCGGTGCTGGCCTGTGCCGGCGCCACCGTGCTCGGCATCGGCCTGGCCGTACTGCTTGACCGGGCGCCCGTGCCGCTGGCGCGCGCGGCGCGCGCGCTGCTGGCCTGCCTGCGCGCCGTTCCCGTGCTGATGCTGGTCTTCTGGACCTACTTCCTCCTGCCGATGCTGGCCGGCGTCCACGTGGGCGAGGTGCGGACCGTGATGCTGGCGCTGGCGCTGATCGGCGCGGCCTATATCGCCCAGGTGATGGAGGCCGGCTTCGACGCGATCGGGCGCGGGCAGCGCAACGCGGCGCTGGCGCTAGGCATGACGCCCATGCAGGCTTTGTGGCAGGTGGTGCTGCCGCAAAGCCTGCGCGCGATGCTGCCCTCGCTGGGCAATATCTGGGTGTCGCTGGCCAAGGATACGTCGCTGGCCTATATCGTCGGCGTGGTGGAACTCTCTACCGTGGCCACACAGGTCAACGGGCGCAGCGTGGGCTACGCGGCGGAGGTCTTCCTCGCGGTCGCGCTGCTCTATTTTGTGATCTGCCTCTCGATCGAGAGCGTGGCCGCGGGCCTGCTGCTGCTGACGCGCCGCCGCGCCCGCGCAGCCTCCAGGCTGCGCCGCGCGTGGGGATCCGTTGCGCTGGCACCGGCGCGCCCGAAGGGGTGAGCCGGAACGGTGGCGGCCGTCGTTCCGCGGCCCTATTGCGCACGGGCGGCTGCGGCGCTCCGGGCCACCGGGGCCGGCGCGCCCGGCGCAGTATTGCCAGCAGCGGCCACGGTCCGTTCCGACCATCCGCCGCCAAGCGCCTTGTACAGCGCGACACGGCTGGTTAGGCGCGCCAGGCGGATGGTGGCCAGCGTCTGCTGCGCGGTATAGAGCTGGCGCTGCGCATCGAAGACGGCGAAATAGTCGTCCACGCCATTCTTGAAACGCATCTCCGACAGCCGCTGGGTTTCAGCCGCCTCCTTGACCAGCGTCTCCTGCGCGTCGGCCTGGCGGTCATAGGTACCGCGCGCGGCCAGTCCATCGGCGACTTCGCGGAAGCCGGTCTGGATCGCCTTTTCGTAGTTGGCGATATTGATGTCCTTCTGTATCTTGGAGACGTCCAGCCGTGCCTGGTTGTTGCCGGCATTGAAGATCGGCATGGTGATCTGCGGCGCGAAGGTCCACGCCCCCATGCCGGCCGCGAACAGGCCGGCCAGGGTGGGGCTGGCGGTGCCGACCGCGGCGGTCAGGGAGATAGTCGGGAAGAAGGCCGCCCGCGCCGCGCCGATGTCGGCGTTGGCCGCCTTCAGGCGGTGCTCGGCGGCCATGATGTCGGGGCGCCGTTCCAGCAGCGCCGAAGGCAGGCCGGCGGGCAACTCGGCGACCAGGTCCGGCGACTCGAACGGCAGGCCCGCCGGCAAGTCCTGCGGCAGCGGGCCGCCGATCAACAGGCTGAGTGCGTTCTCGTCCTGCGCGACCTGCCGCGTGTATTGCTCCACGCCCACGCGCGCGGTCTGTAGCTGGGTATCCGCCCGATGCACGTCCAGCTGGGCCATGGCGCCCGCGCGCTTGCTGCGCCCCACCATGTCGGCGGCGGCCTGCTGGGCCTGCAGCGTGTCCTGCGATATCTTCAGGAGGGCCTCGTCGGCGCGCAAGGTCAGGTACGCATCGGCGACTTCCGCAACCAGGCTGATGTGGGCACTGCGGCGCGCTTCCTCGGTGGCCAGGTATTGCTCCAGCGCTTCATGCTTGAGACTGCGCACGCGGCCAAAGAAATCGAGCTCGAAGGCAGTGAAGCCGACCCCCGCGCTGTATTCGTTGATGACCGCGGACTGCCCAGGCGCGCGCAGGTCGCTCGGAACGCGCTGGCTGAGCAGGCCGGCGTTGGCGCCGATCGCGGGGAACTGGGCGGCGCGCTGGATGCGGTACTGGGCGCGCGCCTGGTCGATGGCCAGCGTGGCGGCGCGCAGGTCGCGGTTGTTGGCGAGCGCGAGTTCGATCAGGCGCCGCAGGCGCGCGTCGGCAAAGAAATCCTGCCAGCCGAGATCGGCCGCGGCCGCATTGGCCGCGGCCGGCGCGCCGCCGGCATAGGCCGGGCCGGTGGGCCATGCTTGCGGCACCGGTTGCGCGGGACGCTGGTAGGTGGGTTCCAGCGTGCATGCGGCCAGGACCAGCGGCAGGACGGCGCAGATGGCGCGCAGAGTCGGGGAGGGTGTCTTGTGCATGGGATTCAACCGGAGAAGGCGCGCTGCATCAGCCGCGAAATAGCCAGGCGGGGACTTCCGCGATGCGCCACGTTGTGGGAAGGCTCGCTGAAGAGCAGGCGGATCAGCCGATGGCGCGCGGCCATGTCGGCGTGCATGGCCACGCCCAGCAGCTTGCCCTGGCGGCGCGCGATGCGGCACGGCACCCAGCCCGTCGCTTCCAGCCAGACCGCGCCTTCGGCGCCGACCGGTATGGCGGCCGCCATCTCGCTGGCCAGGGCGACGCCGTTGCAGGACAGGTCGATGGTGGTTGCGGCGTACTCGCTGCCGGCTGCGCCGGTCTCCTTGCCGTGAATCCGCAACCGCGCCCGCGCGCGATAGGGAAAGCGCTCCTCCTTGCGGGGGCGGGGCAGCTCCACGCAGACCAGTAGGGAAGTGAGGTAGAGCACCATCGAGATGGCAGTCCACGCGATATTGAAGACGAGCCCTTGCGCCGAGGCATCGGCGGTCACCGCCCGCGCCAGGCCCATCCCCGACAGCACGATCAGGCAGCCGTACAGCGCGGCGAGCTTGCCGTGGATCACGAGCCGGCTGCGGTCCAGGCCTTTGTTGGTGACCTTGAAGGGGCGTCCGAACGGCTTGAAGAATGCACTTGCCAGCGTGGCGCTCACCGCCAGCGAGGCCACGATCTGCGTCACCTCGGTAAAGATGGGCAACGCGCGCGAGCCGGTGATCCAGATGCTGTAGGCCCAGTACAGCAGCAGCGCCGGCACGCCATAGGCCAGGAATTGCATGGGGTCTCCATACAGCGTGGGCACATCGAAGTACCAGTACAGCAATGGCCCCGCCAGCAGCATCAGCGTGAAGGGGCGGCTCAGCCAGTGCAGCAGGCCGTGCACGTAGTGCAGGCGCTGCCCCAGCGTATAACCGCGCCCGCGCAGCGGCCCGTCGGCCGTGAGCGCGACCTGGATCGTGCCCAGCCCCCAGCGGCTGCGCTGGCTGATGTACTCGGGCAGGCCTTCCGCGGAGAGGCCGACACTCAGGCGTTCGTTGAGCCAGCGCGTGACGTATCCGTGCGGCATCAGGCGGTAGGTCAGGTGGATGTCCTCGGTCACCGTGCCGGTGGGGAAGCCGCCGATCAGGCCCAGCAGGTCGCGCCGGACCACGAAGGAGGTACCGATGCAAAAGGCGGTGCCCCACGCATCCTTGGCGGGCTGCATCACGTCGAAGAAGGCGCGCTGCTCGTCGACCCAGCATTCGGTCGAACGCAGGTTGTACTGGATCGGGTCCGCGTTGTAGTAGAACTGCGGGGTCTGCACCACGCCCACCTTGGGATCGCCGAACAGGCCGATGATACGCAGCAGGATGTTCCGGTTGGGCGCGAAATCGGCGTCCAGCACCATGATGTAGGGCGCGCCGCCGCCGTGCTCCGCGCGGGCGCTGTGGCGCAGCCCGTTGTTGAGATTGCCCGCCTTGGCGTGCGTGTTGTCCGGTCGCGTGACATAGTTGGCGCCCACCTGCTCGCAGAACGCTTTCAGCCAGTCGCGGCGGGTGTCGTCCAGCACCCACACGCGAAAATCCGGGTAGTCGATCGCCAGTGCCGCGACGATGGTCTTCTCCAGTATCTCCAGCCCCTCGTTGTAGGTGGCGATGAAGATGTCCACCCGTGGCACCTTGCGGCTGCGGCGCAGGGCTGCCTCGCCGGCGTCGGCATCCGGCGTGTGGTTGCTGCCGCGGGTCAGCGTGACGATGGAGATCAGGGTGTAGGCGAGCGTCATCACTTCGAAGCCGAAGAAGACATGCGCCCACAGGCTCGGGAAGGTCATGTGCCAATCGGGCAGCGTCTGCGTCGCGCGCCAGGCGAGGTAGACCAGCAGCAACGTCGCGGTGATGGCGCCAAACACGTAGCGGTCCGTGGGCCGGGCGCGATCCCCCCGTAGGCAAAGCCACGCGAGCAGCAGGGTGGCCGCGTTGATGACGAGAAGCGTCCTGCCATCGAGAAAAAATTCGAACATGGTTACTCCTTTGACGGGGAGGCAGGATCACCGCCGCCGCAAGTGGCCTGGAGGCATCCGGATGGGCGGAAAGGGTTCCAGCCCGCCGCCGCCAGCACGGCCCATGCGGTCGCTCCGAGGTGCGGCAGGTGGTAGTAGTAGAAATCTTCCGTGGTGGAAGTCGGCCCGATGGACAGGCCGGTGCGAATGCGTTGTTCCGGGGTGGCATAGAGCAGGCCGGAAGGCGCGCGTTGGGATTGCAGCAGTGGCCACAGCGCAGCCGTGTCCTGCGCGCGGCCGCTGGCGCGCAGCACCAGCGCAGCCTGGCCCGTGCCTTCCGTCCAGACGCCGTCGGGGTTGCCGTTGAACCCGTAGCCGCCCTTGACGCCATGACGCTCGCGCGTCCAGTCCATGCCTCGCCGCCAGTCGGCGGGCGCATCCGGAATGGCAATCAGGGGCCAAAGCACCGCATCGAGCGCCGAGGGGGCGCTGTTGAGCGAGCGGCCATCCTCGCGCGTGCCGATGACGAAGCGGCCTTCGCGCGGCTGCCACATCGCCTCGACGAAGCCGCGCGCGCGGCGCGCCGCCACCGGCCAGCGCGGATCGCTGCTGCGCAGCGCCAGCCAGCTGAACGCGGCGTAGGCATCCACGTTATGCTCGGTGGATTTCCATGTCTGGCGAAGCGGATTGGGTTCTTCACCGAAATAGCCACCGATAAAGCCGCCCGGCGCGCCGCTATCGAAGACGGCGGTGTCGACCCAGCCCATCAGCGTGCCGGCGCCATCGAGGTAACGGCGCTCGTGCGTGGCGTCGTAGACGGCCAGCAACATCAGCGCGGCCCATGCCACGTTGCCCGTGGCTGTGCCGGCCTGGTACGCATCCTCGAACCAGCGCTTGCTGGGCGCGTCCCACCAGCCAGGCAGTGGCGCCGGGCCGGCGGGCAGCGCGCCGGCGCGATAGGCGTTGCGCAGGCGCCCATCGTGATAATGCCGGTCGTGCGCGCTGGCCGCCAGCATGGCGTCGGCAATGCGGCGTGCGTCGCCGACACGGTGACAGGCCACCAGCGCAACGCCGGCGAGCGCGTTGTCGTAGACGAAGGCCGCCTGCTGCAAGGCGGGTGCAAGCGGCCCCTGCCCTGGCGCCGGGTCGTAGCTGCCGAGCATCACCGGTCCCTGGCCTGGTACCGCGGCGACGCGTGCGCCAATGGCCTGGCAGCCGCTGGCCAGCAACTGTTCCCGCGCTTGCGCCGGCGGGGTCTGGGCGCTGGCCGGGAGAGGCGCCAGCACGATGGCCAGCCCGGCCATGCCGGCCGCTAGCGGCGACAGCAGCCAGCGCCGCAGGCCTGGTGAAACGCTGTTCATGGCAGGCTCCCGGGTCTTGCCTTGCGTCGGATTGGCCGCCATCAGATCAGCGCGCGCATGTGGCCCCACCACGGCTGATCCAGGCTGACCTTGGCCCAGCGGCCCAGCGCGCAGCTGTCGGCCGAGGTGCCGCCCTGATGCGGCAGCGCCGGCAACGGCTTGTCCAGTTTGGCGATCAGGTAGATCTCGTTCTTCTCGATGGGCGGGAAGGGCACGAAGTAACGCGCTTGCTCGCCGTC
This sequence comes from Cupriavidus basilensis, assembly GCF_029335485.1. Classification (GTDB taxonomy): domain Bacteria; phylum Pseudomonadota; class Gammaproteobacteria; order Burkholderiales; family Burkholderiaceae; genus Cupriavidus; species Cupriavidus basilensis_E. The sequence continues at coordinate 8,493 of NZ_JARJLM010000622.1, forward strand.
CGGCGCGCGCGGCAGGATTTCCGCAACCTTCGCGGACAAGGGAGCGGCAACACCGTCCACGCGCACCGTGACCTTGGCGCCGGGCAGCAGGTCATTGCTGAGGCTGCGCGGGAATACCGCCACCACGCGGGGCTGCGCGCAGTTGGCGCTGCGCAACAACGTCGCGCCGGCCGCCACGCGCGTGCCCGGCGGCGCCAGCACATCCTGGACCATGCCCGTGTCGTAGGCCTTGATATCCAGATTGGACATGCGGTCGAGCCGCTTCTCTTCGTCGGCGATCAACGCATCAACCGATTGGCCATACTGCTGAAGCTGAGTCAGCGCAGCCTGAAGCTGGGTGATCTCCGCCGCCAGCTCGTCATGCCGTTGCGTCAGGGTCGACACCGCGCCGTCGGTGCTGGAGAGATACACCTTGCCCTTGGCGGCCTGGCTGTTGCTGAGCGCGTTGTCGAGTTCGGCGCGGATCGCCTCCTTGGAGTTCGACAGGATCGACAGCTGGTAGCGCGAGGCATTGGTGTAGGCCTCGCTGACCGCGCCCGCCCATTGCATGGACTGGTTGCGGTTCACTACGTCTTCCTGCTGGTCCACCTGTTCCTTGGCGACTGCCATGCGCGCCTCGATACCCCGTATCTTGGCGGCATGCTCTGCCTGCGCGGCAGTCTGGTACTTCCTGGTCTGCTGGTCGGTGGCGGCAAGGCGGCTTTGATCGCCTTCGAGCTTGGCCTTGGCGGCGTCGTAGCGCTGCTGGGTGTCGAGCTTCTTGCCGGTCAGCTCAACCAGCAAGGCGCGGTCGATATTGGGGTTCTGCACGCTCACCAGCGTGTCACCGGGAGCGAAGGACGTTCCCACCGCGACATGCTGGCTCGCCACCACCCCCTCCACCGGCGTGGTGATCAGGTTGACCGGACCATCGACCACGGCGCGTTCGGATGAACGCGTGAACACGGGCGGGAACATCACGGTCAGGATCACCCATACGATGAAGATGGCCACGCCATAGCTGGTCATGCGCGGCACCACATGCCAGAGCGGCCGTTTGCTCAGCTTGCCGCCGCCTCTCGCGGGTGTCAGTTCGTCCGTGCGCAGGTTGGGCAGGTGCGTGGCCTGCGGGCGGCTGTGTTCCAGTTTGTCGCTCATGGCATCCTCTTTTTGCAAATTCGTGCGATGCGGCTTTTACAAAAAAAAACGGCAAGCCGATAGCATCGGGCGTGTCCGCGAGGCCGCTCGTTCCGGGTGAACCTGTCCCCCAATTTATTTATCTGCGATGCGCTGTGCCGCGGCTCAACCGGGCTGCTTGCACATCCTTGCGTGGACCGTGCGTGCCGGTCCGCTGAATTGCCCGCACCCCGGCCAAGCGCCGGAATGGAGCGACTGCGTATAGCCTGACGGCCATGAATGACACCCGTGAATGTGCAGGGCTCGTGTCCGCTGCACCTTGGCGAGTGATTGAAGGCTAGCCAAGAAGACGGATGGTTGCTGTAAAAAGATGTAAGAGCGGGATGTCACACTACGGATTGCGCTAGCATCGGACGTCACTATGGTCGTGACCGCAGAGACCTTGCTTGCACATTGGCGTGGCCGGATTTTCGGAAGACGATGCATATCGTGCGGGTCTTTTGTGCATTGTTTCGACCAGCAATACGCGGTTTGCCGTTTCGCTGTTGCAAAAATGGCGTGAATAAGTGGCGTGAATAAGTGGCGTGAATTTTTGCAGGGTTCCACGCACCGCACGGCCTGAGGCCCGCTTGCTGCTCATGGTGAGGTGACGGCAAAGGGCAACAAAAAGGGCCGGCGCAAGCGCCAGCCCTTGGGCCTGCCCGCAGGAGATTCCGCGGGCAGGGGCGGGCGCGTCAGCGCTGGTTTGCGTCCGCGTACACGCGTTCACCCGCCACCCAGGTCTGCAGCACGCGGGTCTTCCAGATCTCGGCCGGCGCCACCTTGAACAGGTCCTGGTCGACCAGGATGAAGTCGGCCCATTTGCCCGGTTCCAGCGAACCCAGCGTCTTCTCCTGATGCTCCGCATAGGCGGCGTCCAGCGTAAAGGCGCGGAAGGCCTGGGCCAGCGTCATGGCTTCTTCCGGATGCCAGCCCTTGATCGGGCGGCCTTCGTGGTCGGTACGCGTCACCGCGGCGTGCAGGCCGTAGAACGGGTTGGCCGATTCCACCGGGAAGTCCGAGCCGCCGGCGATCACGGTGCCTTGCCTGAGCAGCGTCTGCCAGGCGTAGGCGCCCTTGATGCGCTCCTTGCCGATGCGGTCTTCCGCCATGTTCATGTCGCTGGTGGCGTGGGTGGGCTGCATCGAGGCGATCAGGTCGAGCTGCTTGAAGCGCGGGATGTCCGGCAGCGAGATCACCTGCGCATGCTCGATGCGGTTGCGCAGTTCGCGGCCGCCGACTTCCTTGTAGGCGGCTTCGATCGCGTCCAGCACCTGGTGGTTGGTGGCGTCGCCGATGGCGTGCACATTGACCTGGTAGCCAGCCTTGATGGCCATCTTGACGCTGGCCTGCATGGCCGCGTCGCTCATGAACAGCAGGCCGCTGTGCACGTGGTCGTCGGAGTACGGCGCCATCAGCGCCGCGCCGCGGCTGCCCAGCGCGCCGTCGCCGTACAGCTTGACCGCACGCAGGTAGTAGCGGTCGCCGCCGTAGCCGGACAGCGGGCCCTTGGCGGACAGCGCCTTGAAGTCGTCGCCGGTGTCGCGGATCATGCCGTAGATGCGCGTGGTCAGCTTGCCCTGGTCGGCGAACTCGCGGTAGATGCGGTCCTCCTGCGCGGTCACGCCGGCGTCGCCCGCGCCGGTCAGGCCAAGCGCGTTCATATGCGCCAGCGCGGCGGCCAGCGCGGCGCGGCGGTCGTCGTCGGAGTAGGGCGGAATCACGTTGTTGACCAGCGCCATGGCCTTGTCGACCAGCACGCCGGTGGGGTTGCCGCTGGCGTCACGCTCGATGCGCCCGCCTGCCGGATCCTTGGTGTCGCGCGTGATGCCGGCGGCCTGCATGGCCTTGGTGTTGAGCCAGGCGGCGTGGCCGTCCACGCGGATCAGGCGTACCGGGCGGTCCGCTACCGCCGCGTCCAGTTCAGCCGCGGTGGGGAAACGGCCCAGTTTCCAGTTGACCTGGTTCCAGCCGTAGCCGAGCAGCCATTGGCGCTGCGGGTTCTTGTCGCCGTAGGTGCGGATGATGCCTTGCGCTTGCTGGAGATCCCTGGTGCCCGACAGCGAGATCTCGGTGGTCTTGAAACCCAGGCGGAACACGTGGCCGTGCGCGTCGATCAGGCCCGGCAGCAGGGTCTTGCCGTGGCCGTCGATGCGCTTGGCCTCGGGGTACTGCGCGCGCAGCGCGGTGGCGTCGCCGGTGGCCAGCACCTTGCCCTGGTCGAACACCAGGCCAGTGAAGCTGGCGACCTGATCATTCCTCAGGGTATAGCCCTGCACGGATTCGATCAGGGTGGGCGCGGCATGGGCCGACAGGGTGAAGCCGGCGGCGATTGCCAGCAGGCTCTTGCGGATCGCGTGTTTCAAATCAACTCTCCTTGTTGTTGTGGTGCAGCGCTTTTTCTTCTTGTGTGCTCTCAGGATGTTTACTGCTTACTGCGCTTTATTCCGCCGCCGCCGTGGCGGGAAGGGCGGAGCCTTCCGCTGCGCCGCGGGCGGGCGGCAGCGGCGGGAATGTCATGTCGGCGTAGCGCACGAAGCGCGTCTTGCGCACGATGCGGTAGCCCAGCCAGATCAGCAGGAAGATCGGGATGCCGATATAGGTGGCGGTGACCGCCACCCAGTCGATCCTGCCGTCCATGAAGGCCTGGTAGTTCTGCCCCAGCGTGACGATCAGGCACAGCACGAAGGCGAAGATCGGACCGTAGGGAAAGAAGGGCGAGCGATAAGGCAGGCGCGACAGGTCGAGCCCCTGCGCGACGAAGCCGCGGCGGAAGCGATAGTGGCTGATGGCAATGCCGAGCCAGGCGATAAAGCCCGTCATGCCCGACAGGTTGAGCAGCCACAGGTAGACCGACTTGCTCTCGAACAGCGAGGTCAGGAAGCACAGCGCGCCGACCGCGGTGGTGGCCAGCAGCGCCATCAGCGGCACGCCGTTGCGCGTCAGGCCCGCGAACACGCGCGGTGCGCGGCCTTCGGTGGCGAGGTTGTAGAGCATGCGGGTGGAGGCGTACATGCCGGAATTGCCGGCCGACAGCACGGCGGTCAGGATCACCGCGTTCATCACGCCGGCGGCGAATGCCAGTCCCGCATGGCGGAACACCAGCGTGAACGGGCTCACGCCGACCGTTTCCACATCGTTCTTGAGCAGGCTGGGATCGGTATAGGGAATCAGGATGCCGATGATCAGGATCGCCAGCACGTAGAACAGCAGGATGCGCCAGAACACCTGCCGCACGGCGCGCGGGATGTTCCTGGCGGGATCGGCGGATTCGCCGGCCGCCACGCCGATCAGTTCGGTGCCCTGGAAGGAGAAGCCCGCGATCATGGCCACGCCGATCATCGCCGGCAGGCCGCCGACGAAGGGCGCGTCGCCGGCGGTCAGGTTCACCAGCCCCGCCGGCACCCCGCCGGTATCGCCGCGCAGGATGCCGAAGATCATCAGCACGCCGATGACGATGAAGGCGATCACCGTCACCACCTTGACCAGCGCGCACCAGTATTCGGCCTCGCCGAAGCCGCGTACCGAGATGGCGTTGAGCAGGAACATCACCGTGAGAAACAGCGCGCTCCACAGCAGTCCCGGCGTGTCCGGGAACCAGTACTGCATCACCAACTGCGCTGCCGCCAGCTCCACGGCGATGGTGACCGCCCAGTTGTACCAGTAGTTCCAGCCCAGCGCGAAGCCGAAGCCTTCGTCGACGTACAGCGCGCCGTAGGTGGCGAAGGAGCCGGACACCGGCATGTAGGCGGCCAGCTCGCCCAGGCTGGTCATCAGGAAATAGACCATGGCGCCGATCAGCACGTAAGCCGCGAGCGCCCCGCCTGGCCCGGCTTGCGCGATGGTGGCGCCGGACGCCACGAACAGCCCGGTGCCGATCGAGCCGCCGATCGCGATCATGGTGAGATGGCGGGCGCGCAGGGTGCGGCGCAGGGCGGGGGGCGGTGTGCTGGAAACGGGTTGCTGGCTGGTCATAGGCAATAAAGGATGGGAGTGCGCAAGCCGGGTGCGCCGGCGCTGTCCGCACTCACCGGCGGCGCCGGCATCAGTGGGGAAACGCGGCGATGCGCGCAAAGGCGCAGGGTACATTTACCGGCTGGTACATTGGGCGGCATCATAAGAGAAAACGCCGCCCGGGGAAAGCCGCGATGGTCCGCGCAGGGCCGGTTTCGCGACGTTGCAGTGCGGCATGGCTAGAATCTGGGGTTTGCCATCCTCGCGGTATCCGGAACCATCCTCATGAACCTGCCCTTCAACGACAGCTATCTTCTACATATCGGGCTGAGCGCCGGCATCGTGCTGGCCGGCATGCTGGCCGTGAAGTTCATCAACCGATTTTTCCAGGCGCGCCAGCAGGGGGACAAGGACAACCGCGGCAGCTATCGCACCTGGACCGTGGCTTCGCGCAACGTGGTCGGCGCCGTGGTGTTCCTGCTGCTGCTCGGGATCTGGGTGTCGGAGCTCAAGAGCGTGGCGATCTCGCTGACCGCCTTCGCGGTGGCGCTGGTGATCGGCGGCAAGGAACTCGTGATGTGTTTCCTCGGCGCCTTCCTGCGCATGATGGCGCGCCCCTTCCAGCTCGGGGACATCGTGGAGATCGGCCCCTACTCCGGCGAAGTGGCGGATATGGACGCGCTCACCACCACGCTGGTGGAAATCGCCGGTGCGCGCCAGTTCACCGGCTCCACCGTGCAGATTCCCAACAGCATGCTGCTGACCTCCGCGGTGCGCAATCACTCCCAGTCGGGCAAGTACACCCTGGAGACCCTGCGCATCCCGCTGCCCGAGAAGAGCGACCCGGACCGCGTCGAGGCCACGCTGATCGGGATCACCGAGCAGGTGTGCGCGCCGTTCCTGGACGAGGCCCGGCACAGCCTGCAGGAGTACGGCGGCACGCGCTTTCTCGATCTCTCCCAGTTCGAGCCCCGCGTGATGTTCGAAGCCATGGCGGCGGACCGGCTCGACGTGCTGGTGCGCTTCCCGGTGCCGGTGGCCTCGCGGCTCTCGGTCGGGCAGCAGATCCTGCGCAGGTATCACCTGCAGCGTATCGCGGAGGCTGCGGCGCAGGCGGCATCCGGCGCCGCGGGCGCGTCCCCGCAGCAAGCCGGGGCGGCTTCGGCGTCCTGATCCCCAAGCGCGGCGCGGGCTGGCGGGTGGCGCGGCGGCGAGGCTTCACCGAATCCCGTTTCGGCTGTATGGTAGCGCTCTGCGCCGCCCATCGCCGGGGAGGCTGGAATCGTAGTACGTCGAATACGCCGAACAACGCGCCGAACAACGAGGAGACCCATGAAAGCCGCCGTCCTGCATCAACCCAAGACCCCGCTCGTGATCGAAGACGTCGCCATCGGCAAGCCCGGGCCGCGCGAGGTGCTGCTGCGCACGGCAGCGGTCGGCGTTTGCCACTCCGACCTGCATTTTCTCGACGGCGCCTATCCGTTCCCGATGCCGGTGGTGCTCGGCCACGAGGCGGCCGGGGTGGTCGAGCAGGTGGGCGCGGAGGTGCGCACGGTCAAGCCCGGTGATCACGTGATCACCTGCCTGTCGGCATACTGCGGCCATTGCGAACACTGCCTGACCGGGCACCTGTCGCTGTGCGTGGAGCCGGACACCAAGCGCCGCGAGGGCGAGGAACCGCGCCTGCTGGCCAAGGGCGGGAGCGGGACCATGAACCAGTTCCTCAACCTGTCCGCCTTTGCCGAGCAGATGCTGGTCCACGAGCACGCGCTGGTGGCGATCCGCCCGGAAATGCCGCTGGACCGCGCCGCGCTGATCGGCTGCGCGGTGACCACCGGCGTGGGCGCCGTGGTGCACACCGCGCGCGTGAGCCCAGGCGAGACCGTGGCGGTGATCGGCTGTGGCGGCATTGGCCTGGCCACCATCAACGGCGCCGCCATTGCCGGCGCGGGCCGCATCATCGCCATCGACCGCGTGCCGGGCAAGCTGGAGCTGGCCAGGAAGTTCGGTGCGACCGACGTCATCAACGCCGCCGACGTGGATGCGGTGGAGGCGGTGCGCGAATTGACGCGCGGTGGCGTGCATCACGCCTTCGAGGCCATCGGCCTCAAGCAGACCACCGAACAGGCCTTCGCCATGCTGCGCCGCGGCGGCACCGCCACCGTGATCGGCATGATCGCGCCGGGCGTGAAGATCGAGATCAAGGGCACCGACTTCCTGGCCGAAAAGCGCATCCAGGGCTCGCTGATGGGTTCCAACCGCTTTCCGGTGGATATGCCGCGGCTGGTGGATTTCTACCTGTCGGGCAAGCTCAGGCTGGATGAGCTGATCTCGCGCCGCATGCCGCTGGAGAACATCAACGAGGCCTTCGACGAACTGCGCCGCGGCGAGCTGGCACGCTCGGTGATCATGTTCGAGCATTGAGCCCGCGGGCGGCGGCCCGGGCCGCGGTTTCGCCGGATTTCCCCGCCGCTGACGCGCGCACTGGCTGGTCCGCTCGCGCCTATGCTTGCGGCTGTCGCAGTGCGCCTGACGCGGCCGCGCGCCGCACCGCCGCCGGGTAGCGCACCGTGAAGATCACGGCGCCCGCGAAGGCGGCGGCCGTGGCCGCGATGTCGACCCACAGCGGGATGGCGCTGACATATTCCGCCGCCGCATCGGCGGCCACCATCACCGCCAGCGCGGCGGCCCAGGCCAGCGTGATATGGCGGTTCACCGCCAGGAAACGCGGCGCGTTCCAGTACTCGCGCGGTACGCGCTCGCGGGCATATTGCAGCGTGAACGGACGGCCGATCGCCAGCGAGATCACCACGATGGCCAGCAGGCCGCCGTCCACCGCGAGCCGCACCGTGGCCACCGTCCACTGCGGCGCAGCCACCACGGTATAGAGCAGCAGCACGGCGAACAGCGCCAGGCTCCCCACTTCCAGCACCTTGAGCGATTCTCCCCGCCGCCTCATGCGCAGGCACATGAAGAGCGATACGGCGCAGGCCGCGCCGAGCCCTGCCAGGGGCGACGCCATCCGCATGGCGACGAAGAAAGCGATGAAGGGCGCGAATCCGGTCAGCATTCCCATGCTGGTCTCCTTGGTGTCGTGATGCGGCGCGATGCGTGTCGTGGTGCCGTGCCGCCTGGCGTGGATGATCCGGGGCGGCTTCAGTCCGCGCCGAGCCAGTTGCCGTGGAAGCCGAACGGCACGCGGTGCGATAGCGGCACCGTGGCGACGGGCCCGTCCGCCAGGGCGCCGGCCTCGTAGACCGCGAGGTCGCTGCGTGCCTCGGCGCCGCGGTAGACGGTGGCCAGCAGCCAGCCGTCGCCCTCGGCGCTGTCGGCGGCGCGCGGAACGAACACCGGCTCCGAGACCGCATCGCCCTCGGGCAGCACATGGGTCACGCGCTTGCCGCTGTGCAGGTCGATATGGGCCAGGCCGTCATAGCTGCCGCGCCCGCTGCTTTCGTGCTGGCGAAAGGCAAAGTAGCCGTGGCGGTAGGGCAGCGTCGAGAAGCGCTCGTCGAAGCGGGGGAACTCGCCTGGCATGTCGTCGAGGTATTCGCGGGTGAAGCGGTCCGACTTGCCGGCCATGTCGAAAGTCCAGCGGCACAGCCGCGCGCGGGCGCCGTTGGCATCCGGATTGAACAGCGGCGCGGTGTCGTATTGCATCACGTCGGCGATGATCCGGCTGCCGGACTCCCATGCGTTCATGACATGGAACACATAACAGGCCTCGCCGCGGAACCAGCGTATCTGTGCGGCGCCGCCGCTGCGCGGCATGATGCCGATGTGCGAGCCCAGCTTCGGCTCCCAGGCGTAGGCCGGCTCGCCGCGCATGGCGCGTTCCATGCTGCCGGTGAGCGGCAGGATGGGAAACAGGACATGGTTCTGCGTCACCATGAAATCGTGGACCATGCTGGGGAAGGGGGCTTCGAAGCGCTCCAGGCGCTGCATCCGGCCGTCCCGGTCCACCACGCCATAGCGCATGCCGGGGGTAAAGGGGCCATCGGCCGAATAGGCGAAGAACACCATTTCGCCGGTGACGGGGTCGATCTTCGGGTGCGCCGTCATGGCGCCGTCGAGCTTGCCGCCGTAGTCGACGTCGCCGCGCGTGGCCAGGCTCTCGCTATCCAGTTCGATCGGCAGGTCGGCTTCTTCCAGTGCCAGCAGGCGTCCGCCATGCCAGAGGATATTGGTATTGGCCACGCCATCGTTCTGGCCGAGTACCGAGGGGTCGGTGGTGGCCGGGTTGCCCCAGCTGCCGAACAGGGCGTGGCCCGCGGCCTGCTCGCGCTGGAACTTGTTGGTGCGCACCCAGCGGTTGCGATAGCGCACGCGGCCATCCTCGATATGGAAGGCGTGCACCATGCCGTCGCCGATGAACCAGTGATAGTGCGCATCGCGCGGCGCGTACTGCGGATTGGGCCCGTTGCGGTAGAGCGTGCCGCGCAGCGCGCGCGGCAATTCGCCCAGCACGGGCAGGTCGTGCGCGTCGCACTCCATCAGGATGGGGGCGAAATTGCCGCTGAGATAGGGGGACGACGGTTCGGGCTGGCTCATCGGGTGCTCCTCTTGGTCTGTCGCTTGGCGGGGTCGTGCGTGGCTTGGGGAATGGCTTCGTTGCTGGCTTCGGTTCCGGTACTTGCTTCGGTACTTGCTTCTGTGCCCGTTTCGGGCTGGGGTGCGCGCATGCCCGCAGACAGCAGGCGCACCATCTCGGCGTGGATGGCGTGCATGCCGGGCGAGCCGTGCAGCTTGCCGGCCAGGTGCAGCATGACCAGGCCGTGGATCGAGGCCCAGATCACATAGCTCATCACCTGCGGGTCGCCGTGGATCAGGCCGCGCGCCGCCATGTCTTCCAGGTGCGCGCTCATGGTGCGGCGCGCGCGCGCGCCGGCGCGCTCCAGTTCGGGATAGCGGTCGTCCGGCTGCGTCATGTCGAACATCAGCCGGTAGGCATTGGGCTGGGCGCAGGCAAAGGCGAGGTAAGCCTCGCCCACCGCGCGCGCGCGCTGGCGGGGATCGCCAGCGGTGGCGGCGGCGGCTTCCAGCGCCGCGGCGAAGCGGTCGAACGCCGCCGCGCGCACCGCGGCCAGGATGTCTTCCTTGTCCTGGAAGTAGCGATAGGGCGTCATCGGACTGCAGCCCAGTTCCTCGGCGAGCTGGCGCATGCTTACGCTGGCCACGCCGCCTTCGGCGAAACGGCGTTCCGCCACCGCGCACAGGCGGGTCTTGAAGGCGTCGATTTCTTCCTGGGTCAGATGTCTTGCCATTGGCTGCGAGGGTTGTCGTGCGGGTTTGCGGATGCGGCGGGGTATGGCCGTCCATGTATGTTTTACAGTGTATATTTACGACGTAAATTTACAAGGGGAGATTTCAATAAGGCCGGCGGCATCCGCAACGCGCGCTATTGTTCACCGCATGGGACAATGTTCTCCGCCGGCGCGTACCGCTCAAGGACGCATGCGGTTGGCGGAAAGGACGGGCGCATGAAGACGATCGAATGGAAGGACTGGGAGATTTTCTGCCGGGTGGTGGAGGGCGCGGGCTTTACCAAGGGCGCCGAACTGGCCGACGTGCCGAAGTCCTCGGCAAGCGCTGCCGTATCCCGGCTGGAGATGCAGCTGGGCGTGCGCCTGTTCGAGCGCACCACGCGCCGGGTGCGGGTGACCGAGCGGGGGCAGCAGTTGTACGATCGGGTGGCGCCGCTGTTCACGGAGTTGCGCGAGATCAGCGCCGAGGCGGTGTCGGTCAGCACGGAGGTCGCCGGCACCTTGCGCATTGCCACGCCTTACGAGGTCGGCTCCCTGCACCTTTCGCCCAGCCTGACCCGGCTGCTGCGCCTGCATCCCGCGCTGCGGGTGGAGGTCGACGTGACGTGGGACCAGCCCGACCTGGTCGAACGCGGTTACGACCTCGTCTTCGTGATGACCAATACCGGGCTGCACGACAGCTCCTTCGCCAGCAAGCGGGTGGTGCTGATCGATCGCGGCTTCTTTGCCTCGCCGGCCTTGATCCGCGCGCGCGGGCTGCCTCGCACGCCACAGGACCTGGCGAACTGGCCCATGCTGGGCAATGCCGAGGACCGGCGCTGGGAATTCCTGCGCGATGGCACGGAGGTGGCAAGCCTGGCGGTGGAGCCGCGCATGCGTACGCAGAATGCCGAGATCCGGCTGAAGGCGGCGCTGGACGGGCTTGGCGTGGCGCGCCTGTCGCCGCGCTACGTGCAGGATGAACTGGACCAGGGGCGGCTGGTGCGGGTGTTGCCCGGCTATACGTCGTCGCCGCTCAAGGTGTATGTGCTGATGCCCGCGCGCAAGCTGATGCCCGCCAGTGTGCGGGCGTTTCTCGATGTGCTGGAGGAGACGCTGGGCAGCGCGGATACCAGGCTCGTGGCGGCGCGGGGTTGAGGGCCCGGCGCCGGCACCCGGGGCTGCCGCGGCGCCCCGGCCGTCCCCGCCGGCAGTCTCAGTATGGCTGGTCGCCGGTCCTGATTTCCAGTCCCAGCGTCTCGGCGAGGGTGGTCATTTCCTCGTCGTCCTCGCCGCGCGCGATCCAGCCGGCGTAGGCGTCGCCTTCGGTGTTCCAGTTCCACAAGGTGACACCGGCGAGGCGCAATTGCTCGTGGGCAAGCTCCATCAGTTCGGGCACGCTGGTGCTTTCCAGGAAGTCCTCGTCCTCGGTATCTTCCACGCCCCAGTCGAGTTCGATGTCGAGCCGGGCGCAAAGCTCGTCCATGCAGCTGATAAAGGACTCGGCATCCTTCCAGTCGACGTAGAAGCCGGATTCCCAGTCGATCACGTCCTTGAGGATCCACAGCAGTTCCTGGCCTTCGACCACATCCGCGTCATCCGAATCGGCCAGCGCTTCGTCGAACAGCGTCTGCTGTTTTTCGGCCATGGCCGAGTCGTCGAAGTTGATCAGTTCGATCAGGCGCCAGAGCGCCTGGTGCGCTTCGTTATTCAGTCCTTCGCTCATCGCATCTGCCCTCCACCGGTGCGGCGCCTGTGCGGCGCATTGAAATCGGGAAATGATACCTAATCCGCACGTCGTTGGCTCAGCCGGCAATGCGCGGGATCTCGCGTTGCCCGCGCGGCGTGACCCGCAGCGCGCGCGAGGTGGGCGTGGGTTCTATCCAGTTGCGTGCCATCAGGCTCTCGAGCAGCGCCGCGCCGAGCGCGCCGCCCAGATGCGGCTTGCGCTCGCTCCAGTCGGGGCAGGTGCAGGCAAACTGCCGCCGCTTGCGGCGCGCCACCTCGAGGTCCACGCCAAGTTGCGCCATGCCCTGCGCGCCGCTCGCGGTGAGGTCCACGGTGGTGCCTTGCACCACGATCCAACTGGCCTGCGACATCCGCTCGAACAGGCCAACTGCCAGTTCCCCCGCGAGATGGTCGTAGCAGGTGCGGGCCTGGCGCAGCGCCGCGGGGGCGGTACGGGAGGCAGGCACGACCCGCGCACGCGGCGGCTGGCTTGCCAGCGACGCGCTGGCGAGCGCCTCGATGGCTACGCCGATCTCGGGCGTGGCAAGCCGGTAGTAGCGATTGCGCCCGCGCGTCTGCACGGCGAGCAGGCCGCCCTCGCTAAGGCGCGCCAGGTGTCCGCTGGTGGACGATGCCGACAGGCCCGCGATGGCAGCGAGCTCGCCTGCCGGCCGCGCGCTGCCGTCCATCAGCGCCCACAGCATGGCGGCTCGTCCGGGGTCGGCAAGCAGGCCAGCCAGCTGGCTGATGCTGGGAGCGTATTCCATAGTTCATCCTGAATTGAAGCAACGAATGCAGTATAGGCGTTTGCCGGCGGATGATGGCCTCGGACTTCAACGCGTGTTCGTGGTGGCGCTACGCCATCTGGGTACGGCCAGAACCGGCGCGTACTTCCCGGTGGCACCGCTCTTCGGCGTCATCCTCTCATTTGCGCTATGGAGCATAACTACCGACACCGTGCGCAGACGTGAGTGGGGCAAGCTGGAATCAACGGTCTGCATTCTGGCTTGCTCCCCAGTCAAATCTGCCGAAGCGTAGCGCCAGGGTCGGCAATATCAGCAGGTTCAGCACGGTCGAGGTGAAGAGGCCGCCCAGGATGACAACCGCCATCGGCCCCTCCACCTCGTTGCCCGGTTCGCCGGATTGGAGCGCCAGTGGCAACAGGCCCAGCCCGGTAACGAGCGCTGTCATCAGAATGGGCGCCAGCCTCTCGGTTGCGCCCAGAGTCGCCGTCTCCAGGTTCCAGGCGCGGCCCTCGACCTGGACCAGGTGCTCGTAGTGGGAGATGAGCATGATGGCGTTGCGCAACGTGATGCCGAACAGGGTCACAAAGCCGACCATCGACCCCAGCGACAGCAATCCGCCCGTGGCAAAGACCGTAAGCGCGCCGCCCACCAGCGCGAACGGCAGGTTTGCCATGACCAGGACCAGGCCGCGCCAACTGCGCAGTGCCAGATAGACGAGCAGGCCGATGCCGGCGGCCGCCATGGCGAAATAGACCAGCAAGTCCCGCTGTGCGTGCGCCTGGGCCTGCGCCTCGCCCGATAGGGCGAAGTAATAGCCCTTCGGAAACTTCACGTCTGCGGCAATGCGGCGCTGGGCCTCACCGACAAACTGACCGAGCGAAGGACCGTTGAGATGCGCGGTCACGGTCTGCAGCCGTTGGCCGCCATCGTGCAGAATGAGGTAGCGGCCTGTCGTTTGCGTGATGTCCGCAAGGCGGCCTAGCGGCACCATGACGCCATCGGCATTGCGCAGCGGCAACTCGCCCACCTGAGCCGGCGTGCGGCGAGATTCGCTGGCGAGCACCACCGCCACATTGACGACGGCGTTTGCCTCATAGACCTGGGCGACCTCGGCGCTCTGGTAAGCGGTCTGGATGGCTTCCATCACGTCCAGCGGTGCAAAGCCCCAGCGCGTCAGCTGGTCCTGCCGCAGACGGATGGTCAGCTGCGGGATTTCGGGAGGCGACTGCACCGTCACCCCGGCCGCCCCCGGAATGGTGCTGAGCGTCCGCGACACCTGCCGCGCCAGGCCGTCCAGGATATCGAGGTCATTGCCGAACACGTTGACGATGACCGGCGCCGTGTAGCCGGAAATGGTTTCCTGGACCCGTTCGGTCAGAAAGGTTTCGGTGGCAAAGGTCAAGCCGGGAAAGCCCGCCATCTCTTTCCGCAGGTCGGCCAGCGTCTGTTCCTGTGCCTCCGCATCCAAGCCAGGCTTCAGGTCGATCTCGAACTCGCTATATTGCGGGCCGAAGACATCGATGCCGCGCGCGGTTCGTCCAACCCGTTGAGCCACGCTCCGTATGTTCGGCACCGCCAGCAGCGCATGGCTGACGCGTTCCCCGATACGCAGCGATTCTTGCAACGAGGTGCCCGGTGCCGCCTGCATGTGGGCGATGAAATGCCCTTCGCGCAGCTCCGGCAGAAACTCCGTGCTGAAGAAGGGTAGTGTTGCCAGCGTCGCCAGCACCAGGCCGGCAAATGCCACGACGACGGCAATCCAGTGCTGCTCGACCTGGGTGAGGATGGCTGCGTAGCGGCCCTTGAGCCACTGGTAGACGCGGGGCTCCTCCGCATCGCCGGTACGGTTGGCCAGCAATGCATAACATAGCGCCGGGGTCAGCGTGAGTGCGACCACCAGCGACGACATGATGGCCAGGATATAGGCCATCCCCAGTGGGGCGAACAGTTTGCCGGCAACGCCGGACAAGCTCAGCACCGGCAGGAAGACTGCGGCAACGGTAAATGTTGCATATATCACCGCGCTGCGCACCTCGGTGGATGCGGTGACGACAACCGTGATGGCGGGCAGCGGCGTCGCCAAGTGGCGGTTTTCGCGCAGGCGACGGTAAATGTTCTCCACGTCGATGATGGCATCGTCCACCACCTCGCCAAGCGCGATGGCCAGTCCTCCCAGCGTCATCGTGTTCAGCGCCACGCCGAAGTGATGCAGTACTACGACGGCGGCCAGCAGCGAGAGCGGGATGGCGGTGGCTGAGATGAAGGCGGTGCGTACGTTGAAGAGAAAAAGGAACAGGACGATGACCACCAGCGCCGCCCCTACGACGAGCGCCGTGCGCAGGTGGTCGGTCGAGGCGACGATGAAATTGGCGGGCCTGAAGATGTCAGCGTGCAGTTGGATACCATTGGCCGCCAGCATTGGCTGCAAGGCTGCCAGCGCTGCCTCGACGTTCCTGGTCACCGACACGGTATCCGCGCCGTACTGGTTGCTGACCATCAGCACGACGCCCGGCTTGCCCTGGACGTTGGCGCCGCTGACCGGCAATTCCTGGCCAAGTACGACCTTGCCGACATCCGCGAGTCGGACCACGGCGCCGTTCTTCTGCCGCAGGACAACCTGGCCCAACTGCTCGGCGGTCGTGGTCTGGCCGACGGTGTTGAGGACAATGCGCTGGTTCGGGGTTTCGAGCACGCCCGCACCACGGATGCCGGTTGCGCGTTGCGTCGCGCTGACCACGTCGTGCAGCGAGAGGCCAAGGCGAACCAGCTTTTGCGGGTCGACCTGGACCTGGTATTGCTTGATTTCGCCACCGTAGATACTCACGTCCGAGACCCCGGCACGACTCAGCAGCCGGGGCTTTAGCGTCCATTCGGCGAAAGTGCGCAGCTCCATGGGCGAACGCGTGTCCGACGTCATCCCTATCCCAAGCACGATGCTGGTCGCCGAGCTCAGTGGGGTCATCTTCGGCGCGCGTACTCCCGCTGGCAGCTCGCCCGTGAGGGTTGCCAGATGTTCCGCCACCAACTGCCGGGCGTGGCCGATATCGGTCTGGCCATTGAACGTCAGGGTAACGACCGATACGCCCTGTATCGATTGGGACCGCATGGACTCGAGCCCGATCGAGCCGCCCAAGGCATTTTCAACGCGCTGTGTGACCAGCAGTTCGACCTGCTCTGCGGAGAGCCCGGGGGCTTCCGTCTGGACGGTAACGAGCGGCGGCGTGAATTCCGGAAAGACGTCGAGCTTGCTCTGGAACAAAGCATAGGTGCCGTAGCCGAGGAGCAGGCAGGCGAGCGCAAGGATGACGCCGCGAAGGCGGACGGAGAAGTCGACAATGGAAGTCAGCATATTGGGTCAGCGCGCGTCGTTGCCTTGCTGGCTGGCCAGCTGCGCTCGGGATTCTTCGGAAAGCAATAGCTGCGCGCCCCGCACCACGACCTGGTCGGCGGGCTTGAATCCTTCGGTGACGACAAAGTCCCCATCTTGAGGCGAGCGCGGGTCGACTGGCCGGCGCTGGAAGTGCGTGTTGTCGGACTGGACGTAGGCCCAGGGTTGACCGCCATACCAGACGATGGCGCCGGCGGGCACCAGCAGGCCGCCATCTTGTCCCGACGGTACAGCGAGGTGGGCGGATATGCGCATGCCCGTAGCCAGGGGCACAGCGGCGCGATAGAAGTAGGCTTGCCCCTGGATGCCGGGGTCGACCTGGGGCGACGGCGAAATCAAGCGCGCGTCGAACGCGGGGATACCATCCGTCGTCACTTTCAGGACGGCGGGGGCTGTCGCGGATGGCCCGGGCGGCAGGACGACCCGCAGTAACACTTCGCGGCGTGCCACGAAGGGGACAAGCTCCGGGGATTCCGGTGTCGACGCCCAGGCCGACAGAGTCGGTCCGAACTGTTGCCTGGCTGCGCTGGCAATGGCGGCGACCCCCACGCGTGCCGCATTGACTTTTGCCGTCGCCGAAGCAAGCACTGCGCGCGCTGCTTGCACTGTCTTGAGCGACACATTGCTTGCGTCTGCGTTGAGGGCCTGGAGCCGCTCATAGTCTGCGCGCGACGCGTCGAGCGAAGCTTGGGCGGCGTTCAGGTCCGCGACACCGGAGGCATGGCGGCTCGCCATTTCCACGAGGGGTTGCAAGTCGAGAACGATGCCATAGGCGGCGGGTCCGGTTGTCGCGCTAGCGGGCGCCAGTGCATCCACCTGGAAGCCGCTGCGTGTTTGCATGGCGGTGTCGACCGTCAGCGTGGTGAATCCCTCCGCCACCGCGATGCGGACCGCGCTCGGGACCGGCGCCTCGCGTTCGGCTTCCTTGTCCTGCTCACCCTTGCTCAGCAAGAACCCGCCCAGCACAAGCGCGGCCAGAATCGCAGGCGACAAGAGCAGAATGCCCTTGAGTATCGTTTTTCTTGTCATGGTCACTTGACCCAGTTGTTCGGGTTGGCGCCCGCATCGCGGCCGGAGAGCGGACGCTGGATGGCATCTTCCAGCCGGCCGATGGCCTGCTGCATCCGGAATTCGGCGTCTTGCCATGCAAGCCGCGCGGCAAGCTCGGTCCGTTCGGCAAGCGTCAACGCCATCCGGTCGGTTTGTCCCGCTTCGAAGGAACGTCGTGCTGCCAGGAGCTGGCGGCCTTGCATGCTGACCTGCTCCTCATTCCGCTTCAGGATGCTTTGCGTGGCTTGATACGCGGTGATGGCGCCGTCGGTTTCACCCAGTGCCTGGGCTTCGAGCCGCTTGACCTGGGCTTCCGCTTCCAGTCGCCGGGCCCGCGCCTCTGCGATTGGCCCCTCGTTGCGATTGAAGATGGGCAGCACGAGATTGGTAAAGTCGAAGCCAAGCTTGCGCAATCCCTGGTCAAAGGTATAGCCCGGGCCAAGATGAATGTCCGGATATTGCTTGGCGACCTCCAGCTGCAACGCGGCTTGACTGGCTTCGTACTGCGCCAGGCCAGACAGCACATCGGCCCGGTTCAGCAATGCCTGTAGCCGGATTTCCGGGGCCGGAACCGAGGCATAAGGCCGACCGAAATCCGTAAGGTCGATATCCAGGCCATCGAGGGCGCCCGACCGTAGCCCAAGCACATTGGCAATCAGGACCCTGGCGGCTGACGTCTGCCGCTGCGCATCCAGCAAGTCGGCCTGAGCCTGGATGAGAGCCAGGCGCTGCTGATTCTGCTCCCATGCCGAAGCCTCGCCCAGGAGGACGCGTTTCTCCAGCATCGTATTCATGCGTTGGTCCAGTTCCAACTGCTGCTTGAGGAGCTCCGTCCGCGCATTCGCCAACCAGAGATTCAATAGCTGGGTCCGTAGCTGGCTTCGCACGCTCCAGGCCGCATTTGCGACATCCAGGCGCGCCGCGCTGGCGAAATGGGTAGCCTGGTCGATGCGGTAGCCGCGCTTGCCGGCAGTCTGAATCGGGATGTCCAGCGCAATACCGAGAGTCCATGGCGAGTCTCCGCCCTTGGGATTCAGCGTGCGTTGAAACGGCAACTGCAGGGACGGATTCGGCCGCTGCGCGGCGGTCTTGATGCTGGCTTCCGTGCTCGCCAGCCTGGCACGTGCGAGGTCCAGGTCCGGGTTGTAGTACAGCGCAGCAAGGGTCAGGGTATCCAGGTTCCAGCGGGGTGGTGGCCAGTTGGTGCTTGAGGGCATGGCATGCCGCTCAATGAAGTCGCGCAAGTCGGCCGATGCAAGCGAACGCTCGTTGTATGTGTTGGCAATGGTGCCGGCGGAGATTGGGCGCGCGTCATAGTGGTCGAACGCGCAAGCTGACAGGGTCGCGCAGCAGACAGTGAGGAACCATGCCCGAGACGAGGCTAGAATCCGTGGCATCGAGCCCGGTCGCGCCGTCAGCGTGGCGTTTGCGACATTCATTCCTCGGCTCCTCTGGTCGATTCCGTAGTCCGATCCGGACCACCAGTTGGTGAGTGCCCGTTGGCCTGAGGGAGCGATGGGCAACAAGCGGGGGCGAGGATATGCAGCGAAAATTAGCGGGGACTTAGCAGATTCAAGCCGAAGTGACTTATGCGGCAATCGCCGCCAAGTCTCCACTAAGTCTCCGCTAAGTCTTCACAGACACGCTGCGCGCGGGGCTGGCATGGACAAGCAACCGAAATGGGGAGAGGATGCGAACGCTACTGGTGGAAGACGATCCCCTTATCGGGGAGGCCATATGCCAGACTCTCAGGGACGCGGGCTATGCGGTGGACTGGACGACGGATGGCCGTCAAGCCGCTACGGCGCTATTCGCGCAGCGCTACGAGGCGGTTCTGCTGGACCTGGGGCTTCCCGGAAAAGATGGCCTCGAGGTACTACGCGAGGCACGAAGGCAAGGAAATGCCGTGCCGGTCCTCGTTATCACGGCGCGCAGCGCGGTAGAAGACCGCATTGCAGGCCTGGACCTCGGCGCGGATGACTATCTGGTGAAACCGTTTCATGTCGGGGAGCTGCTGGCCCGACTCCGCGCCCTCACGCGGCGGCAAGGCCAAGAGGTTTCCTCAATCCTTCGAAATGGCGCGCTCTCGCTGGACCAGGCCAGTCACGAGGTCTGGTACCAGGGCATCCAGCGTCAGCTATCGGCTCGCGAATTTGCGCTCTTGCGCGAATTCATGCTCCGGCCTGGTGTCATCCTCTCCCGCAATGCGCTCGAAGAGCGCATCTACGGTTGGAACGAAGAGGTCGAAAGCAATGCCGTTGAGTTCCTCCTTCACGGGGTCAGGAAGAAACTTGACGCGAGTGTCATCAAGAATATCAGGGGGGTGGGATGGATGGTGCCAAAGGCGGAGTGAACCGGTCACTCCTATGGATGTTGTCCATCTCGATATGCGGCACGATTCTGGTCATTGGGCTTGTGGCGGCAGCGGCGTCGTTCTGGTTCGCCTTTGAGGAGGCGCGCGACCTGCAGGACGACGAGTTGCGGGAAATTGCCTGGCTGGTCTCGCCTGGCGATGCCGGGTTTCTCTCCTCGCAGGGCGGGTTCGTTCAGGCCGAGGAGCCGGAGATGCGAATCTGGGTGCTGAAGGTATCCAAGCTAGCCACTCGGGTGGTCACGCCAGACCCGTCGCTGACCCTGCCGGGCGAGCTATCCGATGGTCTGCACACCATTGATTCGCACGGCGAATCGTGGCGCATCTACATCAGGCCGCTGAGCGCGGAATATGGCCTGGCTGTCGCGCAGCGAACGTCGGCGCGAGACGAGATTGCACGTGACAGTGCGCTGCGGACCCTGATTCCGCTGTTGTCCGTGATTCCCATCCTGACACTGCTGGCAGGATTTCTTATCCGAATTCTGCTGCGGAAAGTACAGCAGCTCTCTGCGGAGGTCGATAGGAAGGGCGACACAGATCTGGCGCCGCTCGTCACGCAGGGCGCGCCGTCGGAAATCCTGCCGTTTGTGAGTTCGACGAACAGGCTGCTTGGGCGGCTGCAGTCGGCCATTTCGCAGCAACGCCAGTTCGTAGCCGATGCGGCGCACGAACTGCGCTCGCCGGTTACTGCGATGACCCTGCAACTGGAGAACGTCATGACGGTGGAGGCCGTTCCCGAGGCAGTCTTGGCTCGCCTTGCTCCATTGGGTGCGAGCATCTCACGCATGCGCTCCCTGGTCGAACAATTGTTGATGCTGGCCGAGCACGAGGCAGGCCCGCCGACGGTCGGTCACGACATCGACGCCAAGGTTGTGCTCATCGATGTGATTGGGGAGATATTCCCGTTCGCGGATTCCAAGGATATCGACCTTGGCTTAGAGGTTGGCGAGGCGCTGACGATTCGCGGGAGTCAAGAGGACTTTCGCGCGCTGGTTCGCAATGCCATCGACAATGCGGTCCTGTACACACCACCTGGTGGAAAGGTCGATGTACGACTGTATCGGAAGGGCAACGCTGCCATGTTCGAAGTGGAAGACTCCGGACCAGGCATTCCCGAAGGGGAGCTTCCCCGCGTGTTTGACGCGTTCTATCGGGTTGTCGGGTCGGGGCAACCGGGGAGCGGGCTTGGGCTGGCGATTGTCCGGAGCGCAGCGGCGCGGCTTGGTGGCCAAGTCAGTTTGCATGCCGTTACGTCGGACGGAAAGACAGGCTTGCGGTTTGTGTACACGCAACCCCTCGCAAACGATTGAAGACGAGCTTGCGTTTTTGCCGGAATCCGCGCCATGGCACGCATCCCGCAACGCGGCTTCGATGTCTTGGCGAAGTCTGGCCACAGTTCATTCGCAGGCGCAGCACGATCCCGACAGTTGTTGCATCGGTGGGCACTTGTTGGTGCCATACGAGCAGAAAACGCAGCAGTCCCCGGCCGTGGGTCTGAGTACTGCGTTGCAATTTTCACACTCGTAGAACCACTGACAGGCGTCTGTGGGCATCGTCTCTGCTTTCGCGTGCGCACACCTGGGGCAGGTGATGGTTGACTGCAATTCGACGGCGCTCATCATTTCTCCTGCCTGATGGTCGATGGATAGCGCGTGCCGGCAGCAAAGGCCGCGGCAGAAGCGATGGCCGCGACGAAC
This sequence comes from Cupriavidus basilensis, assembly GCF_029335485.1. Lineage (GTDB taxonomy): Bacteria > Pseudomonadota > Gammaproteobacteria > Burkholderiales > Burkholderiaceae > Cupriavidus > Cupriavidus basilensis_E. The sequence goes on from NZ_JARJLM010000622.1 coordinate 29,825, forward strand.
AACAGGACTGGATTCCTATACATGGGAATGCCTCAATAAAACAGCGGTGCATACAGTGGGAACGCCATCAGCGCCACGGCGCCGGGCGCGACGGTCCAGAACATGACCCGTTGGCGTCTCCGCACGGCCGGAGCCGCGCAGGCCTCCCCTGCGTTGCAGGCTTCAGGCTTGCTGTAGAGGCGATAGAAGGCGAACCCGAAGAACGCGAGCGCTCCGGCCATGAAGAATGGTTGAAATGGCTCCAGCGCGCTCAGTCGAGTACCCCACGCGCCACCTAACCCCAACATGACCAGCAGTAGTGGCCCAGCGCAACAAGCCGACGCGCCAATTGCGGCTCCTGTGCCGGCCAGCAGAGCACCGGGTGTTGTCCATCGACCTGCCATCACACTTCCTATTCGACCTGCTTGCACGTAGTCTAGCTACGTACCTAAGTACGGAGTCAAGTGATGGAGTCGACACTAACAATCGGGCAGTTGGCCAAGGCGGCCAATGTTGGCGTGGAGACGGTGCGCTACTACCACAGGTGCGGCTTGCTGCCGGTACCGGAACGCGCGTATGGCGCTATTCGTCAATATTCGCGGCAGAGCTTGCAGCGGCTTCATTTCATTCGCCGGGCCCAGGCGCTGGGCTTCACCCTGGATGAAGTTCGCGCCCTGCTGCAGCTTAATGACGGTAGCGCATGCGGTACCGCCCGCACGCTGGCAGAGCACAAACTCCAGGTCGTGGAGGAGCGGTTGCGGGATTTGCGGGTGCTGCGAACCGAGCTGAGAAGCCTTGTCGGACAGTGCCGCGCTAATCATGCGGAGGTCTCGTGTCCCCTGATCGACACGTTGTGTGGGTCAGAGTGACGCTGGGCGGCAGCGTCCGGAAAGTGCCGGCTTGATTGACGTCTGGGATGCACAGTGGGCACACCTGACCGGCACACCGGCGGCGTGCCGGATGAGCACAACTTGGCATTCACCTCCTTTCAGGCCCCGTGATTGTCGTAGGCCTTTCAAGAATTCTGAGCACCGCCCGCTTTAGCAGTGCTCGGAACAGGCATTAGGGGCGACGCATTTCGACCACGGTCGCCTTGCCATCCACGCTGTCGAACGTAACTGACACGGTGTCGCCCACCTTGAAATTCTTTAAGTCAGCGCGGTCTTTCACCGGGAAGGCCATTGTCATTGCATCCATCCCAAGGTTTTCGATGGGGCCATGCTTGAGCGTCACCTTGCCAGCGTGCCGGTCAATCTTTTTGATTTCGGCAGCGACAGGATGCGGTGCTTGCCGAGATTGGGTGGCCGGCTTCATGTCCATGCCATCCATCGACCCGGCAGCGAAGGCTGCCGGCGCGGCTGCAAGGGCAAGAACGATCGAGAGGGCGTTGGCGTATTTCATAGCGATTCCTTTCCAAGGGTGGGGTGGGTGGATGCGGCAGGTGAACTCATCCGGCGCCTGCGCATCAGGAAATAGGCGGCCGGAACAACAAAGAGCGAGAGCAGGGGGGCTGTGACCATGCCCCCCACCATCGGCGCTGCGATGCGCTGCATGACTTCCGAGCCGGTCCCGCCCGCCCACATGATGGGTAACAGGCCGGCCAGGATGACTGCCACAGTCATGGCCTTGGGGCGAACGCGCAGGACGGCACCTTCCTGAATCGCCTCAAGCAGGGCCGCGTGGTCGGCATGCCCGCTCTCAACTTTCCTGAACCAGGATTGCTTGAGGTAGAGCAGCATGATGACGCCGAACTCCGCGGCGACGCCGGCCAAGGCGATGAAGCCCACCACGCTTGCCACCGATAAGTTGTGGCCAAGGAGATAGAGTAGCCAGAACCCGCCCACCAGCGCGAACGGCAGGGTCGCCATGATGAGCAGGGCTTCGTCGAATCGACTGAAGGTAAGGTAAAGCAGCAGGAAGATGATGAGCAGCGTGAATGGCACCACCACCTTCAGCTTCTGGGTGGCGCGTTCAAGATACTCGAACTGTCCGGACCAACTGATGGAATAGCCGGCAGGCAGCGGCACCGCCTTGGCAACGACACCCTGCATTTCCTGCACGGCCGAGCGCAGGTCGCGTCCCCGGATATCCACATAGACCCAGCCGGACAGCCGCGCGTTCTCGCTGCGCAACATCGGCGGCCCCTGCGTCACCTGGATGCGGGCGACATCTGCCAGCAGAATCTGCTGACCGCTTTGCGTCACCACGGGAAGCATGCGCAATTGCTCGACCGAGTCGCGGTAGTCCCGTGGATAGCGGACGTTGATGGGGTAACGGGCCAAGCCATCCACCACTTCGCCAACGTTCTCGCCGCCGATGGCCGACGCCACGATGCTTTGGACGTCGTCAACATTGAGGCCATAGCGGCTGGCTGCCACGCGGTCGATGTCGACGTCGACGTAGCGTCCACCGGCGAGACGTTCGGCCAGGGCAGAGGTAACGCCCGGCACCGGCTTGACGGCTTGTTCTATCTGGCCGGCCAGCTTGTCGATTTCCTTCAGGTCGGTGCCGGCCACCTTGATGCCCACCGGGCTCTTGATGCCTGTGGCCAACATGTCGATACGGTTGCGAATCGGCGGCACCCACACGTTGGATAACCCCGGCACCTTGACCGTCTTGTCCAACTCTTCTACCAGCTTGTCCGGCGTCATGCCGGCTCGCCACTGGTCGCGCGGCTTGAACTGGATAGTGGTCTCGAACATCTCCATCGGCGCCGGGTCAGTGGCAGAGTCGGCACGGCCAGCCTTGCCAAACACGGTTGCGACCTCTGGCACCGTCTTGATGAGCCGGTCGGTCTGCTGGAGCAGTTGCGCCGCCTTGCCGGCAGACAGTCCTGGCAGCGCCGAAGGCATATAGAGCAGGTCGCCTTCGTCGAGCGGAGGCATGAACTCACCGCCAACCCGCATGATGGGCCACGCGGTTCCGGCGAGCATCAGCGCAGCGACCACGATGGTGCTCTTCGGGTAGCGCAGTACCCGGGCGAGTACCGGCTGATAGAGTCGGATAAGGAAGCGATTGACGGGATTGGATTGCTCGGACGGAATCTTGCCGCGTATGAGGTAGCCCATCAGGACAGGAATCAGCGTCACAGCCAAGCCTGCGGCTGCTGCCATTGAGTATGTCTTGGTGAAGGCGAGCGGTGAAAACAGGCGACCCTCCTGGGCTTCCAGCGTGAACACGGGAATGAAGGACAGGGTGATGATGAGCAGCGAGAAGAAGAGCGCTGGTCCCACCTCCGCTGCGGATTCGCCAATCACCTGCCATTGTTCGTCGCCGCGAAGATGGCGCCCAGGATTTTTTTCGCGCCAATGCTCGATGTGCTTGTGTGCGTTCTCGATCATCACGACAGCCGCGTCAACCATGGCCCCAATGGCAATGGCGATGCCACCCAACGACATGATGTTGGCGTTCACGCCCTGATAGCGCATCACCAGAAAGGCAGCCAGCACACCCAGCGGCAAGGAGACGATGGCGACCAGCGCGGACCGCATGTGAAATAGGAACACCAGGCAGACCACCGCCACTACGATGAACTCTTCGACCAATTTGTGCGTCAGGTTCTCCACCGCACGATTGATAAGGCTGGAGCGGTCATAGGTCGAGACAATCTCCACGCCCGGCGGCAGGCTCTTCTTGAGAGACTCGAGTTTCGCCCGGACTGCCTCGATCGTTTCCAGGGCATTCTTGCCGGAGCGCATGATGATGACGCCACCGGCGACTTCCCCTTGACCGTTCAACTCGGCGATGCCGCGTCGCATTTCCGGGCCCAGCTGAAGCGTAGCCACATCGCCGAGACGAACCGGGATGCCCGCATTGCTGACATTCAGCGGAATCTGCCGAAAGTCGTCCAGCGTTTTCAGATACCCGGAAGCACGCACCATATACTCGGCTTCGCCGAACTCCAGCACCGAGCCGCCGGCTTCCTGGTTTGCGCCCTTCAGCGCTTCCAGGACTTTGGCCTGAGGGATGTTGTAGGCGCGCAGTTTTTCGGGCATCAGCACAACCTGGTACTGCTTCACCATCCCGCCAATGGAGGCTACTTCAGAGACGTTGGGTAGCGACTTCAGTTCGAAGCGCAGGAACCAGTCCTGTAGCGCGCGCAGCTGTGCGATGTCGTGTTGGCCGGTCTTGTCGACGAGCGCGTACTCGTAGACCCAGCCCACCCCCGTGGCATCCGGACCGAGCGCGGGCTTGGCCGCAGCAGGCAGTCTTGACTGAACCTGGTTCAGGTACTCCAGCACGCGCGAGCGCGCCCAGTACAAATCGGTGCCGTCCTCGAACAGGACATAGACGAAGGAATCCCCGAAGAACGAGTACCCCCGCACGGTCTTGGCTCCGGGCACCGATAGCATGGTGGTCGTGAGCGGATAAGTCACCTGATTCTCGACGATTTGCGGAGCCTGGCCGGGGTACGTGGTGCGGACAATGACCTGGACGTCGGAGAGGTCCGGCAAGGCGTCAAGCGGCGTGCTGCGCGCCGCCCAAATGCCCCACGCTGTCAGGATGACAGTCGCCAGCAGGACGACGAAGCGGTTCCGAATCGACCAGCGGATGAGGTTTGCCATCATGGCTTTGCTCCCGCCGTGCTTGCGGCTGCCTGCTGTACGGAAGACAGGACCGGTGTTTCCTCGCTATCCATGTGGAACTTGAAGCGAATCTGTTGACCTTCCTTCAGACCCTTCGGCATGCCGGAAGGAGGCGGCTTGAAGTCCATCGTCATGGCGCCCCAATGCATGGTTGGAATCGGTCCATGTGAAATGGTCAGGCCATCAGGCGACACGGCTTCAATGCGTCCGACTCCCTCATGTTCGGGGGGTGCTGCTGCGGGCGCGGATGCTGCAGGGACAGCTTCCATCCGAGTGGCGGTGCCGCGCAGGCTGGCTTCCGAGTCGATGAGGAACTGGCCCGAGGTGACGACCTTCTGGCCGGCTTTGAGTCCGTCCAGTACCTCCACCATGCCCGAGGCTTCCCGGCCTGTCTTGATGTCCGCCGCGACAAAGCCATTCTTGCCGGTGTCGACCATGACGATGTTCCGTTGGCCCGTGCGGATGACAGCTTCGGACGGAACAAGCAGCGCCTCCTTCTCCTGACCGGCATCGAATCGAACCGTCGTGAACATGCCAGGCAGCAACTGCCGCCCCATATTGGGCAGCACGATGCGGACCTTGATGGTTCGGGTGGCCGGATTCACGTCGGGTAGGACGGTGTCGACTTTGCCAGCGAGCGCCTCAGATGCACCGGTCGGCGATACTTTGACGGGCAAGCCGGGCGCGATGCTGTGGCTTTGCCCTTCCGGCACTTCCGCGATGACCCAGACCTGACTCAGGTTTGCCAGGCGGTACAGGGTCATACCGGGCGCTACGGTCATCCCGTCACGAACTCCGACCTCGGTCACAATGCCGTCCACCGGGCTGGTTATTCCCAGATTGGGCTGCAGCTTCCCCGAGGACTCGACGGCGCTCACTTGGCCAGGCGTCATCCCGGCCTGGAGCATGCGTGCCTTGGCCGCACTACGCAAGTCGGTTTGCCCGCTGGTCGCCATGCGTGACACCGCCAGGTATTCCTCCTGCGCCGCCACCCAGTCCGGCGAGTACAACGTCACCAGCGGTTGGCCGCGCTTGACCGGGTCTAGCGTTGCCTTGACGGAGACATGCTGCACGAAGGCATTGGTGCGGGCCTGGATAACCTGGACGCTACGTTCGTCGATGGCGACATTGCCGGGCACTTCCAGCACGGCGCTCAGCCGGCCAGCCTTCACCTCAGCGGTGCGGATGCCTAGATTCTGGGCGACGCGGCTATCGACGGTCACGCCGCTGCTGCTCCCGTCGCCGTCCGCGTAGACGGGCACGAGTTGCATGTCCATGAACGGCGACTTTCCGGGCTTGTCGAAGCGTTGGCCTGGCACCATGGGGTCGTGCCAGTAGAGAACACGTTTTCCGGTCTTCGGGTCCGTGTCGCTGGCCTTGAGCCCTGCCTCCGCCACGGCCGGAGCTGGGGGCTGGGTGGACTTCGCGCCCTGCCTGACACCAAGGTGATAGGCGCCATAGAGTGCGCTCGCGGCGACGATGACACCCACCGCGATGGAAATGGCCTGTTTCTTCATTTGAGCTCCTTCACGGCGGGTTCGGTCTGTGCTGTCGGCAGCGGGATGAGGAAGGTCAGGTCGGCCCACAGCTTTGCCGTTTTGGCTTCAAGTGTCAGTCGCTCGAGCGCCGTGTCGATGGCTCGGTGGTTTGCTTCGGCAACAGCGGCCAGGGGCCCGGTGTTGGCCCGGTATGCCGTCAGTGCAGCGTCTGCCTGGGCGTTTGCCAACGGCAAGATGTTCTGGTCGTAGCGTTTGAGCCGGTCGAGATTGCGCTGCAGCTCGGCGAGCTTGGCCGCGACCATTGCCCTGGTATTGCGTGCGATGACTTCCGACTTGGCTCGTGCCTCCTGTGCCTGTGCGAGCTTGGCAGCGACTTCGCGGTCCTGCCGATTGCCCTGGTCCCAAGGCACCGGAAAGCTGACGTTGAGAGAACCCATGTTGGAAAAGGCGGAGCCGCGCTGGCTGTACATCAACTCGACGGTCACATCCGGCTTCCTGTTCTCAGTGGCTGCCCGAATGTCGGCTTCCGCCAAGGCGATTTGCCGTTGGGAAGCCGCCATTTCCGGCAAGGCATCCAGTTCGGTCTGCACAAGCTGCTGCAGGCGCAAGGGAACGACGAGACCCGGCCGCTCCGAGAGTGGGCGACTTGCGGCTTGGCCGACCCAACGTTCGAGATTCGCGCGGGTCGCGTCGACGGCGGCTCGGTTCTCGTCAAGGCGGTCCTGCAGTTTCTGAATTTCCATCTCCGCCGCAAGCACATCCGCTCGCGTGCCACGCCCGCTTCGATAGGCGGCCATGGCGGCTTGAAGTTCGAGTTCCAGGGGGTGGCCATGGTGGCCGAGGAGCACGTCCGCTTGCTGGGCATACCAGCGGTCGAGCCATGCGGTGGCAACGCTGCGCTGAACATTGGCCAGGCTGACGGCTCTCTGCGCCTCTGCGGCGGCGGCTTCCGCTTCATAGCGGTCCGTACGCGCTCGGCGCTTGTCTGAGCGAGTGAACTCCTGAACAACGCTGACAGAGCGCTGGGTCATGAAGTCCCGGCTGAGCGAGAACCTATCATTCCCGTTGACCGGGACATTGTTCAGCCCGAGTTTGAGCACGGGGTCCGGCAACTGGCCGGCCGCGACCGCCATTTGTACGGCGGCTTCAACGGCGCCGTGAGAGGTCTCGGCGTTGCCGGCACGCGTGGTGGCCAGCGCAACGGCTTCTTCGATAGAAAGAGGTGGTGCCGACTGGGCGTGCACCACAAGCGGCACGGCCATGCCGAGCACAGGCGCGCAAAGCAGCGCCTGCATCAAGCGACGAGGGAAAAGCATAAAGCCTCCAGGAGCAACGACAGCTGTCCCGGTCTAGCGAGACAGCACCCGAATTGCGTTGCTCAGGAGGCTACGTGCGATAACAACAGTGGAGGATGGAGAGCCGTGGTGGTGGCGCGCGCGGGATGGCGGCCCCATACACCAGTGCAAAGTGGTCAACCGTGGGCGCCGGCGTTGGCTCTACCACGTTCAACAGCACCGGCAGAAAAGCAGGAACTTGCGGTGATGCGTGGTCGACAGATTTGGAGCCGAGCTGGCAGTGTTCAAGGCAGAGCCCGTCATGCGCCCCCGTGTCCTGTTGGGCATTCTTCGCCATCTCCGGGCATGACTCCATCATGCCGGCCATGTCGTCCATCTGCTCAAGCGAATAACGGCTTCCCGTACAGGCGTAAGCCGCCGCTGCCAGTTGGACTGACAGGAAAGCGGTGATGAGGAACCCGGCAAGCCATAGCCGGCGAACAGATGTGCGCACGAGAACTGTTGCTTATTTTGACAAGAATAGTATCAGCGTTCAGCGAAGTTTGGGATGGACCTGCCGTGGCAGGTTGTCGCACATTTGTCGGTCGGACAAGGAAGCGAGGAGTGCCGTCGTGCCAACGGCGGCCGGGATGATCTTCTTCATGATAAGTCTCCGTTCACCTCGAACGGTGCGGCTCCGAACGTATTTCGTCCAATGGTTGGCCAGCACTGCCGAGTGCAAGGTCGTTCGCTAGGGAACAACCTCGTTGCATGGTCGTTGGGATAGGACTAGCCGTTGCCTTTGCAAGCCAAGCGGTAGCGCCGGCTTGCTGTACTCGGCCTCAGGCGGAGAACGCTTTAGGTGGACGCTCCTGGAGCGCGAGGACTACAGAGGGGCAGCCAGACGCCTCAATGTCCACGCGACCCTCAATGCTGCGCCATCCAGATTTGCGTCGTCGAAATTTCGCAAAGAAGCGCATAGCTGGACTGGAGCGCGTAAACTTGATTAGAAGGCTGTCCACCCAAATTAGACGGAAAGTGGCTAAGCCGGATCAATCGCTCGGCCATGGACCCGGATGGGAAAAGCCGAGATTGCCAGGGGAGCATCCGCCACGAGCCCAAACTTCGCGCTTTTCTTGGCTTCATATGGCAGGCTGAATAGCGTGAGCGCAGTACCAAGGGGGGCTGAGTTGAGATGCCGGTCACAGGGCTGCCTGTTGGAGCCAATTTGATGTGTACGGCATCAGCAACATTTGCGACGTGATTCACTTGATGTGGCGGGGGGTAAGCCATGAGCACGATTCGCGCTGCCGCGATGGCTGCTTCGGCGTTGTTTTTTCTATCAGGATGCAGCGAAGTTCCAACCGCGGCCTACTACGACGATACCTACACCGCCGGATACTATTCCGGGCCTCTCGGCGATACCTATCCTTATTATGAGTATCCCAATTATGATTATCCGTATTATGGATATTCGGACCACGAATACACCTATTATTCTGGATATTACTATGGCGGCTTTCCAGTGTATGGCGCCATTTTCCTCGGGAGCTTCCATCACGGCCGGCACCACCGGTTTCATCACGGATTCCATGACCGTGGTCAAGGTATGGACCATGGCGCCGGTCCGGCTATGAGCCTGGGCGCCGGTCCCGGCATGGGCGCTGGTAGCGGTTCGGGTATGGCCCATGGCAGCGGTGCGGGTGCGGCCGCTGGAAACGGGCGGACTATGGGCGCTGGCCGCGGCCAGGGTATGGCCCATGGCAGCGGTGCGGGTGCGGCCGCTGGAAACGGGCGGACTATGGGCGCTGGCCGCGGCCAGGGTATGGCCCATGGCGGCGGTCCGGGTATGGTCCATGCCGGTAGTCCGGGTATGGCCCTCGGCGGTGGTCCGGCCATGAGTCCTGGCAACGGTCCAGGCATGGGCCACGGTGGCGGTCCGGGGATGGTCAGAGGAAATGGCCCGGCTATGGGCGTTGGCGGCGGCCAGGGTATGGTCCATGCCGGCAGTCCGGGTATGACCGCCGGCGGTGGTCCGGCTATGAGCCATGGCAACAGTCCAGGTATGGGCCACGGTGGCGGTCGAGCTATGGTTCGCGGCGGAGACGGCGGCGGGCACAATGGAGGAGGCCATTAGTCCACTCAGAATTGATTGCGGCGTTTGCCTCCGATATTGAATCGAGAATGAGGCGTCGATTTCGGAAGCGCTCTCCTACCGGACGCAATTCTTGCCCGAAAGCAATTTAGTGACGCGCACCGATCTGGACGCATTGAATAATCAATGGCTCAGTGCGACTTTCGGAAGCACTTTATTCCCCGGGGTCAGATGAGGAATGCAGGCATTCAAGCGCGTGGGAGTAAAGTGCCGTAGCTGGCTGACCGGCGGCCATGCGAAGGCGCGGTTTTACGCGGGGCCGCATTCCATATTTCACCTCGTCATGAAACGTCGGGGCACTGGCGGCGGCATACTCTTTGTGTGCTCCTGAGC
>NZ_JARJLM010000623.1 GCF_029335485.1 Cupriavidus basilensis
TAGCTGCGGGTTGCGCGTCGCCCAGCCGTGATAGGCCAGGCCGCAATAGAGAAGTGCCGTCAAGGCATACAGTACAATGGCCATTTGCACAGTTTACCTTAGCGCCCCGTCCCGGTGGCGCCCCGCTTGAGCCGGGCCCCGAGCCGGCCTCAAGCCTCGATAAAGCCCTATCCCCCGGACTTCTGCCATGCTGGACAATCTCACTCAACGCCTGGCGCGGGTCGTCAAGACCATGCGCGGCGAGGCTCGCCTGACCGAAGCCAATACCGCCGAAATGCTGCGCGAAGTGCGCCTGGCCATGCTCGAAGCCGACGTGGCCTTGCCGGTCGTGCGCGAATTCATCGCCCGCGTCAAGGAAAAGGCGCTGGGCGAGGATGTGGTGTCCAGCCTCACGCCCGGCCAGGCGCTGGTGGGCGTGGTGCAGCGCGAGCTGACCGCTGTCATCGGCGGCGAGGAAAGCCTCTCGGCCGACAACAAGGCGGGCGAGCTCAACCTGGCGGTGCAGCCGCCGGCCATCATCCTGATGGCCGGCCTGCAGGGCGCAGGCAAGACCACCACCGTCGGCAAGCTGGCCAAGTGGCTCAAGGAAAACAAGAAGAAGAAAGTGCTGACGGTATCGTGCGACGTCTACCGTCCCGCCGCCATCGCCCAGCTCAAGACCGTGTCCGAGCAGGTCGGCGCCGACTTCTTCCCCTCCCAGCCCGACCAGAACCCGGTCGACATCGCCCGCGCGGCGGTGGACTGGGCCAGGAAGCACTACCACGACGTGCTGATCGTCGATACCGCGGGCCGCCTGGGTATCGACGAGGCGATGATGAAGGAAATCGCCGCCCTGCACGCCGAGCTCAAGCCGGCCGAAACCCTGTTCGTGGTCGACGCCATGCTGGGCCAGGACGCGGTCAACACCGCGCGCGCCTTCAATGACGCGCTGCCGCTGACCGGCGTGGTGCTGACCAAGCTGGACGGCGATGCGCGCGGCGGCGCCGCGCTGTCGGTGCGCCACATCACCGGCCGCCCGATCAAGTTCGTCGGCGTTGGCGAAAAACTGGACGGCCTCGAGCCCTTCTACCCCGACCGCATGGCCCAGCGCATCCTGGGCATGGGCGACATCCTCGCACTGGTCGAGGAAGCCCAGCGCGGCGTGGACATGGAAGCCGCCGAGAAGCTGGCCAAGAAGATCAAGAAGACCGGCGGCTTCGACCTCGAGGACTTCAAGAGCCAGATCGGCCAGATGAAGAAGATGGGCGGCCTGGGCAGCCTGGTCGACAAGCTGCCGGCGCAGTTCGCCCAGCAAGCCCAGGGTGCCAATATGGACGTGGCGGAAAAGCAGGTGCGCCGCATGGAAGGCATCATCAACAGCATGACCGCCGAGGAGCGCGCCAAACCCGAGCTGATCAAGGCCAGCCGCAAGCGCCGCATCGCCACCGGCGCCGGCGTGCCGGTGCAGGAAGTCAACCGCCTGCTCAACCAGTTCGACCAGATGCAGAGCATGATGAAAAAGCTCAAGGGCGGCGGCATGATGAAGATGATGCGCTCGATGGGCGCGATGAAGGGCGGCATGAAGGGACTCTTCAACCGCTAAGCCATCCGGCGCGGCGATGCCCGCTTGCGGGCGCCGCGCCACTTGCAAAAGACAAAGACAGCGATAGAGACAGGATCCACATCATGATGACCGCCGAACAGGCCCGCGAACTCTGGGCCAACTCCGAGGAAATCGTCAGCGCCGAGGCCGTCCAGGCATCCCTGGACCGCATGGCGGGCGAAATCACGGAAAAAATGGGCGACACATTCCCGCTGGTGCTGTCGGTGATGGGCGGCGCGGTCGTCTTCACCGGCATGCTGCTGCCCAAGCTGGCGTTTCCGCTCGAATTCGACTACATCCACCTCTCGCGCTACAACAACAAGACGGTGGGTGGCGAGATGCAGTGGCGCGTGGCGCCGCGCGAGTCGGTCAAGGGCCGCACGGTGCTGGTGCTGGACGACATCCTCGACGAAGGCGAAACCATGGCCGCGATCCGCCAGCGCATCATGGACATGGGCGCCACCAACGTCTACGCCGCCGTGCTGTGCGAGAAAGTGCTGCAGAAGGCCAAGCCCATGCACCCGGACTTCTGCGGCTTCACCGTGCCCGAGCGCTATGTCTTCGGTTGCGGCATGGACGCGCACGGTTACTGGCGCAACCTGCCCGCCATCAGGGCCTTGCGCTGAGGATCGGCCACAGCGAGGCCAGCAGCAACAGCGCCATCGCCACGTTGAACAGGCGCAGCACGCGCGGCTGCGCCAGCCAGCGCCGCATGGCCGAGCCGAACACGGCCCACATCGCCACGCTGGGCAGGTTGATCACGGCGAACAGGCCGGACAGCAGCAACACATTCAGCCAGACATTGCCGTGCAGCACGTAGGTGCTGCATGCGCCCACCGCCATCACCCACGCCTTCGGGTTGACCCACTGGAACGCCGCGGCCGCCACGAATCCCATCGGCTTGCCGACCTCCTGCTCCTGCAGGCCGCCTGACGTCGCCAGCTTCCAGGCCAGCCAGGCGAGATAGACTGCCGCCACCACGCGCAGCACCTGCCAGGTCCACGGGAAAGCGTGGAACAGCGATCCCAGGCCCAGCCCCACCACCGCCACCATCAGGCCGAAGCCGATGCTGATGCCCAGCACATGCGGCACGGTGCGGGCAAAGCCGAAGTTCACGCCCGAGGCCAGCACCATGGTGTTGTTGGGTCCCGGGGTGATCGACGACACCAGGGCAAACGCGCAAAAGGCGGCGAACACGCCGGATCCGGCGACAAGCTGGGGCACTACCATGACTGACTCCATCGAAAGCGGACTTGAATGGAACCAGTCTAGCCAGATCGAACAGTACGGTACCGGTACAGTTCACCTGAAAACTAGCGGTACGCCTGTCAGGCGCGAGGCCAGCGGTATCATGGCTTTGCCCCCTGCAGCGCATTGACCGCCACCACCAGGGCGATCCCCCACAGCACCAGCCCCGTCACCCGCTCCACGCCGCGCACCGAGCGGGCGAAGCGCGCCCTCACCGGCGGCAGGCGCACGCCCCACGCCACCAGCATGTCCCAGCCAAAGACCATGGCGAACATCCAGAGGCCGTAGCCGGCCTGGGCCACGAATGGCGTGCGGCTGCCGGCCAGCACGGAGAACAGGCTGGCGTAGAACAGCAAATTCTTCGGATTGAGCACGGCCGACAGGAAACCGGTGGCGAGCTGCGCCGCGTAGCTGCCGCCTTTACCGCGCCCGCCGCGCGCCGGCTGGCTGCCCGCCTCCGGCAGCACGGTCTCGCCACTGGCCGACAGCAGGCGCCAGCCCAGCCAGGCCAGGTAGAGGCAGCCGCCCCACTGCAGCAGCGTGAATACGCCCTGGCTGGTGCGCGTGGCGGCCAGTCCCGCCATGGCCAGGCAGATAAACACGCCATTGCCCAGGGCAATGCCCAGGCAGACCGCGCTGGCGCGGCCCACACCGTGCACCAGCGCGCTGCGCACCACCAGGAAGAAATCGGGCCCCGGGCTGAGCAGCGCGAGAAAGTGCGCGCCCGCCACCATGGCGAATTGGCCGAAGCCGGAGTCGACGGGTAAATCCATGCCTGTCCCTTTTTCCTTTCGTGAAGAGCAGGAAGTGTGGGCTGCCAGGCAGGGGCGCGTATTGGAGAAAATTGCGCGGCACGGGCACCGCGGCGCGCGCGGGGCCGGCGCGGGCCGGCTCAGCGGGGCCGGCGCTGGTAGTGGCGCGGCGTGAGCGCGACGCGCTGCTTGAATGCGCGCTGGAAATGGCTCTGGTCGGAGAAGCCCAGCTCCTGGGCGATTTCCGCCGGCGCCGCGCCCGCGCGCAGCAGCCGGCGCGCCTGGTTGATGCGCAGGTCGAGCTGGTAGGCATGTGGCGTCATGCCCGTCTCGGCCCGGAAAGCCCGGATCAGCTGGTAGCGGCTCAAGCCGACGCTGCGCGCCATGTCGGCCAGCGGCAGCGCTTCGGCGTGGCGCTCGCGCAACAGCGCCACCAGGCGGGCCAGGCTGGCCTGGCCGCAGGCGGGCGGGCGCGGCAGGCGGACGGTCTGGCGCGGGTCGATGCCGCCCAACAGCACCCCGACGAAGCCGGCCAGCGCGGCCTCCTTGCGCGCCGCCGGTGCCGCGGAGAACAACATCTGGTTGAGCCGGCACAGGGCCGCGTAACTGTCCGCCGCGCTGGTGATGCGCACCCGTGCCAGTGCCTGCGGCAGCGCCGGCGCCGCGCCGTTCGCCGCCAGCACCGCCTCGACCCATGCCGGGTCGAGATGCAGCATCTGGTAGCTCCAGCGCCCGTCCGGCACCGGGTTGCAGGCATGCACCTGGCCGGCCGGGATCACCACCACGTCGCCGCGCGACAGCCGCACCGGCCCGGCTTCCGTGCTGAACAGGCTGTGGCCGCTATCGATGGCGCCGATCGACAGCGTGGGATGGGTGTGAGGCAGGTAGGCGGCGCCGCTGTCGCAGGCGCAACGGCTTTCGACATAGGGCATGGCCGGGTCGAACCAGTAGCGGGCCGGCTGCGCCGCATCTGCGGCGCTTCGGCCACGACGATCGTCTGGCGCGCCCATCACTCGCTCCGGTAGGGACGCTCGCGCAGCCACTTGGTAGCGATCCACTTCTCGCCGGCCTCGACCGGCAGGCCGGCGTGCAGCGTGCGCTCGTCCAGCGTTCCGTCGGACTTGCGATAGCTGAAATAGACCGCATTGCCCTTGACCGGCGCCACCTCGAGGCCGAGCTTGGGGAAAGCGGTGGCGCCGCCGGCCGGCGGACTGTTCAGGTAGATCACCAGGGTGGCGATGCGCTGCCCCCCCACCTTGAGCTGGCGCGCTTCGCCAGGCCGCTGGGGATTGAAGTAGTCGTAATGCGCCTGGTACTCGCCGCCGGGCTTGTAGTTGAGGATCTGCAGGCCTTCGCCGCGTTCCGCGGGGATCCCCGTGACCGAGGCGATGCACGCCTCGAGACGCTCGATCAGCGGGTGTTCGCCGACCTGGAACATCGCGCCCAGGCTGGTGCGCGCCTCGATCAGGTTTTCATCGCCGGTATCGGGATTGATCACCGGCGAGCGCACCAGCCGGCCACGCGCCAGCGCGACAAGGGCATCGCACTCGGCATCGGTGAACAATTGCTGGAACAGCACGATGCGCGGCGCGGCGAGCCGGAACAGGATGGGAATATCGCGCCCCGCGTGACGCACCGCGTTGCGGCCGGCGGGGGCGATGGCATGGCCGTGGCCGCCCGGGCGATCGCCGGGGTTGCTGGACGAGGAGGACGAGGGGGACGAGGGCTTGCCGATGCCCCGGTCCGCAGCCAGTTCGGCCTCCCGCTCCGCCGCCCCTTTCATCTCTTTCGCCGCCCCTTTTGCGCCATGACCCGCCGCGGCGGCCACTGCCGCGGCGACGGTGGCCTGCGCGAAGGCCCGATCGTAGCCCGACTGGCACATCGACTGCACCAGCGCCTCGCCGTCGAAGCCCTGCGCGAGGTGGCGCCGCAGCCAGTGCTCCAGGTCCGCCGAGGAACTGGTATAGCCAGCCTTGCCGGGGGTGCCGGGGATGCCGCTCATGACGGATTGGCCAAGCGCTGCGGCGAGAACGGGTTGCGCTCCGGCGCCTCGGGCGGCAGCGCGCGGCCGCGGGTGGTGGTGCCGGCTTCGGGGTCGCCGGCCACGGTGACGGCGGCTTCGGAGAATTGCCAGCGCTTCCAGGCCGCCAGCACCGCATTGGGATAATCGGGACGGCCCCGGCTGCCGTTGTAGCGGCCCAGCGCCAGGAACAGGTCGCCCTGCTCGCGGTCCAGGTAGTGGCGAAGGATGGTGCAGCCGTAACGCAGGTTGCTCTGCAGGTGGAAGAGCTTGCGGGCGTCGCCGTCGCCGATGCTGCGCGCCCAGAACGGCATCACCTGCATCAGCCCGCGGGCGCCGGCCGAGCTGATCGCGTACTTGCGGAAATTGCTCTCGACCTGCACCAGCCCTAGCACCAGCGCCGGTTCCAGCCCGGCGCGCTTGGCTTCGTAGTAGGCGGTCTCGATCAGTTCGATGCGCACCTGCGGCTCGGGGATGCGCCCGGCAAGCCGGTGCGACATTTCCCCGAGCCACTTGATATAGGCCAGCTGGTCTCCCGTGGAAGCGAAGACCGGGCGCACCGGCCGGCTATCGGCAATTGCAGCGGCAAGCGCGCCGCGCACCGAGTCGGCCAGGTCTTCTTCCTTCTGGGCCCCGGCGTAGGCGGCAGAGCTCAGCA
>NZ_JARJLM010000624.1 GCF_029335485.1 Cupriavidus basilensis
TAGGCCTGTACTTGTTCTATTTCTTTCAATTTTTTTTGAAAAAAAATATTTGACCGGAAAGCACTTTGATCCTGGATTTGCAGGATTTGTTTGGGCACTTCGATCGCTGTGGGTAAAAAATATACTTAGGCTTAGTTCGCCTCGAACTTTTCCAACAGGCTTGACGTGCCACGTCTCTGTTTCCGACAACATTTTTTTTCACCCTGATGATTTGAATAATTTTCAGTCTCCGGGAACGTATTTTCAGAATTTCAAGGGATGCATCCACATTGGACGCGGGACGTACATTGGCCCAAACGTTGGAATAATAACTGCGAATCATAAGCTGGGCGACTTGGATGCCCACGACAATAGTCAAGACGTTGTTATTGGGGATAAGTGCTGGATCGGAATGAATGCAGTGATATTGCCCGGCGTTGTTTTGGGATCGGGGACAGTGGTCGCTGCGGGCTCGATAGTCAATAAAAGCTTCCCGGACGGCGATTGTGTTATCGGCGGTGTTCCGGCAAAAATTGTTAAAAATTTAGTTAATTAGATATTTTATTAAATACTATGAAAGTATTAACTGTGATAGGCGCTCGCCCCCAGTTCATCAAGGCTGCGGTTGTCTCGAGAGCGTTTGTCGAGCACCGGCCCGACGTACACGAGATTCTGGTCCACACAGGCCAGCACTACGACGCCAATATGTCGGACGTATTTTTTGATGAACTGGGCATTCCCCTTCCAGACCATAATCTTGGAATTGGCGGTGGCACTCACGGTCAAAATACTGGCCGAATGCTCGAAAAACTGGAAGCCCTGATGCAAGCGGAGAGACCTGACTGGGTCCTCGTCTACGGCGATACCGATAGCACTTTGGCTGGAGCACTCGCCTCCGCGAAGTTACACATTCCTGTGGCTCATGTCGAAGCAGGCCTCCGTTCCTTCAACCGATACATGCCAGAGGAAATTAATAGGGTGCTAACAGATCACGTTGCTGCCCTGTTGTTTGCTCCCTCCGAAGTAGCGCGAACTAACCTATGTAATGAGGGAATTGCTAATGACCGAATACGCCTTGTCGGTGATGTGATGTATGACGCAGCCCTTTTTTATAACGAGCGTGCTCGCAAGCCAGCCTGGTTTGACTCATTGAGTTTGAGATCGAACGAGTTCGTGCTTTGCACTATCCATCGCGCGGAAAACACGGATCAGGAAGCTCGGATGCAAGGGATTTTCGACGGGCTTGGAGAAAGTGGCCTACCGATAATTCTGCCGCTCCATCCGCGCACAAGTAAGAAGCTCACGCAGATGAACGTCAATCTTCCTGCTAATGTTACGGCCGTTGATCCTGTTGGGTATTTGGAGATGGTTTGGTTGGAAGCCAATTGTAAAATAATCGCCACAGATTCGGGTGGGGTGCAGAAAGAAGCGTATTTTCATAAAAAACCATGCATAACCCTAAGGGATGAAACTGAATGGGTTGAGCTAATTGAAGGCGGGTATAATGCGCTGGCCGGTGCAAATTCAAAGGAAATATCAAATTTGATTAGATCGGCAAATTTTCCACGATTTGAATCGAATATCTACGGATCGGGTGACGCGGGGAGAAATATAGTTGAGTGGATGTGCAGATGAAGAAAATAAGTATCCTAATAATTGCATATGACTGGCCTCCTCGGAATTCCATTGCTTCTCACCGACCCTATGCATGGGCAAAATCTTGGAGTCGGGCAGGTGCAAAGGTTACGGTTCTTACTGCGAAGAAATGTGCATTTGATGAACCTCTTGATCTAAATCTTCCAGCACTTCCGGACGTTCACGTTGTCGAGGTTCCTTATTTTCTGGATCTATCGCGAGATGATTCGGATAATCGGGGGGGAATATCTATTCTGGCGAGATGGGCCAAGGGATTGGTAATTGCTGGGCTAAAGAAATTTAAGGGGCCCATAATGAGATTGATTGATCTTGATTTGGATATTAGAGATGGTTGGGCACGCAAGGCAGGATTGATTAGCTCCGCGCTGGTTAAAGAAAAGGGGGTTGATTTAGTTGTTAGTACCTACGGTCCTCGTGGATGCCATGTTATTGCGTCGGAAATAAAGAAATATAATCCGAAAATAAGATGGGTGGCTGACTATAGAGACCTTTGGAGTCAGAATCATCTGTCAAATATGACGTCGCGGCAAAAAATCCGGGAGAGGGATTTTGAGCGTAGAACTATGAAGGAGGCGAATCTGGTTACAACAGTATCTGCGCCACTGGCTGAATCTCTTTGCGCGCTTTTAGGAAAAGACGTTGAGGTAGTCTACAATGGGTACGATCTTTCGCTGGACGAGGTTAAACTCAATCTTTCCAAGAAGCGCGCCTCAATTGTCGGCCGCTCGATAAAGATCGTTTATACCGGAATTATCTATCCGGGGCGCAGAGATCCAGGACCATTGTTTTCCGCAATTAATGATTTATTGAAAAAAAATGAGATTCCGCATGGTCGCGTCGAAGTGCATTTTTATGGTGCACGACAGCCGGAGCTTGGGAAGATTATTGAGAGTTATGCGGCAAATTCCTACGTTCATGTGCATGGCCATGTCACAAGAGACGTAGCTCTACAAGCTCAGAAGAGTGCTGATCTACTGCTTTTGTTGGAGAGTGGTTCGGCGGATGCCAAGGGTGTTCTTACCGGCAAGATTTTTGAATATGTAGCAAGCGGGACTCCTATTTTAAGTGTTGGAAGCGAGAAGGATTCAGCAATCGGGCAGCTGATTGATTCCTGTGGCGTTGGCGTTGTCTGTGGAAGCGATTTTGAGGCAATTCGCTCTGTCATAATTTCGATAGCATCTACGGATGATATTTGCTTTTTTAAGCCAAACATAAATACAATAAAGAAATTCTCCAGATCACTGCAATCCGATGATTTTCTTGAGCGAATTGAATTGTTGTTAAATTAGAGGTGAAACTATATAGGATTGATCTGTGGTTATTAATTTAATGTTTGCGCTTGCTGTATTTTCAAGTCAATTTTATTTTTTTAAAAGTGGCGTGCCGCAACCGGCTCATTATTTGTTTTTGATTGCGATTATATTGATGACCGCTCAGTCTGGGCTAAGGATAGCTGCGCGTGATTCAGTTGTTGTATTT
>NZ_JARJLM010000625.1 GCF_029335485.1 Cupriavidus basilensis
TAGGCTCGCGCCCTCCGCATTTGTTGCAAGCCATCATGAAAACCTCGCCTCCCGACACATCGGCCCCGGCCGCACCCATCCCCAGGATCAACTTCGATACCCGCAAGGCGCTGCTGTTCGCCCTTGCCGCAGAGCGCTTGTCGGCGTACTACGAGCACCGCCAGTGGATGACCGATGCCCAGGGCGCCACGCTGGCGGGGCTATGGCTGTCGCGCTCCAGGCTGCAGCTTGCGCTGGCCGAGCGGCGCCTGCTGTCCCGGTTGAGCGACGAGTTTGCCCGCCAGCTCGCCGGCACGCTGTCGCGCGAGGCGGGCCTGTACACCGCCCACGAAATGATGGAAGCGCTCGACCCCAACTACCAGTCGGCCTTTGCGCATGACCTGCTCGACGAGTGCGAACGGCTGCTGCGCGAAAACGGCGTGACGGAGTAAAGCCCCCGGCCGCCGGCTCAGCGGCTGGCCACGCCAGCCACGCTGCGGCCCTTGTCGAGCTGCCCGACATCCAGCCGGCGGAACACCACGGCCGATAGCAGCGTAATCGTACCGACGCTGAAGAACGCCAGCCGGTAAGCCGTGCCGGCAACGCCGAGCTGCGCGGTGAACAGGCTGACCAGACCGCCGCCGATGGTCACCCCGAGGCCGATCGCCAGCATCTGCACCATCGAGAACAAGCTGTTGCCGCTGCCGGCATCTTCCACGCTCAGACCTTTCAGCGTCACGCTGTTCATGGCCGCGAACTGCATGGAGTTGGTGGCGCCGAACAAGGCCAGCTGCGCGATCGACAAAGCCAGCGGCCAGCCCGGGGAGATCGCCGCGAACGATGCGATCGAGCCGCCTACCAGGACGGTGTTGACCAGCAGGAAGTTGTCGTAGCCATAGCGCTTGACCAGCGGTACGATCCAGCGCTTGGCCACCACGCCGGCCAGCGCGGCCGGCAGCAGCATCAGGCCGGAATGCAGCGGCGTGTAGCCGAGCTGCAATTGCATCAGCAAGGGCATCAGGAACGGCACCGCGCCGGAACCGATGCGACAGACCAGGTTGCCCGCCAGGCCGATGCTGAAATTGGGCTCGCGGAACAGCGCCAGCCTGAACAGCGGTTCCCGCCGGCGCCGCGCGTGCGGGATATAGAGCAGCGCGGACAGCAGGCTCAGCGCGAACAGGCTGCCGCTCCATGCCGCGTGGCTGGCTTCGTGCGGCGTGTCCAGCGCCAGCGAGAACGCCACCATGCAGAGCGACAGCAGACCGCAGCCGATGAAGTCGAACGGCGGCGCGCGGCCAACGGTATTGTCGGGCAGGTAGCGCAACACGGCCAGCAGCCCGATCGCGCCCACCGGCACGTTGATCAGGAAGATCCAGTGCCAGGCCACGGTCTGCACGATCCAGCCCCCCAGCACCGGACCGAAGATGGGGCCGACCTGCCCCGCCACAGAGACAAAGGCAAGCGCCGCGATGTATTGCTCGCCGGAGACGCTGCGCAGCACCGCCAGCCGCCCGATGGGCAGCAGCATCGAACCGCCGATGCCCTGGATCACGCGCGCGATCACGAGTTGGTCGAGGCTTTGCGCGCCAGCACAAAACAGCGAGCCCAGCACGAACACCAGGATGGCGGCGAAGTAGACCCGACGGGTACCGAAGCGATCCGCCAGCCAGCCTGAAGCCGGCGTGAGCATGGCCATGGTCAGCGTGTAGGCCACCACCACCGGTTTCATGTCGAGGGGCGTTTCGTTGAGGCTGCGCGCCATCGCGGGCAACGCGGTGTTGACGATGGTGGTGTCCAGCGTTTGCATGAAAAAGCCCGCTGCGACGATCCACAGCATGGCTTTGTGTGAGGATTGGCTTGTCATCTGGCACATCTCGAGGCAAAGACCGGCGGTAGCCGGCGCGGTAGCCGGCGCGGATCGCGGGGGCGGGATCCGGCAAGACGCGATACCGCAATGCTTTCGATGTTAATGACTGCCGCGCCAATCGGGAACCCCGCTGGATATATTGACTGTGATCGGATAATCCGATGACAATGCGGCATGCTCAACCCCGTCTGGATCAAGACCTTCGCCACCGTTGCCGCCGCCCACAGCTTCACCGACGCGGGGCGCCAGCTTGGCCTGTCCCAGTCCAGTGTCAGCGACCATATCCGGCGCCTGGAGCAGCACGTGGGCCGCCGGCTGTTTGTGCGCGATACCCATACGCTGACCATGACGGCCGACGGCGAGGCCCTGCTGGCGCACGCGCGGCTGATCCTGGAAGCCATCGCCCGCGCGGAATCCCAGTTCCATGCGCCGCGCCTGCAGGGCCGCGTGCGGCTGGGTACATCGGACGACCTGGCGCTGGGTCCGCTACCCAATGTACTGGCCGCGTTCCGCAACTCGCATCCGGATGTGGAACTGGAAATCACCATCGGCATGACCGGCAAGCTCTACGAGCTGATGGATGCCGGTGCCCTGGACCTGATGATCGGCAAGCGCCGCGAAGGCGACCGGCGCGGCTCTCCCCTGTTCAGGGGCAAGCTGGAGTGGCTCGCGCGGCCCGGCACGGTGGCCGATCTCAGGCAGCCCCTGCCGCTGATCCTGGTGCCCGAGCCCAGCGTCACGCGGGCCATCGTGCTGGATACGCTCGCCAAGGCCGGCATGCGCTGGCAGATCGTCTGCACCAGCAGCAGTCATTCCGGCTGCATCGCCGCGGCGCGCGGCGGCCTGGGCATTACCGTGCGCGCGCAATACCTTTCCGGGCGCGGCCTCACGCCGCCGGTCAATAGCGCCAGCCTGCCGGCGCTACCGGAAGTCGAGTTCA
>NZ_JARJLM010000626.1 GCF_029335485.1 Cupriavidus basilensis
TAGTGACTATGTTGGGGGGCTGAACATGATGCGGTTCGCACACGATCCCATGCTCATCGGAAAAGATATTCTCACCGACGTTGTCGGCCCGGGTCCCACAGCGACGCACTCCTTGCGCTGCGCCGTCAACCAGGACCATCCCGTTGCACAGGCCGACAAGTAGTGCGCGATACGGTTTTCCCTCCGATCCACCGCCGCGCATCCGTGCTTCTCCTTCAACTAACCACAGGGATGACCATGCAAAAGAATCGCATGATTGCGCTGCTCCTAAAATTCTTTCTTGGACTAGCCGGAGCAGACCGCTTCTATCTCGGCAAATACAGGACTGGAACCTTGAAGCTGCTCGCACTGGGTGGATTGGGAGTCTGGTGGTGTATCGATGGTGTTCTGCTGATGATAGATGCTTTTCTTTATTCTCTTGGGAAAGACAGCGGCTGCGTGAAAGACGCGAGGGGGCACGATTTGAAGCATGGACTGTCGATGTATCGCCTGAAGAATGGCAGTTTGGTGCGTGACTAGTGGTCCGGTACGTCCGGGAGCAAGCAATGACATTCAGCATGAAGGCGATGACTGCGTGAAACGGCATGGAACCCAGTGAACGATCTAACCGAATGAAAGCGATTCTATTTCCCATGAGAGCAATTGCGTTCGAAGGCGATCCGACGGATCACAACGGCTATGTCATGACAGCCACCTCGACAATTTTCGAGAACGGCAAGCGGGCAGCCTTGCTGGGGGATCTCGTCTACTGTCCGATTGACGGGCACGGCGTCAATCCCATTGTCGAAGGCGATGAAACGATGCGCTCGGATGGCAAGCCGCTGGTGACGCATCTTTGCAAGGCGGCGTGCGGATGCTCGATCCTTGCGGTCCACTCCACGCTCTCGGCCCGCTGACCCATGCCGTGGCCTATTCCCGCGCTGACGGCATTCGATCGTCCCGCTCCCATCAGGATGAGTGTCTGGCTTTCTGTCTTCGTGGCCGTCATGGGCGGCGGTGCCGGAACCGTACTGCTGCTGTGGCCACAGGGAAGCGCGACCAACACATTGAGCTTCTGGCTCTTGTTGATTGCACTCCCCGCATGTGCTTTTGGATTGTTGTTCGGCTTGCGGCTTGTGCAGTGGGAGCGGGAACAATTGGTTGCCGAGGAGAGCGAGAGGGAGTCCGCCCGCTTGACCTCGCTCTGGCGGGATTGGGCGCGGCGCCCCCTGCCGGTCATCCGGGCGGCGGCATTCCTGCCCGTTGTCCCGGGCGCGGGGGCACTTGCTGCTGGCGGTGCCGATTTGCCGGTGAATGTGGGGCGGTCTGTCGGATTCCCCTGGGCGGGGGGGAATAAAGCCGATACCCGGTGCGAGACGCTGCTTGGCCTCATCGCGGATCGATTCTCGGATGTCCTGGTGGCGCTGCAATCGATCGAGGTTTTACTCGTGCTCGACGATGCGTCGCCGGCACGGGAGACGCAATGGAAGGCAAATGCAAAACGCCTGCTGGAGGCAGTGGCGCCGGACCTTGCCATGCATATCACGGTCGTTCACGCCCATTCGGGGCACTGCGCGCAATGGCTTGAAGCGTGTCTCGATGCAGATGGGATGCCAATCAAACTGGTCATCGCCGCGCAGATCTGGTCCGACACAGGTGACAGTCGGTTCAGCGAGGGTGCTGCGGCATTGCTGCTGGGGCCCAGGGCGGCCGTCGGGCGGCGCCATGCCGGTCGAGAGCACGCCCCTGCGGCATTAATCCTGCGGCCGATGACGTCTCCGCTGGGGGCTATCGCTGCCGATCTGCGCCAGATGCTGGACGTGCAGGGAAGACCGGGCGCCTTGCCGCGCGCCTGGCTATCGGGCCATGACCGGGAGGATCGGATAGCGCTGCTGACTGAACTCTGTGCACCGGTTGAGCATAAGCCGCTGGTTCTTCAATTGGACGACATCCTTGGCGCGCATGGGCCGGTGAACGGCTGGATCGCCCTTGCTGCCGCGCTGGAAGCCGCGGCTCAGGATCCGGAGCGCCAACTGGTTGCATGGCAAGAGCCAGGCGGTGACCAAACGCATTTGTGTGTCGTTGTGCCAGCAAAACCTGGGGGAAGTTGAGTTGAAGAATCATGCTTGGGGCCGGTGGCTGATACTGGCGAGCGTACTTGCGGCAGTTACGGTCTATGTGTTTTTGACTGTCGATACGGAGCATCTGCGTGCTTGGTTCGGCCAACATGACCGGGAGCTTGCGGGCATCGGCGCCGTGGCGTTGGCGTTGTTTGCATTTGCGTTCTCTCGACGCACGGGGATTCGACAGGGATTTCAGATGGCGTCGAAAGAGCAGTCACTGGAACCCCCTGCGGTGCTCGACAGGGCGGCGACAGAAGCCAGGGCTGGCGCTGCTTCAGCGGTTGCTCGCTCGGTGGATTTGCGTTCAGCGCTTCGAATTACCTTTGGATGGCGCTGGCGCTACCGCCAACCCTGGCTGCTCCTCACCGGCGACGATCCCACCATTACCCGCCTGCTGCCGGAGATCGTGGCGTCCGGCTGGCTGATCACCCCCGACGCGGTGCTGCTGTGGAGCAAGACAACCCAGGACGGCCAACTCGATACCGCCTGGCTCAAACAGGTCTACAAGCTGCGCCGGCGCCGTCCGGTTGACGCGCTTGTCCTTGTGACGGACGGCGAGGCGGATCTGCCTGCCCAGCGCCGTGGCGCTCTGCCCTGGGGCATCCATCTCGCGCGCATCGCCGAGGTGCTGCGCTGGTCGGCCCCGGTCTGGCTGCTCGATGTGGCGCGGACGGACGCGGTGGCCAGCGGCGATACCCCCGTCATCGCCTGCGAATTCCCCAAGCAGGCGGATGCCGGTTCGATCGAGCGGGCCCTGCAGGCTTTGCGCGACCGGCTGGTGTGGCGCAGCATCGAACAGGTGGTCCTGGACCACCGCGACCGCTATCAGGGCGAGCTTTCCCAGCGGCTCGATACGCGCGGCAAGGCGCTCGCCGACTGGATTGCGGGACTGGCGCCCAGGCAACGCCGGCCTGTCCCGGTCCGTGGCATTGCCTTCGCCCCCTGTCCGCTGGCGGCCGGGGGCAACGCGGATGTGCAGGGCGGCGCCAGCCTGCCGCTCTGGCAGTACCTGGGGGAGGCGGCCCGCCGCCAGCCGGGCCGGCGGACCGGCTGGCACCCGACAACGGTCGGTTCGGTGTCGGCGCTCGCCGCCATCGGTCTGTGGAGCGTAGGCATGCTGGTGTCCGCCGTGCTGAACGGGCGGGACGTGCAGGCCGCCCAACGGGCGGTCAACGACGTCCGGTCGGCGCCCAACGAAGCCACGCGCCTGCGGGCACTCCTTGCCTTGCAGCAGGAGATCGGGCGCTTCGAATACCGCACCGGGCAGCGCGCGCCGCTGGCGACCCGCTTTGGCCTGAACCGCGATCCGGCGGTGCTGGCGGCGCTGTGGACGCCTTACGTGCAAGCCAGCCGGGAGCGGCTCGTCATGCCGGTCCAGCAGGAGCTGGAGGCGACCCTGGTGGATCTCGCGCAAATGCGGGCCACCGGGCTGGACGAGCAGACCAGCCGGTGGGCGCTGGGCGGTCACGAGGCACTGAAGACCTACCTGATGCTGGCCAGCCCCGAGCGGGCCGAGCCGGCGTTCCTGACGCCGCAGCTGGTCCGGCGGTGGTCCACCGGGGCCCGCATCACGCCGGGCGAGCAGCAGGATCTGGCGGAGCGGCTGTTCCAGTTCCATGCGCAGCACCTCAAGGCCAACCCGGCGTGGCGCATCGAGCCCCGCGCCGAACTGGTGGCCGGCGCGCGCGCGACCCTGCTGGCGGTGATCGGGGAGCGCAACGCGCAGGATACGGTCTACCGTGGCGTGATCGAGGGCGTCGGCAGCAAGTATCCCGACCAGACCCTGGTGTCGCTGACCGCGGGAACCGACACGCGCGGGCTGGTGCGGACCGGCATGACGGTGCCGGGCGCCTACACCCGCCAGGCCTATGAGGGCCACGTGGCGGCGGCGATCGAGCAGGCGGCCAGGCGCACGCAGATCGCCAGCGACTGGGTGCTCACCGATGGGCAGCCGCAACAGGGCAAGCCGCAGCAGGCTGACGGCGGCACCGCCGAGGACCTGCAGGCCGCACTGACCGAGCAGTACTTCGCCGACTACGCGGAACACTGGCAGCGCTTCATGAACAGCCTGCAGTGGGAAGCCGCCCCCACCTTGCCGGCGGCGATCGGGCAGCTCAAGCTGCTGGCCGATGCGCGCCAGTCGCCGGTGATCGCGCTGATGCGGTCGCTCGCGTACCAGGGCGGCGCCGGCGCGCGCAAGGACACGCTGTCCGACACGCTGGTGGCCAAGGCGCAGGACCTGCTCGGCAAGCAGGCGCCCGGACCCGAGGCGCCCAAGGCCGACCCGGCCGGGCCGCTGGGGGCCGCGTTCGGTCCGGTGCTGCGGCTGGTGGAACAGGGGCAGGGTGGCCAGGGCGGGCAGGGCGCCAGCGGCGACCTGAGCCTGCAACGGTTCCTCGACCGCGCCACGGCCTTGCGCCTGCGCCTGCAGCAGATCAGCAACAGCGCCGATGCCGATGCGCAGGCCCGGCAGATGGCGCAGGCGCTGTTCCAGGGCAAGGGCTCGGAGCTGGCCGATACGCAGGCCTATGCGCAGTTGATGGCGGCCAGCCTGGGCAGCCAATGGGCCGGCATGGGCGAGACGCTGTTCGTGCGGCCGATCGCGCAGGCCACCCAGACCGTGCTGCAACCGGCGCAGGCGAGCCTGAACGACGCCTGGCGGCACGGCATCGCGATGGCGTGGGGCCGGTCGTTCGCCGGCCGCTACCCGTTCGCCGACACCGCCAATGATGCCTCGCTGGCGGAGCTGGCGCGCTTCCTGCGCCCGCAGGGCGGCCTGATCGCCAGCTTCCTCGGCACCCAGCTGGCCGGCGTGCTCGAGCTGCAGGGCGACCAATGGGTGCCAGCCGCCACCGGCGGGCAGGCGCAGGCCTTCGACCCGGCCTTCCTCAAGGCCATCAATACCCTGCAGCGGATTGCCGCCCACCTGCTGGCGCAAGGCGAGCCGCGGTACCGCTTTGAGATCATGCCGATTCCGACCCCGGGCCTGACCGACACGGTGCTGACCCTGGACGGCCAGAAGCTGCACTACTACAACCAGCGCGAGACGTGGCAGGCCATGGCCTGGCCCGCCAGCCACCCGCAGGATCCGGGCACCCGGCTGCAATGGCAGACGGAGAAGGCCGGCACCAACAAGAACTACGAGTTCGGCGGACGCTGGGGGCTGGTGCGGATGCTGGAGCGGGCGCGCATCGTACCGATCGACAGCGCCACCTTCCAGCTGACCTGGCAGGGTGTGCCCGACGGCACGGGGCCGAAGCCCGGCACGGGCGAGCGCCAGCCGGAAGGGCAGGCGCCATCCCACCCCGCCGACCCGGACAGCCTGACCGAGCGCGACGCACGGCTGCCGGCGCCGGCGGGGATGGTCTACCCGATCCGCTACCAGTTGCGCACCGAGGTCGGCCATGGCCCGCTGGAGATGCTGGCGCTGCGCGGTTTTGTGCTGCCGTCGCGGATCTTTGTGGGCAGGGAGCCGCCGGTTGCGTCGCGTGCCAATCCCGGTCCGCCGCGCTAGGGCAAGAGGAGGAGAGACGATGTTCAGCAATCTGCTTAACGCGCTGTTCGGCTCGCGCGCGCCATCGGACCTGGCCCGCTCCACGCAGGCCCGCTGGGAGCCGTGGCTGCAGCCGATCCGTCAGGATGCGCCGGCCGGGGACGATCCCGGCTACGACGATGACTTCCTTGCCATCAAGGATGAGGTGGCCAAGCTGTCCGACGTCAACGATACGATGATCGTGGAATCCGCCGAGCGGCTGCTCAAGGCGAACGCGAAGGACGTGCGCCTGGCGGTCTACTACGTCTACGGACGCATGCGGCGCGATGGCGCCGAGGGTATCGCCGCCGGCCTCGAACTGTTGTCGGCGCTGATCGACCGCTTTGGCGCCCAGTTGCTGCCGGCCCGTGCGGAAAGCCGCAAGGCGGCGCTCGAATGGCTGGCCGGCGCGACCTTCACGAACCGGCTCGAGCGGGTACAAGGCCTCGCCGGCGCGCACCTGGAGCGAACCCTGTCCGCGCTGGCCTTGATCGTGGAGCGCACCGCGCAATGGCCGGAACCGGCGCGCCCGGCACTGGACGCCCTGTTTCGCAGATTCGAGGGCCGGGTCGAGTCCGCGCCAGCCACCGATCATGCCGGGCGGGACGACACATCCAGGCCACGTGCCATTGCGGGCCCGCCCGCGGCGGGCGAGGTGGCTTCCACGCGCGACCTGCTGGACCGGGCACGCCAGATGGCGCTGTTCCTGCGCGAGCAGCCCGAGGGCTATCTCGCCGCCTACCGGCTGTTGCGCTGCGTGCGCTGGGATACGCTCACCGAGGTCCCGCCGCACGAGGCCAGCGGCAGGACGCGCCTGGCGGCGCCCCGCGCGGAACTGCGCGCCCAACTCAAGCGCCTGCTGCTGCAAAGGCAGTGGCCGGAACTGCTCGACCGCGTGGAGCAGGCCTTTGCCGAGGGGGCGAATCACTTCTGGCTGGACTTGCAGTGCTACGCCTTCGCCGCCCAGGACCAGGCCGGCGGCGAGTATCCCGCCGGGGCTGCCCGCGGTCGCGCGTGGGTGCGAGACCTGCTGGCCACCGACTGCGCATTGATGCTGGAGCGCCTGCCCGGCCTGGATCAACTGGCCTTTGCCGACGGCACGCCGTTCGCGGATGACACCACGCTGGAATGGATAGCGCGCCACGCCACCGTGCGCGACGTAGAGCGCGGAGAACCGGTGGCGCCCGTGGCGGTGGTGTGCGCCAGCACCGACTGGGCGGAAACGGAGGCCCAGGCGGCCGATCTCGCCGCGCAGCAGAGCCTCGATGCCGCCTTCGCCTGGCTGCAGGGCCTGCCGGCGCCGCACGGCGAGCGGGACCGCTTTGTGCGGCAACTGGTGATGGCACGCGTGGCCGAGCGTGCCGACCGGGCGGACACGGCCCTGCATTTGCTGAATGCCCTGGAACAGCATACCCAGCGCTTCCAGGTGGCCGCCTGGGAGCCAGCGCTGGCGTTCGAGGCCAAGCAGCAACTGCTGCGGCTGCTGAAGGTGCGCATGATGCGCAAGGATGCGGACAAGGTTGCCCTGGCCCATCGCATCGAAGCGCTGGTGGGAGACCTGACCGCCATCGACCCGGCCCGCGCCGTGGCCCTCGCCTAGATAGCCGGCACGCTCAGCGATCACCATCAGCGACCACCATCAGCGACCACTCTCCCTTATGAATCATCCCACCCAAGACAACGAGATCCTGCGCTACTACGAAGCGGAGATGCGCTACCTGCGCGAAGCCGGCAAGGAATTCGCGCAGGCGTTTCCCGACCGCGCGCGCATGCTCAACATCGACCGCATCGGCGAGCGCGATCCCCACGTCGAACGGCTGTTCGAGGGCTTCGCCTTCCTGATGGGGCGCCTGCGCCATAAGCTCGACGACGAGTTGCCGGAGCTGACCGAAGGGCTGGTCAGCATGCTGTGGCCGCACTACCTGCGCATGATTCCGTCGCTGTCGATCCTGGAGCTGACGCCGGCCGGCGGCGCGCTGCAGCGCCACGAGACCCTGCCAGCCGGACTCGAGGTCGTGTCCGATCCCGTGGCGCTCGACACCCAGGCGGGCAGTGGCCGCGATGGGGTCGAGTGCATCTACCGGACCACGCAGGCGGTCGAACTGTACCCGCTGCGCCTGACCGAGGCCAGCGCCCATGCACGCGAGGATGGCCGTTCCGTCATTCGCCTGCGGCTCGCCTTGCAGGCACAGGCACAGCGTGAGCAATTGGCGGTGCCCCGTCTTCGGCTCTACCTGCACGCTGACCGGCCGCTGGCGCTGGCGCTCTACGCGGCGCTCACCGCGGATCCCGTGTCCATGCATGTGCGGGTGCCCGGCTACCCGGCCGACCGTCCGGGCTTGCCGCAGCCCATGGCGGGCTTGCGTCTGGAGCCTGCCGGCTTCGGCACGCAGGAGCGCCTGTGGCCAAAGCCGGACAACGCCTTTGGCGGCTACCAGTTGCTGCTGGAATATTTCACGTTTCCAGAGAAGTTCATGTTCGTCGATCTGGTCGGGCTGGACATGGACGCCATCCCGCCGCAGGCCGGCCACTTCGATGTGGAGGTGGTGCTGGCCAAGCCGTTTCCGGACGACATGCGTTTCTCGGCCGAGAACGTGCGGCTCTTCTGCGCTCCCATCATCAACCTGTTCGAACTGGAGGCCGATCCGATCACGGTCACGCAGTTCGAGACCGAGTACCGGGTGCGGGCGCTGGAGCATCACGGGCAACACGTCGAGGCGTACTCGGTCGACACCGTGCGCGGCTTCGAGGCCGCCTCCGGCGAGCGCTTCGAGTATGCCCCGTTCGCGGCCTTCCGCCACCGCGGCGGCATGCTGCGGCACGAAATGCCGGAGCGCTACTTCCACACCCGCATGCGCCGTGGCCCCTCGGGCCGCTTCGATACCTGGGTGGTGCTCGGCGGCCATGCCTGGGAGCAGCAACAGGTATTGCCGCAGGAGACCCTGTCGCTGTCGGTGACCGGCACCAACGGCATGTTGCCGCGCAAGGGGCTGCGCGAGGCGGGCATTGCCCGGATGCGCGGCGGCTTCAACCATGTCGGCGCGGTGCGCAACCTGACGGCGCCGACCTTGCCGGTCTATCCGCCGACCGCCGACCGTTTCCACTGGCGCGTGCTGTCTCACCTGGCGCCAAATTATCTGTCGCTGCTCGATGCCGAGGTCCTCCGGGGCAGCCTTGCCCTCTACGACTGGACCGACGGGGAACTGAACCGCCGCCGCATCGATGCCATTACCGATGTGCGTCACCGACCCCTGCAGAAGCTCGTCAAGGGCGGCCTGCTGCGCGGGGTGGAAATCGAGGTCACGCTCGATGGCACCCGCTTTGCCGGCGCGGGCGATGTGGAACTGTTCGGCGAGATGCTCGATCGATTCCTGGCGCTGTACGCCACCCTGAACCTCTACACCCGGCTGGTGATCGTCGCGCAGCCAGGCGGGGAGCGTATCGTGTGGCCGGACAGCAAGGGCGAGGGGGCACCGTTTTGAACCGGACAGATCGGGTTACGGCGGCACCTGCTGCGTTATTGCCGGCCCTGTTGGCCAACGCGCCGGAAATGAACTTCTTCCGGCTGTGCGAGCTGATCGAACTCTCGGCGCCGCAGCGGCCACCGCTGGGCACAACCGATTCACCGGCCGGCGAGCCAGTGCGTTTCCGCTCGCGCGGGCGGCTCGGGTTTCCTGGCCGGGAGATCGATGCGGTAGAGCACGACAGCGACCATCCCGATTTGCCGCCGGTGGTCCGCACGACCTTCCTCGGCCTCTATGGCGTCGACGCGCGCATGCCGTCCTATTTCGTGGACGAGATTGCGCAGCATCGCGATGGCGCGGAGCCACTGGCGGCGTTTCTCGACCTGTTTCATCACCGGATCGTTACGCAGTTCTACCGCGTCGCGCGTAAATACCGCTATCCCGTGGGCTTCCGGCAGGGCGGGCAGGATGCGGTGTCGCGCTATCTGCTGAGCCTGCTGGGGCTGGGTTTCGGCCAGTCGGAGCCGGGGCAGAGCGTTCCTACGCAGAAGCTGCTGTCGATGCTGGGGCTGGCCAGCCAGCGCACGCGCACCGCGGAAGGCCTGGCCGGCGTGCTGCAGCACGCCGTGCCGGATGCGCAGGTCACGGTAGCGGAATTCCACCCGGTGTGGGTTCGCCTCGATTCGGCCGAACGGATGCCGCTCGGGGAGAATTGCGTGCTGGGACGCGGCTTCCACGATCGCACGAATGCCGTGCGCGTCGTGATCCAGCCAACGGCGCGCGAATCGGTGCTCGGGTTGATGCCGGGGCGGGAGATGCACCGGGAGGTCATGGCGCTGCTGCGCTTCTACCTGGGCTACGCAGCGCACGCGCATCTGGAAATGCACGTGCGGCGCTCGCTGATGCCGGCGCCGGCGCTGAATTCGGATCAGGCCAGTCTCGGCTACACCACGCAGCTCAGGCGGTCCGCCGCCATGGAAGACGCGGATCCCGGCGACGCCATCACGCGCGTGCAACTGGGAATCTGGCAGGGGGGCGGCGCCGGGTCGCCCGCGCAGCAGGAAGACGGCCAGGCCAATGGCCGGCAGCGACACACTACAGAAAGAGGTTCAACACGATGAAGCAACAGCTTCGAAGCGGTGGCATAGCCCTGCTCACTACCCTTGCCGTCGCCGGTTGCGGGATCGGGCAAGCCATGAAAGACAGCACCGTGGAGGCGGCGAAATGGGCCTTCACGACGCAGGTCAAGACCATGAACCTCGATCTCGCCAGCCGAACGTCGCTGAATGCGACTAGCGCCGGACAATCGTTATCGACGGTGGTGCGGATCTACCAGCTGAA
This sequence comes from Cupriavidus basilensis, assembly GCF_029335485.1. Classification (GTDB taxonomy): domain Bacteria; phylum Pseudomonadota; class Gammaproteobacteria; order Burkholderiales; family Burkholderiaceae; genus Cupriavidus; species Cupriavidus basilensis_E. Next base: position 10,440 of record NZ_JARJLM010000626.1, read on the forward strand.
GTCCCCCCAGGCCTTCGAGCAACTGAGCTATGCACAGATGCAGATGAATGACCTGGAATCGCTGAAACCGGATCTGCTCCGCACCATGGACGTGGTACTGCGCCCGGAAGCGAGCGTGAGTCTCTCCGAGCCGATGCATGCCGACGCCGAATACGTCGGCGTCGTGGCACTTTTCCGCGATGCGGACAAGGACGCGGTCTGGAAGCTGGTGGTGCCGAAGAAGCAATGGAAGAAGACCGATCCGGTCAGGATCGAGGTGCGGGGCAGCACGTTGCAGCTGGCGGGCGCCGGCATTGGCGGCGCGACCGGGCTCGGTTACCTGGTAGCCCTGTCATCTCCGGCCGGCAACCCCCGTGCGTAGCGGGCCTTGCTTTCCATGCTCGCGGCTTGAGCGAGGACAAGCGGCATCTCTCCCTGGCTCGGATTGCCAAGGGCATACGGCTGCGCCAGCAACTGAAAAAAAAGCCCGGATAGAATGATGCGATGGCGCACGCTGTCAGCATATGACGCGCCTTCGGCGCAACCTCGCAGCACGACGTTGCCTGGACGGCATAATCGACGAATCGCCAGTCACCGGGAGCCTTGATGTTCTGTCTGTCCGGCGCGATTCTGCGCCGCTATCCCATCCGTCTCCTGCACGGCTTCTGCCTGTCCGCCCTGTGCCTGGTTGGCGCGGTGCCCGGCACCGCCGCGCCGGTCGGGACCGATCCAGCGCAAAGCTGCAACTACTTCGACAGGAAAGGCGATTGGCGCATCTACCGCGATTGCGTACGCCCCGACGCCACAGGCCTGCACCTCGCAAAAGGGCATCTGCGCCGCCTGGATTTCGATAAACGGGGCGTCGCTTCGCTGCTGGCCAACGGCCAGTACTACTACGTCGACCGCAGCGGCGCATCATTGGCGGTGATCAGCCACGACAATTGGGCCGACGATTTTGCGGAGGGCCTGGTGCGTGCGCGGGTGGACGGAAAGATCGGCTACTTCGGCCCCGATTTTCGTCAGGCCATCGCCACCACTTACGACTGGGGATGGCCATTCCGTAACGGCATCGCCAGGGTCTGCAATGGCTGCTATCGCGGTGTAACGGATAGCCACGGGCATACCCCGATGACCGGCGGGCGCTGGTTCCACATCGACCGCAAGGGCAACGAAGTGGCTGAGCCCGAGTAAGCGGACTGCCGCGCGGCTGCGCAGGCTGCGTTCCACATGGACGCCC
>NZ_JARJLM010000627.1 GCF_029335485.1 Cupriavidus basilensis
TATCGGTAAACAGTTGCGTGCTGTAGTCCGCCACCGGCAGCTTCTTCAGTTCCTTGGATGCGCCTGGCAGTCCCTCGACATAAGTCAGGAAGGCCTCGGCGTAGTCCAGCCCGACGTCGCTTCGGCGTGCCCCGACGACGCTCTTCATCGTCGTGTAGCCATCCTGGCCATCGGCGAGGAAATTGTTGGTGATGACGGCATAGGTCTTGGCCGGGTCCAGCGGCACATAACCCGATGCGGACTTCACTTCCAGCTGGCTGAGGCGCGACCCGGCCGGCTGGTTCAGGTCGATGGCCCAGCGCAGCCCGCCAGTATAGGGATAGGAGCCCGTGTTGTTGGCTACCACGGCGGAAACGGCGTCCTCCAGGGAGGCCTTGACTTCGGCGCCCGTCATCTTGAGCTGCACCAGCGTGTTCTTGAATGGCAACACACTGTAGATGCCGCCGACCGTTACGTCGCCGGCCGGCAGGTCAACGCGGACGCCGCCGCCGTTCTGGATCGAGATGTCGGCATTGAAGAAGGCCTTCCCGCGCTCCAGGAACGCCTGTGCCACCAACTGCTGCACGTCGCCGCCGTGGGCAATGACATTGGCGTCCTTGTTGCACACGTCGCCCAGCACGGAACGGGTGGCATCGCGCTTGGTGCCCGGCACGCGGCGCAGGCAAAGGTTGGCCGGTGCCGTGGCGACGACCTTCTTGCCTAGTGCATCCTTGGCGGACTTGTAGCCGGCGAGCGTGGCGGCCGCTGCGGCATCCGGCGCTGTCTGTCGCAGCACGCCGCTGGCAGCGATGTCCTGCCTGATGGCGGCGAGGTCGGCGTCCGATACGGCGGCGGTGCCGCGCTTGAACGTGTCGCCGATCAGCACATGCGGCTTGCCCTGGCAGCCGGTGACGTCGCCATTCTTGTCGAAATCGACCTTCAGTTCGCCTACCACGTAGCTGTATTGCCACGCCTGCACGACGCAGACGAGCTTGCCATCCTTGTCGGCGACACGGGTCGGATACTCGCCCTCGGGGGTCAGGCCAAGCGCCGACATGCGGTCCGCCGGGCCGAGCAGCGTGTGCGAGTCGGCGCCGACGATGACGTCTACGCCGCTGAGCTGTCTGGCCAGCGCCAGCTCGCCCGTGTAGCCCACATGCGACGCAACAATGATCTTGTTGATGCCTTGGCTGCGTAACCGGGTGATTTCGGCCTGGGCAGCGGTGGCCTCGTTCTGGAACGTCGTGCCTGCATCCGGACGGGAGGAATTCTTGGTCTTGTCGGCAATGGTCAGGCCGATAATGCCGATCTTCTGCCCGTCGCGCTCCACCACCGTGGAGGCTTTCACCGGGCTGCCGGCCAGTGCCGAGTTGGTCGCGAACTTGACATTGGCGCTCAGCACCGGCGTCTTGCAGTTGCCGGCATGGAGGAAGTCGATGAATTTCTTGAGGCCGGCATCGGTATTGTCGAACTCGTGGTTGCCAAGCGTGAACGAGTCGAAGCAGACGGTGTTCATCATGTCTGCGTCTGCCTTGCCGTCGTTCAGATTGAAATACAGGTCGCCGGTCACGGCATCGCCCGCATGCATCTTCAGCACGTTGGGCGTCGCCGCAGCCAGGGATTTGATGGCCGAGGTCACGCGGGCGAAGCCACCATATTCCACGTCGATCGCTTCGCGCTTGCCGGCGGCGGTCATCAGGTTGAGCTTGACCGATTCCGCGTCGAGGTGGGAATGGTGGTCGTTGACGTGCAGGATCGTCAGGGACAGCGGCTTGCCCTCGGCCGTCGGCTGCGGGTTCTGCGGCTGAGCCTGGGATGCCTGCTCGTCACCCCCGCAGGCGGCAAGGGCGAAAACAGAGGCGAGCAGGGCAAGCGCGGAAGCACCTGCACGACGTGTCGTAGGGAGTGTCATGAGCGTTGTGAACGTTTTGTAACAGAATGTATTGTTCACAATGCAAATGACGGTGTGATTACAACGATGTGAATACAGCGGTTTGATCGCGGCGTTTCAGGTTGCCGTTGGCTTGGAAAGAGCATGAATGCCGAGCGCTGCGGCGTGTTGCCAACGGTGCAAAGACTTGATTGCCAGAAGATATTTGTTACTTATAGATGCCTCTCTGGTCGTTCGGTCTTTAGGGCCGTTCGCGCTACGCGTACATGGCGCAGAAGCCGTACGCCTGGCCTCAGGAGAAGCTTGTTGTATGATTTTGCATTATGTACGCGGAACGCGTACACTTAACAGAAATCGTACATAAGCGCTATGCCACGTTCCTATGAGCAGGAGAAAGAGGGGCTTCTTCTGGAAGAGGCTGCCCTTGCTTTTGGTGAAGCTACTGGCTTGCACGCTTGCTCGGCGCCGCCTGCGAGCGCCGGCCCGAGGTCGCTGCTGGATGGTCTGATGCATTTTGATCTGGGCCATGGGCGCAAATTCACGATGCCAGTGGAAGTGAAGGTCCATATGGACAGGTTTGCCACCGTCGCCAAACTCAAGGAAGCACAAGAAAAACTTGGCGAACCGCTTCTCCTCGTGACCAACTCGCTTTCCCAAGTGATGGCGGAACGGCTACGAGAGAACCAGATCTCGTTCCTGGACACCGCCGGCAACGTGTCGCTGAATCATCCGGAAGCGCTGGTTTACGTCGTTGGCCGTCGGCGTTCCGAGCGCGCTACATCTTCTCCGCGCGGCCGAACCGCGGGCCCGAAGCAGCTTGAGGTGCTCTACGCCTTGATTGCGGAGCCAAGGCTCGTAAGCGCTTCGTATCGAGCAATTGCAGCGGTTGCGCAAGTTGCCTTGAGTACAGTCAACGTCGCGATCGACGATTTCGTCAACCGCCGGCTCCTCGTGGCAGGTGCTGACGGCAAGCGTCAATTCGGAGATTGGGAGCGTGTTGTGGATGAGTGGGCAACCCTCTATCCCATCAAGCTGAAGCCCAAGCTTCAGTCGCGTCGCTTTTCGGCCAGCAACCCGGACTGGTGGAAGTCGATTGACCTTGCCAGACATGGGGCGGTGTTCAGCGCCGAGGTCGCCGCCGATAAATTGACACAGCACCTTCGTCCTGAGCGCGTGGTGTTGTATGCCCACACGACATCCCCTAAGGAGCTGATCATGGAAGGCCGCCTGCGCGCTGACGCCAAGGGCGAGGTGGAGATCTTTCAGGCATTCTGGTCTGGATCGTCTCCCAAACCGGCCGGCACCCCGGCCGGGGTCGCCCATCCTGTTCTCGTCTACGCAGATTTACTCGAATCTGGCGAGGCCCGCAGCCTGGACGTCGCGAGATTGATCAGGGAGAAGTATCTTGCCCATCGCCCACAACCTTTTGCCTGAGCGGCCCTTGGATGCGGCCACGGCATCCTTGCTGCGTGCACTTGATCGGACTGCGAAGGATCTCGGAATCGAGTACTTCGTGGGAGGCGCTACTGCAAGGATTGTCATCCTTGAGCACGTTTTCGGCACAGCGCCTGGACGCGCGACTCGCGATGTCGATATCGGTATATGCGTGGAAGATTGGGCGCGTCATGCAGCGTTCAAGGGCACCCTGACGTCAACAGGTTTCTTTGAGGCGACTCCCAGGAACCCCCACAAGCTGCTCTATCGTCCCGCTCCCGGCGTTGTATTGCAATTGGACATTATCCCTTTTGGTGAAATCGAGAAACCCGCTGCAAGCATAGCTTGGCCGCCGGATATGGATACATTGATGAACGTCGCCGGCTTTCGCGAAGCATCGCTGGCCGCAGTGTCCATCCGGATCGAGGATGATCTTCTCATTCCTTTTGCTTCGCTTCCTTCGATGGCAATTCTCAAGCTACTGGCTTGGCGAGATCGCAATCACGAAAGCAGGCACGATGCGACCGACCTGCTTATCCTGCTGAGCACCTACGACAGAGCAGGCAACCAGGACCGTCTCTATGATCAGGAGAGCGCGCTCCTGGAACAGCATGGCTATGATACGGACATCGCGGCGGCGGCGTTGCTGGCAAAGGATGCTCGCCCGATAGCGTCAACTGAGGCTCGCGCGCAGCTTATAGAGATATTCGATGACGAGGCGAGATACCAGGTACTCATAGACCATATGAGTTTTGGCGATGCGCTGCGCGCTCGAGACGACGGAATGGATCCTATGCGGGTGCGTCAGCGCATGGATGCGTTTCGGACAGAGTTCATGAAGATATAAAGAATGCCGGGATGCAACACTTCGCTCGCGCACGGTACCCGCAGGCCAAGGCACATTCATGCCTTGATGCGGCCCTGCGAAACCGCCGATTTCGGAAACAGGATGCGCCTGGTGTTCCTGGGAGCAACCCGGAAGTCAAGCCGCCTCGCGTGCGGCAAGGTAAGGAAAGGAAAGTAGCGTCCATCATGAAATATCCGCTACTTGCGGCGCTGCTGGCAGCCGTGCCGGCGCTCGGCATTGCCGCCCCGCTCAATACCGTCCTGGCGTGCGGCGAGTCCGCCCACCGGTTCATCGCAGCGCTGCAGCAGGAGCACCTGATCGAGACCAGCCCCATGCGGGTGGAGGACAATTCGGTCAACGCCTTCTGGCCCACGCCCGACTCCGGCATGACGGTGCTCGGCCGCAGCGTGTTCGCGGTGTTCGGCTTCCAGCCGCACGATGCGCTGTTCAAGGCCGGCAAAGGCACGCCCCTGGACAAGCCTCTGTACGGCGTGGCCGTCGTGGGCGGTACCGAGGCCATCGCCAAGACCCTGGCTGCGTCGGGCAGCAAGGCGCGGGCCCAGCATGCGGCGCCATTCGTGACGGCCATCATCTGCGACTGAAGTTGAATGCGGTCGGGGTTCCTGCTGCCCGCCGCGGGCGGGCAATGCGGGGCAGGCGGTGGCGCCGGGCAGAGGCTTGGCGATGCCTCCTCAACTGGCGGCGCAATCCCCCATGCGATCCAGTTCTGCCGCCGCCATCCTCGCGACTTCCAGGGCGGTCGACGGCGGAAGACCATCCTCCAGCATCCAGGCTGCGGAGAGTCCTCCCCAAGCCAGTATCCATTGCAACAGCCTCTTGCGATCCAGTGCCGCGGCGTCTGTCACGATCGCAATGCGTCGGGCAAACCTGTCCGGGTTCGCCGCAATGGCATGACTGGGGTTGCAGAAGAGATTGGCATAGTCGAAGCCGCGCTCGCCAGACAGTCCCTTGGGGTCGATGGCAAGCCAGCCGCGCTTGCCAAAATGCAGGATGTTGCCGTGGTGCACGTCGCCATGCAGGACTACGTCATCCTGTGCGGAGGACAGAAGTTCGGTTGCCGCAACGGCAGAACAAGGCAGAATCCCACCGTGCACCCGAGACGCCGCCGTCAAGGGCGCAAACCATTGCGACAATGGAACTACGGATGGCGGCGGCGCAGCGCGCGGCGTGTGCAATCCGGCGATCACCTCGCACGCAACGCGTATGGCCTCGTCGTCGTTCGCGTTGGCGGCGAGGCCAGCAAGCGATGGAGTCTCGTGCGCTCGCTCCAGGAGAAGGGCGTCATCATCATGCTCCAGCACCAGTGCCGCGCCAACGCCATCCCACCACGTCATGACAGCGTTGCCGCGCCGTTCCTCGCTGCACACAGCCACTTTCAGCATTGCCGGCATGCCTCGGCGGCATACAGGCAGCAGCCGGCTACTATTGGTCAGGATGGGGTGGCCGTCCGGAGTCAAGTCCCAGCGGCGGAGATATTCACTGAACATGCCGGCGATCTTACCGCACCGATGCGGATATGGCATCATGCGGATGACTCTGCCGAGTACAAGCAAAGACTATTGAATATGTCGTCGGCCTAAGGGCAGGTTTGAGAGCTTGGACTTGCATCGTGGAACTACCTTAAATCTGGGGACATTGACAGCTACATGTCATTAGTAGGCGGGTCGCCAGCTTTCGCCGGTCGCTTTGCATGCGTCCAGCACATCGGGGCCCTGGCGGACGTTGGTGGCCACCTTGCGCCCAGCCAGTGCCAGGGCGGGGCGGCCGCGCCGTGCAAGTGCCTCGTTGCGGCCGTCGTGGACGATGCGGGATCGGTATCAATCCCAACGTCCCGATTCCTATTCCAAACTTCCAGGATTCAGGTGGATTTTTCTATGTCACGTCAAATTCAGATGATGTTTCGAGCAACGGGGGCCTTGATGTTCGTCGTCGTTGCACTCTCGGGATGCGCTGCAATATCTCCTCCTCCTGATCCTCAGCAGCAGCTTGTCATTTCGCAGAGGGATGCCAGAGGAGTCTACGAAAAGAAGCTGATCTCATATAAGGCCCTTGCCGAAAATCCCAACACTTATAGTCGTACCCAAATACTGGAAGCTTATCAGGCGCTTCTATATCAATACTCCGTTGCCGCAGTGAACTGGGTTCGCGTCGTATATCCTGCCGCGCGGCAAACACTCCCGCCCTCCCTGCAGCCATTCCCGGTACCGTCGGGAACCCCCACGCTGGCGGATGTGAATCAAAATTACGAACATGCTCTCGAAATGAACGCCGCAATGTGGGATATAAACGGGGCGGCGGATGGGAGGAAACCATCTAAATTATCGATACCGAAATACACCGGCACTCTGGTTATCATGCCATCTGCGCCGCCGCTCCCTCCCTTGCAGGATGTTCGCGATCCTAAATATGCGCGGCTGGTTGCCATGACCAGGAAAGTGGATGAGGCGCAGAAAGCGGATCTCGCTCAACAACGTATTGCGATTGATAAACAGATAGCTGAGAACAATGCGTGGAGAGCCGCACACGTTTCCCACGAGTACGATTCAATTGATCCGAGGACTGGACGGCCGTATCCGGCACCGCAACAAGAGGTTCAGCGGTGGTGCACTATTTCCGGTGGCGGTGTCGTCAGTCGAGTACCGTGCTGAAACCGAGAGAATGACCGGGTTACGTTGGGCGGAGCATTGCACCTCGAGAGCGACTCGTATTCCTGGCGGCTTTCCTATGTCGGCCAGGTCGCCGAAGACGCGGGCAAGAAAGAGCAGCAGCACGATCAGCGGATGCCAGGCCGTGGCAGATGGTGCACCCACCGACGCACAAAAAAAACCGCGCCATCTTGAGCGCGGTTGGGAATCCACCGAGGTGGTGGAGGAGACAGGGTTAACCCTACTCTCTTTGCGGCGGGGTTGCAAGCCCCTTGTGCAACCAGAGCGCCCGGCAACGCAACAGGCCAGCGAGGGCAGGGGCAGGGTGGCGCGTGCGCCTCTTGCAGGTGGCTTGTGCTCCACCCAAGGCTGCCTCGGGGGCTGACCGAGGGCGGGGCTCCGGGGCGAAGCCGGCCGGGCTCAGTGGGCGGCGAGACGGCTCTGCACCTGGCGCGCGTCCAGTTTGGAAATATCCTCGTTGAGTTCCTCGAACACCAGCTTCTGCACCTCCTTGTCGAGGTGCTCGCGCAGCATTCCCAGGAATTTCGGCGCGGCGGCGAGACGAAGCTTGTCATAGCGCTGCTCCATGCGCGCCTGCCCGAGATACTGGCCCAGCATGCGGGCGAACTCGTCACGTTCCTTTTCGGGCTGATCGACCCGCGGCGCCATCGAATGCATCGGTTCGCCCTTGCCGGCAAAGCGTCCCTGCGCATCCTCCCGCAGCTCGCCGTCCTTGGCACGTCCCAGCGGATTGACGAAGCTCTTGACTTCCTCGAGATCCTGCTCCATCCCGTGCGTCAGAAAGATGCGGGCGCGGCTGCCATCTGCCGTCAGTGTCCAGATTTTCGTCATCGCGAACTCCTATCATTTCAACCATAGGGGATGAAAAAAGGATAGTCCCGAGCTGGCCGATAGTCCCGGCGGTCTTTGTAACGCCGGTCGCAGTGTCCGGACCCTTATTTTCAGGTCCGGAGATGGATATGCCGAGGATCGCATGCGCCGCATGCAGCGCTTGCAAGCAGCGCTTAAGTGCCGTCAGCCACCGATATAGGACATTTCGATCTTGCGTTCGGCGCGGGCCTGGCGCACCGCCGGGTTGCTGCGCTGTTCGGAGTAGTTGTCGGTGCGTCCTTGCCAGACCCCGGCAATCGCATTGGAGATTGCCAGGTCGCTGTGTTCGCCGCGCAGCAGCGCGCGCAGGTCGTAGCCTTCGGTGGCGAACAGGCAGAGGTAGAGCCGGCCTTCGGTGGACAGCCGGATACGGCTGCAATCGCCGCAGAAGGCGTGGGTGACGCTGGAGATCACGCCGATCTCGCTGGCGCCGTCGCGGTAGCGCCAACGCTCGGCGGTCTCGCCGCCATGGTTGGCGGGGATGGCTTCGAGCGGGAAGGCTTCGTGGATGCGGCGGACCACCTCGGCCGAGGGGAGCACCTCATCCATCTGCCAGTGGTTGCTGGCGCCGACGTCCATGAACTCGATAAAGCGCAGGATGATGCCGCTGCCGCGGAAATGGGCGGCCATCGGCACGATCTCGGCATCGTTGGTGCCGCGCTTGACCACCATATTGACCTTGATCGGCGCCAGGCCGGCGGCCTGGGCAGCCTCGATGCCGTCCAGCACATCGCGCACCGCGAAGTCGACGTCGTTCATGCGGCGGAAGGTGGCGTCGTCGATGGCGTCCAGGCTCACGCTCACGCGCGACAGGCCCGCATCGCGCAGCGCGCGCGCCTTGCGAGCCAGCAGCGAGGCGTTGGTGGTGAGGGTGAGGTCGAGCGGCTTGCCCGACACCGTTTCGATGCGCGCCAGCATCTCCACCAGCTTCTCGATGTTCTTGCGCAGCAGCGGCTCGCCGCCGGTCAGGCGGATCTTCTCGACCCCGTGGGCGACGAAGAGGCGGGCGACGCGTTCGATTTCCTCGAAGCTCAGCAACTCGGAATGGGGCAGGAAGGTGTAGTCCTTGCCGAATACTTCCTTCGGCATGCAATAGACGCAACGGAAGTTGCAGCGGTCCGTGACCGAAATGCGCAGATCATGCAGCGGCCTGCCGCGCGTGTCGGCAACCAGGCCGGACGGTGCGGCGAGCACGTCCGGGATGCTGGGCGTCATCGAGCGGTAGCGATGGTCGCGCAGGTCGAAGATGG
>NZ_JARJLM010000628.1 GCF_029335485.1 Cupriavidus basilensis
TATCGTGTTACTCAAGGCGGTTGACAGCTGTGAGGTTCTTGTTCTTCTCGACAATGTAAGTGATCTACTTTCCTCGGTTCCAAGACGTGTAACTGGAGAGGTTTCGAACATTGTGGGAGCCGGTGCATCCCAATTGGCTGGGCGGTGCCTATGTTGTGCCCAATGGGGTCTTTCCCTGGTGATCAAGACCACGCTTAACGGCAAAACGCATACGGTCCTGTTTGATAGCGGCCCGGAAGGCTACGCGATCAAACGGAACGGCGACAGGCTTGGTCTGCGCTTCGGAGATATTGACGCAGCGGTCTTCTCTCATGGTCACTGGGACCATGTCGGGGGAATGTTGACAGCGCTCCAGTTGATCACCGATGCAAATGGTGGCCACAAGGTCCCGGTACACGTGAATGATGGCATGTTCGTACCGCGAGCTGTGCATAAGCCGGGAGGAGATGGAGAGTTCCTCCCGTTCGACGACGTGCCATCTAAAGAGCAACTCTCAGCGGCCGGAGCCGAGATTGTCTCAAGCGATGACGCACGCACATTGCTTGATGGGCATTTCCATCTCAGTGGCGAGATTCCGCGACGAACGTCCTACGAGAACGGACTGCCTGGACATTTTGCGCAGGCGAACGACGGCGCCTGGCTACCGGATCCATTAATAAGAGATGAGCGATGGATGGCGGTAAACGTGGCGGGCCTTGGGGCGATTGTTTTTACCGCCTGTTCCCACGCTGGGGTCGTCAACGTGCTGCATCGCGCTCAGGAGGAGCTAGCGCCAGTACCGCTATGGGGCGTCATGGGAGGCTTCCATCTGAGTGGTTCAGCCAGCGAGACATTGATCCCGCAGACCATTGGTGATCTGGAGCAGTTCAATCTGAAATGCTTTGTGCCTGGCCATTGCACTGGCTGGCGTGCTGTCCACAGGCTCGTCGACGCATTCGGGGAGGAGAAAGTCGTGCCTTCTGCAGTGGGGCAGAGGCACCTCTTTCAGGCTTGAAGGATGCCCCCGCGTTTGGCCACTCCCACCTGCGCGTCCATGGCTAGAGTGGCATGCCGCCTGCAGTTGCATCCGGCCGCCGCCGACCGGGTGCACGCCTGCCTGGAGACTACAGGACATGGAACTGCCCTTCGCCCCGCTCTTTTGCGCTTCCTCCCTTCGAAGGGAGGCCCAGCGTCGCGAAATGGTCAGACGCTTCTGGATCCGCTCGAGGATATCGTAGCAGGCCTTGCGAGCCACAAATGGCCGAGGCCTGCCTTGAGCAGGGGGTGGATCGTTCGATGCACCAGGCAAGGAAGACTGGTTCGGAGCCGGTGGGCCATCCCCACCGTGCTAGCGCACGCTTGTTGTGGTGTTTGAAATCCAGGCGATTAATTGCGTTTTGGCGCTGGCGCCACTGAATCATGGTTCGAGGGGCCGGGATGCGATCACCAAGGTTGAATGCCCGCATCCAACCCCGCGACGGTGGATGAAGCGCGCCTTCCTTCCATTTGATCAAAGACGTTGTGAAATGTGCCGATTTTCAGACATCACTGTGCGGCTAGCAAAATTGCTCACCAAAGGCGACGGCAAAGCATATCCTCCTCAAGAGTCCCTCGTTCAATCTGATTTGAGCCCCGTCCTGGGCAGTCTCTCCATCCTGGTATGAGGATGGTCCAGGCGGCTCCGGGTGGCAGATCATGCGCAAGCAACCCATGCACCGATCGGCAAGGCTGTCTTCCTCAGCCTCCCGCATTCGGGAGAGCGAACAGCACTTTAGATTGCTCGCCGACGGCATCCCTCATATCGTACTGACCGCCAAACCTGATGGCTGGATCGACTACTGCAACCAGCGATGGTCCACCTATACAGGACTTACTCTCGAGCAAACTCAAATCGGTGCGTGGCGGACGGTCATACATCCGGATGATATGCAAGGCACAAGCGACCGCTGGAGGAGCGCCGTTGCGAATGGATGCGAATATGAACTTGAATTTCGCTTGAAAAGAGCCGCCGATGGCGCCTATCGATGCCACCTTGCCCGCGGAGCGCCATTTAAAGACCTCGATGGAAATATCGTAAAGTGGTTTGCGACCTGCACTGACATCGAGGACCAAAAGCAGGCGCAGGCCGCGGCTGAACGCGCTAACCTCGCCAAATCAGACTTCCTTTCCAGCATGAGCCATGAGTTGCGTAGCCCCTTGAACGCGATCCTTGGCTTTGCGCAGTTGATGGCCTCGGATGCTCCGCCGCCGACGCCCTCGCAGCAGGCCAGCATCGACCAGATTCTGAAAGCCGGCTGGCATTTGCTGGAACTGATCAATGAGGTCCTTGATCTCGCGAAGATCGAAGCCGGGCAGGCGGCGCTGTCGCCAGAGCCGGTATCCTTGGCTGAAGCCTTGCGAGAATGCCACTCCATGGTCGAGCAGCAGGCCTTGAAACGAGGGATCCGCATGCGCTTCCCGTTGCTTGATGTCCCGTGCTTTGTCCGCGCTGATCGCACCAGGCTTAAGCAGATCCTGCTCAACCTTCTGTCCAACGCGATCAAATACAACCGTGACCAAGGAACGGTCGAGGTGCAATGCAGCGTAACCGGCGGGGACCGCATTCACATCAGCGTGCGCGATACCGGCGCAGGGTTGGCACCGGAACGGCTGGCGCAACTATTTCAGCCATTCAACCGGCTCGGGCAGGAAGCCGGCCCCGAGGAGGGCACAGGCATCGGTCTCGTGGTGGCCAAGCGACTGGCGGAGCTGATGGGGGGAACCATCGGCGCCGAAAGTACGGCTGGCGTGGGCAGCGTATTCTGGGTCGAACTGGTCGCTGCACGCCCTCCGGAAATGACAGGTGAGAGCGTCGAGCCAGCTGTACCGGCCAACGCGCAATTAGAAAACCGCTCTTCAGTGCATACCCTGTTGTATGTCGAAGACAACCCCGCCAACCTGAAGCTGTTGGAGCAACTCATCGCTCGCCGGGCCGATATGCGCCTGCTGACCGCCGTGACCGGGGCTCTCGGCGTCGAGCTCGCGCGCGTTTCGTTGCCAGAAGTGATCGTGATGGATATCCATCTGCCCGACATCAACGGCGTCGAGGCGCTGAGACTCCTGCGCGAAAACCCGAGGACGGCGCACATTCCGGTCATCGCCCTCAGCGCAAATGCGATGCCACGCGACATCGAGAAGGGCATCAAAGCGGGATTCTTTCGTTACCTGACCAAGCCGATCAAGCTCAATGAATTCATGGAGGCACTGAGCGCAGTGTTGGAACTGACTGGAAAAGGGACTGTTCAGCGTTAACGAAGCAGAGCGCTCCGTATGATCAGCCCATCCGACATTCTTGCGGCAAGAATCCTGGTCGTCGACGATCTGGAGGCCAATGTCCTGTTGCTCGTGCAGATGCTGCGTGGGGCCGGCTACATTTGCGTCGCGTCAACAATGGATCCGCGTGCGGTTTGCGAGCTTCACAGCAAGAATCGCTACGATCTGATCCTGCTCGATCTCCAGATGCCAGGCATGGACGGATTCCAGGTCATGGAAGGCCTGAAGGAAGTCGAGGCAGACAGCTACCTTCCCGTCATCGTGATCACCGCCCAACCCGATCACAAGTTGCGTGCCCTGCAAGCCGGTGCGAAGGACTTCGTCAGCAAGCCCTTTGATCTGGCCGAAGTACTGATGCGGGTGCGCAACATGCTGGAAGTGCGTCTGTTGCACAGGGAGTCGTTGCGGTACGGCAAAGCCCTCGAGCAGAAGGTGCGCGAAGTGGAAGCCAGCCGAGAGACGATCATTCGCCAGAGTGACGAGCTCAAGCGTCTTTATGAGAAGCTCGTTCACGAGCAAAAGGTGTCGGAACGACTGTTGCTCAACCTGCTGCCGTCCCCCATTGCTGAGCGCTTGAAGGCGCGCTCCGACCTCATCGCCGGCAGCCCTCCAGCAATCATCGCCGACAACTTCCTGGAAGTATCGGTGTTGTTCGCGGATATCGTTCAGTTCACCCGTTTTTCTGCCGGCATGAGCCCGGAGAGCCTGGTGGCAATACTAAATGAGATATTTGCCGACTTCGATAATATCGCCGACAGCCGCGGGCTCGAGAAGATCAAGACAATCGGCGACGCTTACATGGCGGCCGCCGGCCTGCCTGTCCCTGTGGCCGATCATGCCGTGCGTGCCGCGCATATGGCATTGGACATGATTGAGTCGCTGGCCCGCTTCAATGAACGCAGCGGCCACAGTTTGCAGTTGCGTATTGGCATCAACAGCGGTGCGGTAGTCGCCGGTGTTATCGGCAGGCGCAAGTTCATCTATGACCTGTGGGGCGACGCCGTCAATGTCGCAAGCCGGATGGAATCCCAAGGCGTGGCCGATCGCGTACAGGTGACGGAAGCTACCCGGCAGCGGCTCAGGGAACCGTTCGTGCTCGAGGAGCGCGGTACCATTGTGGCCAAAGGTCTCGGTGAGCTGCACACATGGTTCCTGATTGGCAGAAGCGGCCAGGCCCCCTAGGCGGGCTCGAAGCAATGGCAAGGGAGCCGGCAAGATCAATCGCACGGAAGCAGCCAAAGGATCATCGTCGCTAGCTGTCGTCGTTGCGGCATCAGGCCAGCCTGGCAGGCAACCACGGGCTTCTGCCGTGCCGCGCACCAAGCGATTGCAGGAGGAAATGACCAGGTTCTTGAAGGACAGCGGGTACGACGATCCCAATGCTACTCTGCCGTTGCGCCAGAGGCCTTCACCACCTTCCCCCACTGTTCGCGCTCGCCGCGCATGAAGGTATCAAAGGCTGCTGGCCCCAGCGCGCCCGCCCGGCCGCCCAGCTGCTGCAGGCGCTGGGCGAAATCCTTGCGCACCAGGATGCCGGCCACCGACCGGTAGACAGCGAGCGCTTGGGAAGGAATTGCGTGCACCATGCTTACTCCAGCGCCACCCCCACGGCCTTGCCCACGCGAGACCATTTCGCGATATCGGCCTTTTGGTAGTCCGCCAGCTGCTGCGAGGTGCCACCGACCACTTTGACGCCCAGCTTGTCCAGGTGGGCCACCACTTCCGGGTCCTTCAGGATACGGTTGATCTCGGTATTCAGGCGTTGCACGATGGTCGTCGGCGTGCCGGCCGGGGCGAACACTGCCTGCCACTGCTCTGCCTCGAAGCCGGGCACACCCGCCTCAGCCATTGTCGGCACCGCCGGCAGGCTGGCCAAGCGCGTCTTGGTGGCCACGCCGAGCGCGCGGAGCTTGCCGGCCTGCACCTGCGGCAGGATGGGGGCGGTGGGCGCGAACATGAAGTCCACGTGGCCGGCCATCACGTCCTGGATGGCGGGCACGTCGCCCTTGTAGGGCACGTGGGTGATGCTGACCTTGCGCTCCACCTTGAGCAACTCGCCGGACATCTGCAGGATGGTGCCGCTGCCGCCGGAGGCAAAGGTGACGGCGCCGGGCTTGGCCTTGGCGGCAGCCAAGAGTGCCTGCACAGTGCGGTATGGGCTGTTGGGACCGACGATCAGCACGCTGGGAATGGTACCGATCATCACCACCGGCTCGAAGGACTTGATGGCGTCATAGGGCAGCTTCGGATTGAGCGCAGGATTGATTGCGTGCGACGCAGTGGACGCGCCCAGCAATGTGTAACCGTCCGCCGGTGCACGCGCCACGAAGGCCGAGCCGATAGCGCCAGTGGCGCCAGGCCGGTTCTCCACCACCACGGTGGTGTGCAGGGCCTGGCCGAGCTTCTGTGCGATCAGGCGCGCAAGGATATCGGTGGTGCCGCCGGCAGGATACGGTACGACATAGGTGATCACCCGATCAGGCCAGCCAGGCTGCGCCGAGACAGTCGGCGTGGTGCATGCCAGCAGGGGAAAGCAGAGGGCGACAAGAAAATGCCTGAATTTCATTGGGACGGTCTCCATGGGTTTCTGTTATCTGGCATCGGCACTAGAGGCCAAAGCCGTAGAGTCTTCGCGGGTTGTCGGTGAGAACTGCCTTGGCCAATGCATCGTCGCCACACCATTGCCGGAAGAGCGCCAGAAGGTCGCCGTCGTCCGGTGACGAGCGGCCGGTGGCAACGATCGTTGGGTGCGGCCAGTCCGATCCCCATACCATCTGGCCGGGGGCGCGTTCGAGATAGCGACGCGCAAGCGAAGCGACGTCGCCATAAGCAGGCGCGCCCTCCCGCGACTCAATGTAAGGGCCAGACAGCTTCACCCAGGCCCTGTTGTCATCCAACAGGCCTGCAATTACCTCGAACGCGGGTTCAAACTCGGGCCCGCCGAATGGCAAGTGCCCGTAGTGGTCAAATACGATGCGAGCGGGCAAGGCCTTCAGCAGGGGTTGCATGTGAGGCAACCACGCGGCAGGTGCATTGAGTTGGATATGCCAACCCAGAGGCGCGACACGCGCGGCAAGCGGCGCAAGCATCTCCGCGTCTACAGGCCCGGGCATCGTGAGGTTGAACCGGATGCCCCGAATACCAGACGCATGCAGGCTCTCAAGCTCACTCTCGGTGATGGAGGTGTCCACCACAGCGACGCCGCGTGCCTCCTTGCCCAACGCTCGGAGGGCGGCCAATGTAGGCCTGTTGTCCGTGCCATAGGTCGACGGGGTGACCACTACGGCACGAGTGGTTCCCATCGCTCGTTGTACAGCTCGGTAGTCCGACACGAGGGCATCTGGTGGTCGGAGCGTTGCAGTCCCTGCAACCGGATAACGGCTGTCGTAGACGTGCATGTGGCAATCGCAGGCGTTCGCAATCGGGCGTTGTCCAAGGATTCTCATCGGTTACTCTCCGTACCAGGACCGCGTGAAACGCCGCGGTGTCCGGACAATTTCGCCAACTCGGATGCCGCGCCTTCCGGCAGGTCGCCGCCATACGCCATCGCATGCTCCAGGGATACAGATCCACGCCGCCCCCAATAGGGGCCCTCCGGGCTGTGCTTCCAGTGTTGCGTCACGTCGTTTCTCCGTCTCGACGCCACAGCGGCATGCCCGCCACATCCATGTCCATGCGCAGGATGTCTCCCGCCGTGGAGTCAGTCGCGAACAACGTCTTGCCTTCGGCGCCGCCGAAGGCAAGATTGGTCAATGAATGACCTGCGGGGCCGCGCAGCACCTGTACCGGCTCGGCGAGGTGGTTGAGCACCCACACGTAGGCCAGTCCAGGGTTCGCTACCAGCAGCCGGCCCGATGCATCCATTGCCAGCCCGTCCGGGCCGCTCGGTCCGTAGGAGGTAAAGAACTGCCCGGTCTTGGACACGCCGCCATCGGCGAGGATGGGCATGCGCCAGACGCAATTTCCCCGCGTCACCGCAACGAACAGGAATTTCTCATCGGGTGACAGTACGATGCCGTTCGGGCTGGGCACATTGGAGAGCAGGAGTTCCAGCCGCCCCGCTGCGGTGAGGCGATAGACACGCCCGGTGGGATCGTGCAGTCCGGTCTGTCCCTGGTCGGTGAAATAAATGTTCCCCCGCGAATCCAACGTGAGGTCGTTGACGCCCTTGAAGTTCTCTGTGTTGCGGCGGTCCAGGTATGGTTTTGCGCTGCCGACGCGCACGTCGACGAGCATCAGGCCATTGCGGTAATCCGTTACCAGCAGCTCGCGCGCGTTGAGGAACTTCATGCCATTGGGCTCGCCTTCCCACTGCGCTACCACGTCCCAATCTCCCCCCTGGTCGATGCGGAAGACGCGGCCATTGGGAATATCGCTGACATAGAGGTTGCCCTCCCCGTCGAATACCGGTCCTTCCAGGAAAGAATCGATCTCGCGTCCGCCCTGGTTGGCATCCGCCCAGGCCGTTCGCCTCGGTTGGCGATAGCGCTCCGGCATTGGGGAAAAAACGTCAAACTCTCGGATCTCCGGGGTATTCAGCAGGAACATGGCAATTCTTCTGTGCGCAGTGCATGGATAAAAATTGTGCAGCATTTGCCGGTGGCCAGGGCGCAGGCGGTCGGGACCGCGTCAATGCCGTGCCTGCGGGCCCGCCGCATGACGGCTGCGCTTGCGGTGTGATCCGGCGCGGCTCGCCTGTGCGAGTTGCCTCGCCCGTACTTGCCGGCGCTCATTGCTTTTCAAACGCGGTGTTGGCCGCGATCTTGCCCCAGAACGCCGTGCGTTCGGAGAGCTGCCGGGAGAACATCACGGCGTCCCAATAGCCAGGCTCCGCTGCAATGCCCTCGGCAAAGGTCTTCATGTCCTGCGACGCCATCGCCTTGGCCACCTCCTTTTGCAGGCGATCCGTCACCGCCCCCGGCGTGCCTGCGGGCGCCCAGAGGCCGGTGAAGTTGACCACGCCATAGCCCTTGACGCCCGCCTCGGCAAACGTAGGCACATTGGGCAACGCGGACAGGCGTTTGTCGCCGCTCACCGCCAGCAAACGCAGGCTGCCGCCCTTGACCTGCCCAATGACCCCGGGCGTGGAAGCGATCTGGTAGTCGATGGTGCCGCCAAGCAGCGCCAGCGTGGCTTCGCCCGCGCCCTTGAACGGCACGTGCATGAAATGAGCGCCCGTCGCCACGCCCAGTGCCTCGCTGGCGAAATGCGGCGTCGTGCCGGAGCCGCCCGAGCCATAGCTCACCTTGCCGTCGCCTGTGCGAGCGGCCGCCACCAGATCGCTCATGCTCTTGAACTTGCTGTCCGCTTTGACTACCACGGCCATCGGGGCAAACACGAAGGCTGCCACCGGTCTCAGGTCCTTGGCATGGTCGAACGGCAGCTTCTTGAAGATATGGGGCAGCAGCGAGAACGTCGTGTCGTTGGCAAGCAGCGTATAACCATCGGCCGGGGCGCGAGCTACTTGCGTAGTGCCGATGGTGCCGGTGGCGCCCGCCTTGTTTTCCACCACGAAGCTCTGGCCGGTCTGCTCAGTGAGGCGCTGGGCCATCTTGCGGGTAACGGCGTCCACGGCGCCGCCCGGCGGATAGGGAACGATGATTCGCACCGGCTTGGCGGGCCAGGTCTGTGCATGAACGGATATGGCGATCCACGCCATCGCACCCAGCGCGCCGCGGCAAAGGGCCAAGGCGAGGGTTGATCTGGTATTCATTGCTTGTCTCCTGCTATTTTTTGAGTCAATCGCGCGTTCGTGTGCGCTACGCGTCGTCTACGATGCTTTGCATCCTTCTCCCCTTGAGGGACCCCTCAGGCCCTTCCGGGGCTTTTGCGCGCCACCGTCAGCGCCGTCCTGCGCATCAGGCAGCTTCGTAGCGCGTTAGCCCGCTTTGGCCAGCGCCTCAGCACGGGCGAGCACATCCAGCGTATTCCGAACCGCTGCCACGCCCATGTTCACGTACGCGGCGCTCGTCACGCCTCCAATGTGCGGGCTGAGCAGAAAGCCGGGCTGGCCGTGGAAGATGTGGGGCACCGTCATCGGTTCCACAACAAAGCTGTCCAGGCCCGCCATGGCGACATGGCCGGAGCCAACCGCGGCCAACAATGCCGCTTCGTCGATCAGCCCGCCGCGCGCGGTGTTGACCAGTATCACGCCCGGCTTGCAGCGAGCCAGCGTTTGCGCGTTGACCATCGCCCTGTTCTCGCTGGTCAGCGGGCAATGCAGCGAGATCGCGTCGGCCACCCTCCAGATCGTTTCCAGGTCCACCGGCTCGATATAGTCCGGCAGATCCCCGGCAAACGGATCGAAGCCGATCACGCGCATGCCCATGGCATCACACATCCTGGCGAAGCGCCGGCCAATCGCGCCCAGGCCAATCAGCCCGATGGTGGCGCCTGCCAGCTCAACGCTCTTGTGCGTGGCCTTGTCCCAGTGGCCGGCATGCATGCGCTCGTTGAGTTGCGCGACGGATTTGGCGCAGCCCAGCAGCAGGGCCATCGCTTGTTCCGCCACCGCGGCCGCATTGGCGCCAACCGCAGCCGTGACCTCGATGCCGCGCGCGGCGGCGGCGGGCTTGTCGATGGTGTCGGTGCCGCTGCCGTGCTTGGAGATGACCTTCAGGGCCGGCGCGGCATCCATGATCTCCGGCGTCACGGCGCCGTAGCGCACGATGATGCCGACCGGGTCGTGGCGCTGCGCCAGCGCCACCAGGTCGGCTGCCAGCGGTGTCTTGCCGGCGTAGACGACTTCGTAATCGCCGAGCAATGCCAAGGCCTGTGGTGCGAGGTCGGCCCCCGTGACGAGAATGACTGGCTTGTTGAGCACGGTACTCACAGTGCCTCTCCCGCTTTCAGCACGCCGGCCGTGACGAGCGAGGCCAGCAACCACGGGGCGCTGGTCTCGCCTTTCTTGATCTGGGCGATGCGGCGGGCTTCGGCCGCTTCCTTGTGCTCGGCCAGCGGCAGCAGCGAGGCGATCTTTTCACGCTCGACCACGACCAGGCCATCGGCGTCGCCGCAGATGAAATCGCCAGGGTTGACCGTGACGCCGCCCACCGAGACCGGGTGGCCGATGCGCCCGCCCACTTCCTTGGTTGGGCCATTGGGGTTGGTGCCCACCGAAAACACCGGGTAGTCCATTTCGTCGATTTCCAGGCTGTCACGCACCGCGCCGTCGATCACCACGCCGGCGATGCCGCGCTGGCGGCATGCATTCATCATGATGGTGCCCATCAGCGCGCTGCTCTGGTCACCCTTGCCGTCGATCACCAGCACGTCGCCGGGCTGGGCCAGCGCCATCGCGGCATGGATCATCAGGTTGTCGCCGGGGCGCACTTCCACGGTGAAGGCGGTGCCGGCCAGCTTCATGTGCGGGCGCAACGCCCTGATGCGGCCGTGCAGCGCGCCGCGGCGGCCAGCCACGTCGGCCAGGATCGCGGGCTGGAATTTCGCTGCCTGGGCGACGATGTCGGCGGGTACGCGGTCGAAGGATTTGACGATGTTGGGCAGGCTCATGGCATGGCTCCTTGGATTCGGGGATGGCAACAGATCTCGTTATTTGTTGGAACGGATTCTGGATGGTCGTTGCACTGAGTACAATACGGTTTCACTGTGCGAAACTCATTCCGCGCCATGAACTCCTCCAATTCCCCCATCGCCGGCGAGGCGGCTGGCGGCGGCGCTATCGCGGCACGGCGGGCGCTGCGCGTCCTGGAAGCCTTCGGTGTCAGCGACGCACAACGCACACTGGCCGAGCCAAGCCGCCGCACCGGCTTTCACAAGACCACAATGCTGCGTCTCGCGCGCACGCTGGCAACCGACGACTACCCGGTTCAGAAGGAGGAAGGAGGAAAGAGGACGGCAGCTGGCGGCTCGGGCGCGCCGCCGGCTGGCTGGGCGCGTGCTACCAGGCCACCTTCAACGTGTCCGAAGTGGTGGCGCCGGTGCTGCGGGAGCTGACGGTCAAGACCGGGGAAAGCGCATCGTTCTACGTGCGCGAGGGCCGGCAGCGCATGTGCTTGGCGCGCGTGGAGGGGCCGCAAGCCATCCGGCATCATGTGCGCATCGGCTCGGCGCTGCCGCTGGAACCGATAAACCCATCTTGATTGTCCGGCGACTCTTGCTGACCATCAGGATTACCAGTCAGCCGGATTGATCAAGGATGTCAGTACGTGGTCTGCCCACGCGCCATCAAGCTTTAGATACGCCCGGGCGATACCTTCGCGCTCAAAGCCAAGTCCGGTGAGTAGCCGAGCGCTGCGCTCGTTCTCAGGTTGGTAGCGCGAAATCCTTGATAAGCATCTGCTGGCTCGCGCGCAGGATTTCCTCCCCGAGTTGGGGATCTGCGCTGGCCACCGCTCGGGACAGGATGACCGCGCCGACCATCTCGTTATAGAACGCGATGGCCTCCCGGCGCGTTTCGTCGCCGTCTCCGCTCCCCGCGCGCTGTTCCGCGACAAGCTTCGTCAAGGTGTCGATCATTTCCTGCAGACCCTTCGCAAAGTGCACCTGCGCCTCATGGCCCAGCCGGCGCACGTCCGCGGTGAGGCCGGCAACGGCACAACCATGCTCGATATCACTGCAATGCGTTCCTGACAGGTAATAGTCGATCTGTCGCCGCAAACGGTTGCCGCCCGGCGCAATTGGCGCGGCGATGGCTTCCTTCAGGTCGTGATTGGCCTTGCCCATCGCCGTCGCCACGACTTCGGCCGCCAGCGCCTCTTTCGATTCGAAGTGGTTGTAGAAGCCACCCTGGGTAAAGCCTGCCGCCTTCATCAGCGCGCTTAGGCCGACACCATCGATTCCGTGCTCGCGGAACAGCCTCTCCGACGCCGCAACGATGGTCTTGCGGTTCTCCACCGCCTGCTGCTTCGAAACGCCCATCGCTTAGTACTCCTTTGCCTTTGTGCTGTTGTCATCTCAAGTATAGCGTCTCTCGTGAAAAGACAATGGTGATTGACCTTGACATTTTGGATTCTGTCGACAAAACTCAATGTCAATCACCATTGTGTTTCCGTGATTTCACCTCGTAGATACCTTTATGCACATCGAAAGTCACCAGCCTTTGCTCAACCCGATCCGGCTCGGGGACCTGGAGTTGCCTAATCGTGTCGTCATGGCGCCACTGACTCGCATGCGTGCGACCAATCCCGATCTTGCTCCGACCGCCCTGCATGCCGACTACTACGCCCAGCGCGCCTCGGCGGGACTGATCGTCAGCGAAGGCATTTTTGTCAGCCCCGAGGCAGTCGGCTGGGCCGACGTGCCCGGACTCTGGAGCGATGCGCAGGTGCGTGGCTGGCGTGTGGTGACCGACGCCGTGCACCGCGCGGGAGGCCGGATCGTTGCGCAGCTCTGGCATACCGGTTCGCTGGGGCACCCGGATTTCCACCCGGGCAAGGCACCGCTTTCGGCGTCAGCAGTCAACCCTGGGCAGCAGAGCGTGACGGCGACCGGCAAGAAGGACACCGTCGTCCCGCGGCCCATGGACAAGGACGACATCCGCCGCACGGTCGCCGATTTCGGCCGGGCAGCGCGCAACGCGATCGCGGCGGGCTTTGACGGCGTGCAGATCCAGGGCGGCTATCACTACCTGTTCAACCAGTTCCTCAACGCCCGCACCAATCTGCGCGCGGATGAGTACGGTGGCTCGACGGAGAACCGGGCCCGTTTCCTGTTCGAGGTCGTGGAAACGGTGGCCGAGGTCGCCGGGGCGCACCGAACCGGGATCAAGACGGGGCCGGCAACATCCGAAACAGGAGCGTTCGTCTCCACTGACGAGACGCTTGCCGCCTCCGAATACGTGATTGGCCGGCTTGACGAATTCGGGCTTTCCCATCTGCTGCTGATGGGAGCCATGGCCGACGTGTCGACAACGCCGCTGGCCTTGCTGGCCGGAGACGGAATGTTCCGCCATTTCCGCAACCTTTATCGCGGCAACATCATCGCCAATGTCGATATCGACCGTGAACGGGGCAACGAGCTGATCGGGGCCGGACTGGTCGACATGGTCGCCTTCGGCCGCCCGTTCATTGCCAATCCGGATCTGCCGAAGCGCTTCGCCGCCGACGCGCCGCTTGCCGGCATCGACTGGACGAAGGTCTACGGACCGACGGCCGAGGGCTATGTCGACTATCCCGCCATCCAGGCCGTGCGGGCATGACGCGCCACCAAGCCCATACAGCACCTCAGGAGAACCAGCATGACCACCGCCGAAGCCGCCAACAAGGCCCTCGTGCTCGAGGCATTCGACACGCTCTTCAACAAACGCGACTACGCTGCCGCCGAGCGATTCTGGTCGCCCGGCTATATCCAGCACAGCGCGCATATCGAACCGGGCCGTGACGGCCTGTTCAACCTCATCAAGGCCGTGCCGCCGAGCTTGCGCTACGAGCCGGGCGTGATCGTTGCGGATGGCGACTACGTGATCATCCATGGCCGCTTTTCCGGCCACGGGCGTCCTGCCGCATGGATCGCCGCGGACATTCTGCGCATTGAGGACGGTGTGCTCGCCGAGCATTGGGACGTGCTGCAAGACGAGGCTACGGAAGCCGAATCGAAGAGTGGCCTGCCCATGTTCGGCAACAGTTTCGCGCGCTGAGTCCAACCGTCATCGCCCAAGGAGGCATCATGAAACTCACAGGTAACACCGTGTTCGTCACCGGCGGCGGCTCTGGCATCGGCCGCGGTCTCGCCGAAGCACTCCACAAGCTCGGCAACCAGGTCATTATCTCGGGCCGGCGCCCGGAGCGTCTGCAGGCGACCATCGACGCGAACCCCGGCATGCACGCGGTATCGCTCGATATTGCCGATCCAACGGATATCAAGAAGGTCGCTGAACAACTGATCGCCGACCATTCCAGCCTGAACGTGCTGATCAACAACGCCGGCATCATGCTGCTCGATGATGCTGCCGGCCCGGTCGATGATGACTTGCTGAGCTCAACCGTCGCAACGAACCTGCTCGGGACGATTCGGATGACCTCGGCGTTGATCGAGCATCTGAAGACGAAAGACGGTGCCGTCGTGGCCAACGTCAGCTCGGTGCTCGGCTTCGTACCCATGGCGACTTCAGCGGTGTACAGCGCGACCAAGGCGGCCTTGCATTCGTACACGCTTTCGCAGCGCTATCTGCTTCGCGGCAGCAAGGTCTCGGTCATCGAGATCGTGCCGCCCTGGGTCCGCACGGAGTTGCTGAACAGCACCGAGGAACCGCGCGCGATGCCGCTCGACGCATTCATCGCCGGCACGATCGAACAACTGGGTGCCGACGCCAACGAAATACTGGTCGGTCCCGCGGTGGCCATGCGTGCCAATCCAGGGCCGAACGAGCATGCGTGGGTCAACGAGTTCAATGACACGCTGGCCGCAGGCTGATTACAGGGTTGCCTGGCGGCAGCCGGGCAATCCCCGACAAGCCAACGTGCATGCATGCGTGCGGCATGGACAGACTCCGATCCATCGATGCCTTCATCGGAACGGCTGGATTTCGCTAACTCAGTGAGGTGGGCAGGCGACGGGGAGCCTCGTTAGCTGCCTCGCTTGTGCGAAGGGGAGCACGCTGACATCCCTGTTGGAGCAGGTCGTGGCCGGGAGCAGGCTCTGCGTGCCTGTAAAGTTGAACCACGGCCCCCTTGTGGTCACATGCGAGGAGTATCCGGATTGGCCTGCCAAGCCCCGCTTTAACGGGGGAATAGGAATCATGGCGATTAATTGCATTCTTGTTGCCAGAGGATACTCGCCGGGAAGTGTGCGCTTGGTGCTTGCCGACCAACCGCATGCACTGCAGGCCAGCATGCGAATGTACGACCGGCGCTGGCGCCGGCCGGAAGACTCACCGCCCCTCGAGTGGGCGGTACCTGGCACGTTCTCCCTATAGCGTCGGCGGCGTGAATTTCTGCATCCCGGCGGCGTCAGGACTCAGCATGGCCTCCAGCGCCCGCGCCCGGAATTCGCGCGGCGCGAGGCCGGTGTGCTTGCGGAAGAAGCGGCCGAAATATGCCTCGTCGGCAAAACCCAGCGTGTGGCCCAGTTGCTTGATGCTGTTGCGGGTGTAGACCAGGTCGCGCTGCGCTTCATGGATCAGCCGTGCATTGATCACGTCCAGGCTCGACATGCCAAGGACCTCGCGGCACAAGCGGGTGAGCTGGCCAGGCGTGATGCCCAGTTGCGACGCATAGGCCTGCATCGGCAGATGCTGCCTGAAATGCTCATCGACCAGAGCGCGGAATTTTTCGATCTTGGCCGCCTTGCGCGAGTTCGCGCTCATGGGCGCGGATTGCTCGATGTGCCGCAGGCGGGCAATCTGCACCAGCAACGCGGTCAGCAACGACACGCCGGCGGCCACCCGGCCGATAGCCTGGCCGCGCGACTCGCGCTCCAACGCCAGGAACAGCGGCATCAGGGACTCCAGCTCGCGCTCCATCCCGGCCAACGAAATCACCGCCGGCGTGCGGATGGTCTGCAGCAGCTCTGGCATGACCACGGTCGCCATCGACTCCAGCAGACGCTGCGCGGCGGTCA
Organism: Cupriavidus basilensis; assembly: GCF_029335485.1. Classification (GTDB taxonomy): domain Bacteria; phylum Pseudomonadota; class Gammaproteobacteria; order Burkholderiales; family Burkholderiaceae; genus Cupriavidus; species Cupriavidus basilensis_E. The sequence continues at coordinate 15,811 of NZ_JARJLM010000628.1, forward strand.
CCACCGGGCCATCCACATCGGTAGAAAACCGAAAACCATGCACGGTTTGTGCTGGAATCAGCAGCACGCAGGGCGCTTGCGCCTGTACCCGCCCCTGCTCGAGCAGCACCTCGGCCGAGCCGTTGCGCAAACACAGGATCTGCAGGAACGCGTCGTGCGTATGCGGGCGAATGTCCCAGTTGTATGGGCGTGAGCGCTGCGGGATCCACTCGAAATCGAACGTGAGCTGCCAGCCAGGAAGAGCCTGGTCACCGTAGAGCGAATAATTCGGGATAACCCTAGCCATGACGTAAGCCCTTTGCGCATTTGCACGAATTGTCCGGCTCTTGGCTGGAATCGTCAATCTTGCGGCACGGTCGCCGGCCAACAATTCCGCTCACTGACTAGAGGAGACAACATGACACCCCGTAACACAGCCAGCGCGCACTGGCTTGGCCTCGAAGGCCGGGTCTGCGTGGTCAGCGGTGGCGCCAGCGGCATTGGCGAGGCCATCGCCCACGGCCTGGCGCAGGCCGGCGCCCGCGTCGCGGTGCTGGATCTCGATGCGGACCGCGGCGATGCCGTGGCGCGCGATCTGCGCGCACTGGGTGCCACCGCGCTCTTCGCGCGCTGCGATATGACGAGCGAAACCAGCGTGCGCGCCGCCGCCGCGAAAGTACAGGCGGAACTTGGCCCCTGCCATGCGCTGATCAATAACGCCGGCGTACTGCGCTCCGGGAATCTGGCGGACGTGAGTCTCGAAGACTGGAACCAGGTGCTGTCCGTCAACCTGACCGGCTATCTGCTGTGCGCGCGCGCATTTTCCCAAGCCATGCGCGAAGCCGCATGCGGCAGCATCGTGAACGTGGCATCGATCTCAGGCCGGTTTCCCCAGACAGGCAGCGGCGCTTATAGCGCCAGCAAGGCGGGCGTGCTGCTGCTGTCGCGTCAGATGGCGGCCGAATGGGGGCCGCATGGCATTCGCAGCAACGCGATTTGTCCCGGCATGATCCGCACCGCGCTATCGGCCGCGTTCTACCAGGCGCCGGGCTTCGAAGCCAGCCGCGCGGCCGTCACCGCCAGCCGGCGCATCGGCGAGCCGCAGGATATCGCCGATGTGGCCGCGTTCCTGGCGAGCCCGCGCTCTGCCTATGTCAATGGCGCCGAGCTCTCCGTGGATGGCGGCATGTCCAGCATGCTGATGGACATGGTCCCGCGTCCCGGCTTCAACCAGACAGCCCAGGCCTGAAGCCCGGCACAGGAGAATCCCATGTCCCATCGTACTGAATATGACCTGATCGTCATCGGTTCCGGCGCCGCCGGACTGGCCACCGCCATCACCGCGAAAAAGCGCGGTCTCGATGTGGTAGTGCTGGAAAAGGAATCCGTGTTCGGCGGCACCACCGCGCTGTCCGGTGGCGTGCTGTGGATTCCGATGAGCCCGCATGGCCGCCGGCAGAATCCGGCCGACACGCTTGACGCCGTGCGTACCTACATGATGCAGGAGACCGGCTCGTTCTACGAAGAGGCCGCCGTCCAGGCGTTCCTCGAGAACGGCCCGGAGATGGTGGCGTTCTTCGAGCGCGAGACGGAGATGAAATTCGTCCCCACGCTCTATCCCGACTATCATCCCGATGCGCCAGGTGGCGTGGACGTGGGCCGCTCGATCCTGGCCGCGCCGTATGACATACGCGGCCTGGGAAAGGACATGCAACGCCTCAAGCCGCCGCTCAAGACCATCACCTTCATCGGCATGATGTTCAACTCGTCGAATGCCGACCTCAAGCACTTCTTCCGCGCCACCAAATCGCTGACCTCGTTCTTCTATGTGGCCAGGCGGCTGGCGACCCACATGAAGGAACTCATGCTCTACCGCCGCGGCATCAACGTGACCAGCGGCAATGCGCTGGCGGCGCGGCTGGCGAAGTCTGCGCTGGACCTGGGCGTGCCCATCCTGACCGGCACAGCGGCGAAAGAGATCCTGATGGCAGGCGGCAAGGCCGTCGGCGTGCGTGCCGAGGGCGAAGGCGGCGAACTGCGCCTGCGCGCGCGGCATGGCGTGGTGCTGGCCTGCGGCGGTTTCCCGCATGACGTGAAGCGCATCGCCATGGCTTACCCGCATGTTGCGCGCGGGGGCGAGCATCTTTCGCCCACGCCGGCCGGCAACACGGGCGACGGCGTGGCCATGGCGGAGGCCGCCGGCGGCAACGCCGACATCCGCTACCGCGACAGCGCCGCGTGGATGCCGGTTTCGCGCGTGCCATACGGCAACGGCGAGTTCGGCGTGTTCCCGCATCTGCTGGACCGCTACAAGCCCGGCATCATTGGCGTACTGCGCAACGGCAGGCGCTTCACCAACGAGTCCAACTCCTACCACGACGTAGGCGCGGCCATGATCCGCGCCTGCGAAGGACAGCAGGAGACGGCCATGTGGCTGGTCTGCGACAAGGCCGCCCTGGCCAAGTACGGCCTTGGCTTCGTCAAGCCGGCGCCGATGCCCTTTGGCAAGCTCCTGCGCAACGGCTACCTGATCGAAGGCCGCACGCTGGCAGACCTGGCCCGGCAGGCCGGCATCGAACCGGCAGGCCTGGAAGAGACCGTGCGCGAGTACAACGTGGGCGCGGCGAGGGGAGAAGACCCGGCCTTCGGGCGCGGCCGCAGCGCGTTCAACCGCTACCTTGCCGATCCCGAGAACAAGCCCAACCCCTGCGTGGCGCCGCTCGGGAAAGGTCCCTTCTACGCTGTCAAGGTGGTGGTGGGTGACCTCGGCACCTTCGACGGCATCCGGACCAGCGTGGCCGGGGAAGTCCTCAAGCGCGACGGCACCCCGATCGCCGGGCTGTACGCGGTGGGCAACGACCGCGCCAGCATCATGGGCGGCAACTACCCCGGCGCAGGCATCACCCACGGGCCGAACATGACCTTCGGGTTCATCACGGGCAACCATATCGCCAATATCGCCGACCAGGCCGGAGCAAGGGCATAACCATGAGCATGAGCGTGAACATGAGCTACCTGGACAAGCCGCTGATCGACCACCGCACCTACACCATCGCGCTGCGCAGGATGCCAGCGTTCCTGGAGGTCTTCGACCGCCTCGCGATGCCCATCCTGCTGGAGACGCTGGGCAGCCCGGCGGGCTTCTACGTGAGTCATGTCGGCCCGCTGAACCAGTTCGTGCACCTGTGGGCCTACCAGGACCTGGCCGACTACGAGCGCCGCTGCAAGGCACGCGACACGCACCCGGACTTCCCGGCATACCTGTCGGCGTCCGGGCATCTGATCACCGCGCAGGAAACCCGCCTCGTGCGGGCGGTGGACATGCCCAGCCTGGGCCGTTTCACGTCCACCGCCCAACCCTGACGGGCAGCCCTCAGGCTTGCATGCCGGCCGTGAAATGCCGCGCCGGCATGACCGCCACCTCGGCGGCCACGCGCGGCACGAAGTCCATCTGGTCCAGCACGTCGCGCTGCAGGTCGATGCCGGGCGCGATTTCAAACAGCTCCACGCCTTGCGGCGTCAGGCGGAAGCTGGCGCGCTCGGTCAGGTACAGCACCTCCTGCCCGCGCACCAGCCCCTGGGGGCCGCTGTAGGTGATCTGTTCCACCTGCGCCACCAGCTTCTTCACCCTGCCCTGCTCCAGCACGCGCATCCTGCCATCGCCGGTGGCCAGCTTGACGCCTTTGGCGGCCAGCGTGCCGCAGAACACCACCTTGCGCGCATTCTGGGCGATATCGATAAAGCCGCCGGGGCCTACCGTCAGGCCGCCCAGGCGCGACACGTTCACGTTGCCCTGCCGGTCCAGTTCGCCGAAACCAAGGAAGGCGATGTCCAGCCCGCCGCCCGCGTAGAAATCGAACTGCGTGGCCGCGTCCAGCATGGCGCTGGCGTTGCGCGCGTAGCCGAACAGCACGCCATCCATCAAGGTGCCGCCGTAGGTGCCATGCTCGATGGTCTGGTAGACGCGGTGCTGCTCGTTGCGCGCGGCGATCAGCTTGGCCACGGCGTCGGGTACGCCCACGCCGTAATTGACTACCGGGCGGGCCTTGCCCGTATTGAACAGTTCCACCGCGGCGCGGCGGGCGATGGCCTGGCGCTCGCTGAAGGCCTCGTGCGCGGCGGCGCGTTCGGCCGCATGGTCCTCGGCCTCGCTGGCCGCGCGGGCCGCGCCGGTCAGCTCCCCGCTGAAGGCCGCATCGAACGGAATGTGGTAGCTGGTGCGCTGTCCGGGATCGACCACCACGGCATCGACCCACGCGGCCGGAATGCGAACCTCGCGCGCCGTCAGGGCCCCTCTTGGCAGCCGCTCTCCGACCTGCACGATCACCTTGCCGCCGCTGTTGCGCGCCGCGAGCGCCAGCGACTGCGCATCCAGATTGGCAGCCTCGTGCTCGAAGCTGATATTGCCGTCCTCGTCGGCCGCGCTCGCGCGCACCAGCGCGACATGGATCGGGAATGGCTTGTAGCGCAGGTATTCCCGCCCGTCCATCCGCACCACTTCGCTCAATTCCTCCTTCGCGCTGCGGTTCATCCTGCCCCCGCCCTGGCGCGGGTCGCAGACCGTGCCTAGGCCCACATGCGTGAACAGGCCGGGCCGCCCCGCCCCGATCTCGCGCATCAGCTGGCTGGACACGCCGCCGGGCAGGATATAGGCCTCGATCTTTTCCTCCTCGGCCAGCCGCTGCATCGATGGCGACCATACCCAGTGCCCGCCGATCACGCGCCGGACCAGGCCTTCGTGCGCGAAGCAGTTCATGCCCTTGGTCTTCTTGTCGCCGATGCCCAGGGCGTGGATCACGGTCAGGTGGCGCGGATGCTCCGTTTCCTGAAAGCGTGCCTGCACGGCCTCGAACAGGCAGGTCGCCTCCATCAGGCCGCCGCCGCCGCCCATCAACCCGACCGTGTCGCCGTCGCGGATCAGCCCGGCGGCCTGCGCCGCCGTCATGAATTTGCTGCTGCTCATGACGGGCTCCTCAGCGGTTCACGTCGAACAGCGCCGCGCCCTTTCTCAGCACGCTCCTGGCGATCACGGTGCGGTGGATCTCGCTGGTGCCGTCGAAGATGCGGTAGATGCGGGCATCGCGGTAGTAGCGCTCGATCGGCAGCTCCTTGCAGAAGCCCATGCCGCCAAACACCTGCACGGCGCGGTCCACCACGCGGCCCAGGGTTTCCGCGGCATGCACCTTGACCATGGCGATCTGCTCGCGCGCATCCAGCCCGGAATCGAGCATCCAGGCGGTGTGCAGGACCATCCAGCGCGCGGCATTGATCTCGATCACGCTGTCGGCCAGCATCTGCTGGACCATCTGGAACTCACCGATCGCCTTGCCGAACTGCTGGCGCTGGCCGGCATAGTCCACCATCAGCTCCAGCACATGGCTGGCCTTGCCGACGGCGCGCGCGCCGACCTGCGCCAGCCGGACCACATTGAGCGCGCCCATGGCCAGCTTGAAGCCCTGGCCCTCTTCGCCAAGCAGCGCCGCCGGCTCAAGCGGCACGTTGTCGAAGAACAGCTCCACATGCGGCGTGCCGCGCAGGCCCATCATCTTCTGGTCCTTGCCCACGGAGAAACCGGGCAAGCCCTTGTCGACCATGAACATGGAGATTTCCTTGTCGCCGGTCCTGGCCGAGACCAGGAAGAAATCGCTCCAGTCGCCATCGCTGATGAAGTGCTTGGCGCCATTGAGCACCCAGCCACCCCCTTCCACCTTCCTGGCGTGGGTCTTGATGCCCTGCGCGTCCGATCCCGCTCCCGGCTCGGTGATGGCGATGGCGCAGGTGCGCTCGCCTCGCACCGAGGGCGTGAGCCAGCGCGCGATCTGTTCGCCCTTGCAGACGAGCAGCGGTTCATACACGTTGCCGAAGGCGCGGCGGATCAGGATATCGGTGGTGTGGCCGAACTGCTCTTCGCACAGCATGCGATCGACGGCAGACAGTCCGCCGCCGCCCAGCTCGGGGGCGATATTGAGCGCATACAGGCCCAGGGATTTCGATTTCTCGTGGACGGCGCGCGCCTTGGCCGGGTCCAGAAAGCCGTTCTCCTCGATCTCGGCTTCCAGCGGCCTGAGTTCCTCGGCGATGAAACGACGCACGGTGTCGATCATCATCTTCTGTTCTTCGTTCAGGGAAAAATCCATGGTCTCTCTCCGTCATTCCAGTTGTCGTTTTGGCCGCGACGGGGCGTCGCCCCATGCGTGAGGTTGCGGCGGTGCGTCAAGCGCCCAGCTCGAGCACCGCGCGGCTGGCGGCGAGTGCCTGGCGCGCCCAATCGGGCTGGCCAGCTTGCGGCAGGCGGGTCTCGTTCGGCACTTCCACGCTCACCGGCAAATCGGCCGGCAAGGCTGCGAACAGGCCCCTGAGGTCAATGCCGCCCTCGCCGGGCAGCAGGCGCTCGCAACGGGCGGTGTGGATCATCTCCTCCACCGTGAACGCGCGGCCGAGCTGCGCGCTGGTCGGCGCGTCGCAGATCTGCGCGTAGTGCAACAGTTCGCGCGGCAGCGCGCGCAGGTCGTCGAAGCTGGTGCCCGAGCGCGCCACATGGAGCGCATCCACCAAGATCCCCGCATTGGCCGGGCGCCCGGCGGCATCGACGATGCCCAGCGCGGTGCGCGCATCGGGCACGGTGGTCCAGGGCATGAACTCCAGGTCGGCGGTCATGCCATAGGGCAGCATCAGCTCGCACAGGCGCGCATAGCTGTCCGCCAGACGCGCGGTGTCGGCGTCGTCCCCGGCCACCAGTACTGCCTTCGCCTTCAGCGCCGCGCCGGCGTCCAGCAGCGGCAGGCTGGCGCGCGGATCGAAGCCCTCGCCGATGCGGATGATTTCCAGGTCGAACACGCCGACGCCGGTGTCCCGCTGCGCCGCCAGCGTTTCGCGCAGTATGTCGGGCCGCCCGATCAGGGCTTGCTGGGGCGCGCCCGGGGCATTGGGCGCCAGCCGCAGGCCGACGAAGCGGTAGCCCAACTCGGCCGCGAGCTGGATTGCCTGCGGGGGCGTGAGCGTGTTCGAAGTGAGATAAGCAAGCGAATAGCTATGGGACATGGTCGTTCTCCTGGCACTCAGTCCAGCGGTGAAACCGTGGATTGGGGGTTCTGCATGGGTTCCGTGGGTGTTCAGACAGATCAGGCGGGCCAGCCTATTGGCTACTGCCGGCCTCGAGGCGCACGCTTTGCGCACTGACCGCGGCCTCGTGCACGGCCAGCGTGGCCTGCAGCGTGCGCAGGCCGTCGAGCGCGCTGCACAGCGGCGCTTCGCTGCCCTCGATCACGGCCTTGAAGTGCTGCAGCTGCTGGCTATACGGATCGGCCTGGTGCACGGCGGACTGCTCCAGCGTCAGCTCGGCATGCCAGCTGCGCTCGCCACGGTAGTTCCATAACTGCAGGTCGGGCAGCGAAAGCGAACCGTGCGTGCCCGCGATGAAGTGCGACTGCACCTGCTGGCGCGGATATGCCTCCTGTTCGCCGGAGCAGAAATCCCAGCACCAGGGCGACGCCGCCGCGTCCGACAGCAGCACCGTACCCAGCGCTCCGCTGGCAAAGCGCAGCACGGCGGCGCTGGTGTCCTCCACGGCAAAGCCGCGCACGGCATTGCTGCTGGCGGCCTGCACCGACTCGATCTCGCCCATGAGGAAACGCAGCAGGTCGATGTCGTGAATCAGGTTGATCAGGATTGGCCCGCCGCCCGCCTGCCGCCGCCAGGCCGCCTCGAAATACGCGTCGGGCTTGAGAAATGTCGCCATGGCGCTGGCCGCCACCAGCCGGCCGAGCCGCCCGGACTGGAGGATCTCGCGGGCGCGGCGGCTGATGGGGTTGTGCCGGCGATGGTGGCCGACCAGCACCGGCACGCCAGTGCGCGCCTGGGCGTCGACCAGCCTCTGCGCCTCGGCCACGGTGTCGGCCACCGGCTTCTCGACCAGGGCGGCAACTCCGTGCTCCAGGCAGTCCGCGGCCACCGCGACATGGGTCCCGTTGGGCGTGGCGACCACGGCGCCGCGCGGCTTGACGCCCTCGAGCATGCCGAGGTGGTCGGCATACCAGGGCACGCCCAGGCTCTGCGCCAATGCGCGGCCCGCGTCGGTCGGGTCGGCGATGGCCGCCAGCCGCAGGGTACCGCTGCGCCCGATGCGGTCGATGTGGGTGCGGCCGATTGCGCCGGCGCCAATCAGTGCGATAGGGGTCTTGTTCATGGGCTATCTGCGCTCGTGGTTCGTCTCGTTGTTCGTCGTCGGCCCGTCGTTTGCTAAACGGCAGTTCAAACAGAATAAAATTCAATAGTTGAATGCTATTCCTTTTTTGACTAGTATTCCAACAAATTCGAAGACGCTACAGATTCTCGCTGCACAGAACGCATGCCAACCCTAGGGAAAACCTGATCCGGTCGTGCATGAATTGTCCTGTTCCAGGCCGGAATCGTGGGCGCGCCGGACCGCCCGGCAAAACACAATCCAGCAAACCCCGAGCCGGGCTCAACCGCTCGGGGACAGAACAACCAGGAGACAAGCATGCAACTGCCATTGGCACGTACCCAGGGCGCCGCACGCGCCGCCGCGCCCCACATCCATGCCGGTTTTAGCCGGGAGTTGGCCCTCGCAACCCACGCAGCGGCCTGAGCCATGGAACCCACTTTCGATCAAGACAAGCGAACCCAGGCGGACGAGACCCGACCGGTGGCGATCGTCACCGGCGCGGCCGACGGCATCGGCTGGTCAACGGCGCAGCGGCTGGCCGCGGATGGCTGGCGCATCGTGCTGCTGGATCTGCGCGCCGACGCCGTGGCCGGCCGGGCGGCCGAACTCGGCGCGGCCCACCTGGGGCTGGCCTGCGATGTGACGCAAGAGTCCAGCGTGGATGGCGCCATCGGCGCGGCAGTGGCTCGGATGGGCCGGATCGACGCGCTCGTCAACAACGCCGGGATCGGCGACCAGGCCCGGCCCACCCTGGAGCAGACACTCGATGCGTTCGAGCGCGTACTGGCCGTGCATGTGCGGGGCTGCTTCCTGATGAGCCAGGCCGTGCTGCGGACGATGCGCGAGCAGGCGCGCGACCCGCGCGGCAACCGCGGCGCCATTGTCAACCTGGGCTCGATCGCCAGCCTGGGCGGCATCCCCGGCCGCAATGCCTACTGCGCGGCCAAGGCCGGCGTGCTGGGCATGACGCGCGCCCTGGCCAGCGAATGGGCGCGCGAGGGCATCCGCGTCAATGCCGTGGCGCCGGGCTATGTGCGCACCGACCTGGTGGCCGGACTGGCACGCCAGGGCGCGATCGACGGCCAGGCAATCGCGCACCGCACGCCGATGGGCCGCATGGCCGAACCCACCGAGATCGCCGAGGCCATCGCCTTCCTGGCGTCGCCCGCCGCCAGCTACATCACCGGGATCGTGCTGCCCGTGGATGGTGGCTGGACCGCGTTCGGCGCGCCGGACAACGCCTTGCCGGCTCTCTGAGCCCAGGAGGAAACGAAAGATGCTGACAATCAACCTATTCAATGGCCTGGTCTACGGGGCGTTGCTGGTCGTGATGTGCTCGGGACTGGCGCTCATCTACGGCCTGCGCCGCGTGGTGAACTTCGCGCACGGCTCGCTCTATATGCTGGGGGCCTACCTGGGCTATTCGATCGCCCTGCAGACCAGCTTCTGGGTGGCCCTGTTAGCCGTGCCTCTTGTGATGGCGGTGCTGGGCGTGCTGCTGGACCGCTACGGCTTTCGGCTCCTGCAGGACCGCGACCCGCTCTCCGTCGTGCTGGTCACCTTCGGCCTGCTGCTGGTGATCGAGGATTTCGTGCAGACCGTGTGGGGCAAGAGCAATCTGTCCGTGCCCGCCCCGGCCGCGTTGAGCGCGTCGGTCGACCTGTTTGGGACGCCGGTGCCCGCTTACCGCCTCGCGGTGATCGGCGCTGGCCTGCTGGTCGCGCTGGGCCTGAGCCTGTGGCTGCGCTATTCCCGCGCCGGCCTGTTCGTGCGCGCCGCCAGCACCGACCCCACCACCACCGCCATGCAGGGCGTCAACACCGATTTGCTGAGCGCCGGCGTGGTCGGGCTCGGCACCGCCCTGGCCGGGCTGGCCGGCGTGGTGGCCGCGCCGTTCCTGTCACTGTCGCCATCGATGAGCAGCGACGTGATCATCGACTCGTTCGTGGTCGTGGTCGTCGGCGGGCTCGGATCGCTTGCCGGTGCGTTCGTGGCGGCGATGGTACTGGGCATGATCCAGGCGCTGGGCGCGGTCTACCTGCCCGATACGGCAATGCTGCTGCCGTTCCTGCTGATGGTTGCCGTGCTGATCTGGAAGCCGGCCGGCTTCGCCGGCAGCCGAACCTGAGGAGATAACACCATGTCCACTAGAAACATGAGTCTTGGCGCTGTGGCAGCGCTCGCGGCAGGGGCGGCCGTCGCGGCCCTGGTCAGCTCGGGCACGATCCTGTCCCTGCTGACGCAAGCCGTCATCTACGCGGTATTTGCCAGCGGCGTGGGCCTGCTGCTGAAGCAAAACGGCATGGCCAGTTTCGGCCATGCCCTGTACTTCGGCTTCAGCGGCTACGCCCTGGGCCTGCTCCTGCAGCTCCAGGTGATGCCGGCAGAGGCCGCCATCGTGGCCACCCTGGCCGGCATGGCCTTGATGGCGTTCGTCATGGGCCTGGTGATCGTGCGCGTGCCGGGCGTGGCCTTCGGCATGCTGACGCTGGCTATCGGGCAGATGTTCTTCCTGATGGCCTCGCGCTCGCGCGGCCTCACCGGCGGCGCCGACGGCATGAGCATCGAATGGCCGGCCACGCTGTTCGGCGTGCCGCAGTCGCAATTGCTCCGGCCGGCCACCATGTTCCTGGTGTGCTGGGTCACCCTGGTGGTGGTCATGCTGCTGCTCGCGCTGATGCTGCGCGGCCGCTTCGGCAGCATCACCGAGGCCGTGCGCGACAACGAGGAGCGTGCCCGCTTCATCGGCATCAACACCCTGATACCACGCGCCGGCCTCTATGCGCTGTCGGCCACCGTGACCGGCCTGGCCGGTGTGCTGTCGGCGCTGAACACCGGCTTCGTCTCGCCCGAGAACCTGCATTGGAGCCTGTCGGGCGTGGCGCTGATGATGGCAGTGGTGGGCGGCTACAAGGCCCTGTGGGGGCCGGCGCTGGGTGCCATCGTGTACTTCCTGGCCAAGGACATCCTGGGCGCCTACGCCAACCACTGGATGGCCATTTTCGGCATCGCACTGATCACCGTGATCGTGTTCTCGCCCGCCGGCATCGCGGGCGCCCTCAAGGGACTGTCCATGCGCAACAAGCGCATCGGCGCCAAGCCGGCCCGGGCCGCCGTTCGCACCAGCTGAGAGGAGACTTCGATGAACGATTTCGTATTGCAGGCGGAAGACGTGGCCATCCACTATGGCGGCGTCAAGGCGGTGGACGGCGTGTCCCTCACGCTTCGCCGCGGCCAGATCCGCGGCCTGATCGGCCCCAACGGCGCCGGCAAGTCCACGGTGATCGACGCCATCACCGGGCGCCGCCGCCTCACGCGCGGCAAGGTGTACCTCAACGGGCAGGACGTGACCGCGCTCGGCCCGACCCAGCGCCGCATGACCGGTTTGTCGCGCAGTTTCCAGCGCACCAGCATCTTCGGCCAGATGCCGGTGCGCAGGCAGGTGGAGCTGGCCTCGCACAAGATGGGCGTGGCGGATTCCGGCGCCGACGCCGATGCCGTGCTCAGGGAGCTCGACCTGCTGCCGCTGGCAGCCGTCACGGCGGAAGACCTGGGCTATGGCGAGCAGCGCCGGCTGGACCTGGCGCTGGCGCTGGTTGGCCGCCCCAGCGTGCTGCTGCTGGACGAGCCCATGGCGGGCCTGTCGGTCAAGGAATCGCTGGACCTGGCCAAGCACCTCAAGGCGCTGACCACGCGCTGGGAAGTCTCGGTGCTGCTGGTCGAGCACGACATGGACGTGGTGTTCGGCATCTCCGATGCCGTGACCGTGTTCGAACTGGGCCGCGTGATCGCCGACGGAGAACCGGCCGCCGTGCGCGCCAATCCGCGCGTGCGCGAAGCCTACCTCGGGAGCGCCGCATGACCGCCCTGCTCAACCTGGAAAACGTCAACGCCTTCTATGGTACGGCGCATATCCTGCACGACCTCAACCTCACCGTTGCCGCCGGCGAGCGCGTGGCGCTGGTCGGCCGCAACGGCGTGGGCAAGACCACGGTGGTCAACACCATCCTGGGGCTGGCCTCGCTGCGCGGCGGGCAGATCCACCTGGGCACGCACCGCCTGGCGCGGCCGCGCCCCTACGCGCCCGCCCAGCACGGCGTGGTGGTGGTGCCGCAGGGCCGGCGCATCGTGGCCAACCTGACCGTCGAGGAAAACCTGCACCTGGGCGCCGCCACGGGCCGCAAAGGCCCATGGACGGTGCCGGAAATCTACCAGCTCTTCCCCATCCTGCAGGAGCGGGCGCACACGCCGGGCACAGCGCTCTCGGGCGGGCAGCAACAGATGCTGGCGGTCGGCCGCGCGCTGATGGCAAACCCCTCTCTGATCCTGCTCGACGAACCCACCGAAGGCCTGGCGCCGGTCATCGTCGACCAGCTCGCCAGCATCTTCACCAGGGTCGCCGACCAGGGCACCGCGCTGCTGCTGATCGAGCAGAACATGAGCCTGGTGGTGCGCGTGGCGCAGCGGTACTGCGCCATGGCAAAGGGCGCGGTCGTGGCCGAAGGCGCGGTGGAAAACTCCAGGACCGGGCTGGAACGCCTCGAAGCCCACGTCATGGTCTGAGGCCGAAGCACGCCAAGGCAAGCCAAAGCCCGGGCCTCCATGTTCAACGGCCGCCGGACCGCTTCCGGCCCAGAAAATCAGGAGACAAAAGCATGTTCAAGATGAAACCCCTGCAGCGCACGCTGACCTCGCTTTCGGTCCTGGCCGTCCTAGCGGCGCTACCCCTGGCCGCCCTGGCCCAAGGCAAGGACCCGGTCAAGGTCGGCCTGGTCACGTCCAGGTCCGGCGTCTTCGCCCAGCAAGGCGAGGAAGTGCTGCGCGCGGTGCAGTTCGCGATCGATGAAGCCAACGCCGCCGGTGGCGTGGACGGCCGCAAGGTCGAGGTGCAGATCGCCGACGACGAAGGCACGCCGGACGCCGGGCGCCGCGTGGCGGAGAAGCTCGCGCGCGACGGCTACAACCTGCTGATCGGTGCGATTCCCTCTTCCATCTCCCTGGCGATCGCCCCCAACCTGGAGCGCTGGGACGCCGCCTACTTCAGCGTGGCCAGCAAGTCCGACAAGCTCACCGGCGATACCTGCAAGGCGCGCAGCTTCCGCACCAACCATTCGGACGCGATGGACATCGCCATGATCGGCCAATGGACCAGGGACCTCAAGGAGAAGTCCTTCGCTATCCTGGCCGCCGACTATGTGTGGGGCCGCGACTCGGGCGAATCCTTCAAGAAGGCCGCCGAGGCGGCGGGCAAGAGCGTGCCGCTGTCGCTCTACGTGCCGATGGGCACCAAGGATTTCTCGCCCTATATCGCCCAGCTCAAGGCCGCCAGCGTGGAAGCGATCTGGGTGGCTGAGGTAGGCCGCGATGCCATTGCCTTCGTCAAGCAGGCGCAGGAATTCGGGCTAATCCCGGCCAAGAAGCTGATCGGCCATGCGCTGATCCAGAACTTCATGATCCAGGCCTCCGGCGACGCGCTGAAGGACACCCTCGGCACCACCACCTACACGCCGGATATTGACACGCCGCGCAACAAGGCGTTCACCGCGGCATGGAAGAGCAGGTTCAACCGCCTGCCCACCGACAACGAGGGCCAGGCCTACAACGGCGCGCAGGTGATCTTCGCGGGCGTGCGCAAGGCGGGCAGCACGAAACCCGCCGAGGTGAGCCGGGCCTTGCGCGGCGCGCAGATCGATACCGTCTATGGCAGCGTCACCATGCGGGCGCAGGACAACCAGCTCGTGCTGCCCAACTTCGTGGCACGCGCCAGGACCATGGATGGCGTGCTGCGCCCCGTGATCGAGAAGCGCTTCGAGCCGTCGCTGACCCCTGCCGCATCGCCGCTTTGCAAGATGTGAGATCCCGTCCTGGCCTTGGAGAATCATCGATGAAGCGTGTACTGATCACCGGGGGCAGCGGCTTCCTCGGCGCCTGGATCATCCGCCGCCTGACAGCCCGCGGCACGGACGTGCGGGTATTCGACATCCATGCCAACCGCGGCACGGTGGCGGACATCGCGGGGCCCGTTGCGCACGGGCTGGAATGGCAGGTTGGCGATATCCGCGATGCTAACGCCGTGCGCCTGGCCATGCAGGGCTGTGACGGCGTGATCCACCTGGCCGGCGTGCTCACGCCCAATTGCAGCGCCGACCCGGTGCGCGGCGCGCAAATCAACCTGATGGGTTCGCTCAACGTCTTCGAGGGCGCGCACGCGCATGGCATCGGCCAGGTGGTCTATGCGAGCTCGGCGGGTGTCTATGGTCCGCTTGACGCGCGGCATCCGCAGCCCGCCACCCACTACGGCGCCTTCAAGCTCGCGGTGGAGGGCGCGGCGCGCGCCTACTGGCACGAACGCCATATTGCCAGCATCGGGTTTCGGCCCTTCGTGGTATACGGGCCCGGGCGGGAAACCGGCGTCAGTGCCGGCCCCAGTATCGCCTGCCGCGCGGCCGCGCGCGGCGAGGCGTGCACCATCGGCTATACCGGTGCCTCCGGCCTGATCTACGTGGACGATGTGGCGCAGGCGTTCGAGCAGGCCCTGCTCGTACCGGCGCAGGGCGCCAGCGTGTACAACCTGGTGGGCCAAACGACCACGATGGACGAAGTCATGGCCGAGATCCGGCGCCAGATGCCCGGCGCACAACTGAAGGCAGAAGGGCCGCCGCTCACCATCGCGCCCGGCATCACCGAGGACGGGCTGGATGCGCTGCTGCCGGTGCGCCTGCGAACGGGCTTGGCGCAAGGCATTGCGGCCACGCTCGACCACTACCGGAAGCAAGACCGTCCCGACCATCCATCAACCTGACACAGGACGACGCGATCCACATCATGAACACTGCATCTCCGAGACACGCCCTCGTCACCGGCGCTACCGGCGGCATCGGCCGTGCCATCTGCTTTGCGCTGATCGAGCAGGCCCGCCGCGATGGCGCGCCCATTCACCTCAGCGCCGCCGCCTCGCGGCCCGGCGAGCGCCTGGAGCGCCTGGTGGAGGAAATACGCACCGCCGGCGCCGCGGCCAGCGGCGTCTCCGGCGACATCACCGATCCCGCGCAATGTGCGTCCCTGGTGACCCAGGCCCATGCCCAGGGCGGCGACCTGACGGCCCTGGTGTGCAACGCGGGGGCGTCCGGGCCCGGGCGCCTGGCCGACCTGCCGGTAGCCCAGTGGGACCTCACCTTTAACCTCAACACCCGTTCGGCCTGGCTGCTGGCCCAGGCGGCGCGCGAGCAGCTGGCGCGCACGCGCGGCAGCATCACGGCGGTGGCGTCGATGTCGGGTCTGACCCCGCACCCGGGCTACGGAGCCTATTCGGCAGCCAAGGCGGCGCTCATCATGCTATGCCGCCACCTTGCGCAGGAATGGGCGGCCGACGGCATTCGCGTCAATACCGTCTGCCCTGGCATGGTTCGCACCCCGTTGACCGAAGCGGTGTACCAGGACGACGCCACGCTCCGGCAACGCGAGGCGCTGGTACCACTGGGCCGCGTCGGCAGGCCGGAGGACGTCGGCGCCGCAGTGGCCTACCTGGCGAGTGCTGGCGCATCCTACGTGACGGGACACAACCTCGTGGTGGACGGCGGCATCTCGGATCACATGCTATCGATGATTCCGGGCCGGCCGGGAAAACCAGCCGTGATGGAAGCGCTTTGAGCCAGCCATGGCGGGGACCGGGTTATCCCGGCACCTGAGAACGGGCGGCGCGATGGAAACCGCGTCGCCGGTCAGGCCGCGTAGATAGGCTTGAGACCGTGGCCTTCGGGCTTCGACGCCCGTTTGCTGAAGAAGGCCGATGCACCGCTGGCAGCCGCCAGCTGCGCCGCCATGGAGAGCAGGTCAGGCCCCAGCGACAGCATGCGCGCCTCGGCAAAGCGCACGGTCGGGCCGGCAATGGTGACGACGCCCAGCGGCGCCTGGCCAGCCAGCTGCACCGGCGCGGCCATGGCGTTCAGCCCCGCGGTGAAGGTCTCCCGTGTCACCGAAAAGCCGCGCTCGCGCGCGGCGTGTACGGCTTCCAGCATCGCCTGCATCGAATCCGGCGCGCCGGGACCGTAGTCCGCGGGCATACCCAGCCCTTGCTGCGCGACCAGCGCCAGGGCCGCGTCGTCGCTCATGGTCGACAGCCAGGCCAGCCCGGAGGCGGAGCAGCTCAGGCGGGCGTCCTCGCCCATGTCAGGATCGTAGCGCAGGCCCTGGCGGGCACCTTGCGCGCGCGCCACCCAGGTGAGCCGGTTGCCATCGATCACGCTCAGGCGCACCAGTTCGCCCGAGATCTCTGCCAGGCGATCCAGCAGGGGCTGGGCGATGTCCACGATCCCGGTCTTGCTCAGGTAAGTCAGCCCCATCGACACGAGCTTGGTGGTCAGCATGTACTCGCCCTTGTCCCGCGTCTGGCGCACGTAGTCGCAGCGCATCAGATCGCTCAGCAACCGGTGCGCCCCGCTCCGCGGAATCTCGAGCTGGTCGGCGATGGTCGCCAGTTCCAGTCCCTCGCTATGCCGGGCCAGCAGTTCCAGAATGCCCAAAGTGCGTTCGAGAACACCATTCATGTCAAAGAAGCTCCAGTGATGAGGATGTCGGAGCTAAAGCATGCGCGATCTTTGAACCATAGTCAAAAAAGCAATGAAATTCTATTGTTGAATTTCATTCCAATCCATGCCTAGACCCTGGACCATGGTGCCCATCCTTATTTGAGCGGCGACACCGCCGTCGGCATCGCGATGGTGGAGCTCATCTGTGGGGTAAGCCACGCCGGGCCGCCCTTGGGCGGCCAGATGCCCTGGGCCACGGCATCGGCCCGGACCTTGCTGCGGGCATCGAGCGTGGGGTAAGCCCAGATGTTGGTGAATCTCAACGGACCGTCGATGGCCACCATCGCGGTCACGCAGGGAGAGAGCTTCTCGCGAGCCGGCACGTATTCCTCCCACAGATCGATGGTGGGCTGCACGCCACCCGGCTTGATGCCATAGGTGCGGATCTCGTAGACCGGCCCGGCGATGCCGGATTGGCTGCTGGGACGCACGGGCTTCATCCAGGGGAACCCCTTGTAGCTATGCTGCTCCAGGCTCAGCGCCACGGTACCGCAGCCGAAGGGGTTGTCGCTTTTCTGGGTACGCTCGCGTTCCGCGGAAAGCAAGGACAGTTCGGCGAAGCCGCGCAGGACGATCATCTGGTTCAGGGTACCGATATCCGTGAACCAGCAGCCGAGCAGTTCACCGCCGGCGTCGGGAGCGGCCGTGAAAGCCTCGACGGCCGTAGCAGCCTGGGCGGCAGTGCCAAAAGGCAGGGTCAGGGTGGCGAGTTCGTAGTACATGGGTGTCGGGTCTCCAAACGATAGGTTTCGGTTGCGGGGAAAAACTGACTGGTCAGGCAACGCATGCCGGATCCCGCCCGGCCGCGTGGCAGGCGGCGACGAAGCCGAATGTCATGGCGGGTCCCAGCGTGATGCCGCCGCTCGGATAGTTGCCGCCCATCATGCTGGACATGTCGTTGCCGCCGGCATACAGGCCGGGGATTGGTTGCTGCCGCTCATCCAGGACCTGCGCGCTGGCATTCGTCACCAGGCCGGCGAAGGTGCCCAGGCTGCCGGCGACGATCCGGACGGCGTAAAAAGGGCCGTGCTCGATGGGCGCCATGCAGGGGTTGAGCCCGTCCAGGCTCGCGTCGCCCTGCACACGGTTGTAGGGCGTCTCGCCTTTGCCGAAGTCCGGGTCGGCTCCCGAGCGCGCTTGCCGGTTGTAGCGTTGCACGGTGCGCTGCAGTGCATCGGCATCGATTCCGCATGCCTGCGCGAGCGCTGCCAGGCTGTGTCCACGCTTGAGATAGCCGGAGCGTAGCGAGGCTCGCATCGGCATGGGCGCGGGCTTGACGGCGCCCATGCCGTAGCGGCGGATAAAGCGGTGGTCGCAAATCAGCCAGGCTTCTGCGGGCTGCCCCGCCGGCGTGGCCTTGAACAGGCCACGCATGAAATCGTGATAAGAGTCGGCTTCGTTGGTGAAACGCCGGCCATTGCGGACCACCGCGATCAGGCCCGGCTTGGCGCGCTCGATCAGGTGGGGAAAATGCGCCACCGTGCCGTCCCGGCGCGGCACCAGCGACACCGGCGCCAATGCCGCGGCCGATTCAAGATCCCTTGCGATCGTTCCCCCGGCGCTTTCGCCAAGCGTGAGTCCATCGCCCGTGTTGCCACGCGATGCCGCCGACCAGTGCGCCTCGCCCGTGGGCGCGTGCGGCAACAGCTCACGCTTGCGCTTCACGTCATGGGGAAAGCCGCCACAAGCCAGCACGACACCGCGCACGGCACGAATCTCGGCCTCCCCCTGCGGCGTGCTCACCACGGCGCCGACCACCCTGCCATCCTGCCTGAGCAGCCGGCGAGCGGGACACGACACGCGCAACTCGACGCCGGCTTCGAATGCCGATGCCGCCAGCCGGGCAACCAGCGCGTTGCCATTGACCAGCCGCATGCCACGTCCGTGCACAAGCAGATCGCGCCAATAGCGTACGACGCGCCCGGCGACGTAGCAGAATGATTTCGCGGAACGGCTTGCATTGAGGAAATGCCGCAATTCCGTTCCTGCGATGCCCATGCCCCACAGCGTGGTTTCCGCCAGCGGGGGCTTGAGCTGTTCGATCCGCCCGCCAAGCCGCCGGGCATCGAAGGGCGCCGCGCAAACGGAGCGCCCACCGATAGCGGCGCCGGGCGTGTTGCCGTGAAAGTCTGGCACGGCATTGCCGTCGATAAACTCCAGCGCGGTATGCCGGCGGAAGAATTCCACCATGCGTGGGCCGTTCTCGAGAAAGGCGCGAGCGCGGCCTTCATCGAACTGCGGGCCGAGCTCGTGCCGCAGATAGGCCAGCGGCTGGTCCAGGTCCTCCATGATGTTCGCGGCAACAGCCAGGGGATTGCGTGGAATCCACATCCAGCCGCCAGACCAGGCGGTCGTGCCGCCGTAGACCGGCTCCTTTTCGACCACCAGCACCTTGAGGCCAAGCTTGGCCGCCACCACGGCGACGGACAAGCCGCCAGCACCGGAGCCGATGACCAGCAGATCGCAATGGGAAGGGAGAGGCGCAGCGGATGCAGGGGTCATGGTGGAGGACAGCGAGGACGGGTCAGTCCGCATAGATAGGTTTGAGCCCATTGCGGCTGGCAGGCTTGCGCAGGTGCTGGTTGAAGAAGGCAGAGGCACCACTGGCTGCCGCCAGCTGCGCGGCGCTCGACACCAGCGCAGGCCCCAGGGCCTGCATGCGCGCCTCGGTAAAGCGCACTGTCGGGCCCGCGATGCTGATGACCCCCATGGGAGCCTGGCCTTCCAGCCGCACGGGCGCGGCGATGGCGTTAAGCCCTGGCGTAAAGGTTTCCTGGGTCACGGCGAATCCGCGCTCGTTGGCAGCATGCACCATCTCCAGCATGGCCTGCATCGACGACGGTGCGTTGGGACCATATGCTGGCGGCATGCCCAGGCCTTGCTGCGCAGCCAGCGCGAGTGCTTCGTCGTCACCCATCGTCGACATCCACGCCAGTCCCGAGGCAGAGCAGCTCAGGCGGGCGTCCTCTCCCATGTCCGGGTCATAGCGAAGGCCCTGGCGTGCCCCTTGGGCACGCGCCACCCAGGTCAGCCGCTTGCCGTCGATCACGCTGAGGCGCACCAGTTCGCCCGTGGACTCCGCCAGGCGGTCCAGCAACGGCTGGGCAATATCGATGATGCCGGTCTCGCTCAAATAGGTCAGGCCCATGGAAACCAGCTTCGTCGTGAGGATGTACTCGCCTTTGTCCCGGGTCTGCCGGACATATTCGCAGCGGATCAGGTCGCCCAGGAGGCGGTGCGCGGCGCTGCGCGGCATGCCGATCTGGTCAGCAATCGCCGCCAACTCCTGGCCATCGCCATGCCGGGCCAGCAGTTCGAGTATGCCTAGTGTGCGCTCAAGGACACCGTTCATCGTTAAAGGCTCCGGCCCCACGTGTTGGCGCGCATCGGATGCCCGGGCCACCTGGTCTCCAGTGGCCGGCTTGCATCCCGAAGTGTCGCTCTATTCATTTCTGTCTCTGCTGAATCGTTGAGTCGAACTATAGTCCACACATGAACTATGTTCAATACTTGAATTGCATTCCATTATTGTCTAGGATTCGACCAGCACAAAGCTTGACCACCAAACAGACATCAGGAAGAGACAGCACCATGACCGAGACACTGAACGGCGCCACACGGGTTCATTTCATCGTCGGCGACCCGATCGCTCAGGTGAAATCGCCTGCGGGCGTGACGCAGGCTTACCAGGAGCGGGGCCACAACGCGATGGTGATGCCCGCGCACGTGGCCCCCGCCGATCTATCAGCGTGGCTGGCAGGCACATCGCTGGCAAAGAACGTGGACGGTCTGATCGTCACGGTGCCGCATAAATTCGCTTGCTTCGACCTTTGCGCCACTGCATCGGACCGCGCCACGTTTCTTCACACCGTCAACGTGATGCGGCGCAATGCGGACGGCAGCTGGCACGGCGACATGTTCGACGGGCAGGGCTTTGTCCAGGCCATGCGCGACAACGGTTGCGAACCCGCCGGCAAGACCGCGCTGCTGGTTGGGGCCGGCGGCGCCGGCTCGGCCATCGCGCACGCACTGGTGACGGCTGGGGTGAGCAAGCTCGCCATCCACGACGAAG
Organism: Cupriavidus basilensis; assembly: GCF_029335485.1. GTDB lineage: Bacteria > Pseudomonadota > Gammaproteobacteria > Burkholderiales > Burkholderiaceae > Cupriavidus > Cupriavidus basilensis_E. The sequence goes on from NZ_JARJLM010000628.1 coordinate 36,635, forward strand.
ACGAGGTGCGCCGGTCAACGCTGATCGACCGGCTGGCAGGCATGGACCTGGCGACCATCGAGCACGGCAGCACCGACCCGGCTGGCTTCGATATCGCGCTCAATGCCACGCCGGCAGGCATGAAAGACAGCGACCCCAGCCCGGTCGCGCTCGACAGGCTCGAGGCAAGCACATTCGTTGGCTGCGTGATCACGGTGCCGGCGGTGACCCCGCTGATCGCCGCGGCACGCGCCAAAGGCTGCGCCACGATGACCGGCGCCGACATGTTCGGCCGTGTGCGTGACCTGATGGTCGACTTCCTCGTGGGTACCTGAGATGACCGCGCCAATCCACACCCGACTGTCCGCACTGGTGGAAAACGAAAGCTTTGACGTGGTGGTCATCGGCGCCGGCGGCGCCGGCATGTCCGCCGCCTTGTTCGCGGCCATCGATGGCGCGCGCGTGCTGCTGGTCGAGCGCACGGCGTACCTGGGCGGCACGACCGCCTACTCGGCCGGCACCACGTGGATACCGATGACGGAGAAAGGGCTGGCGGTAGCGCCCGACGACACCGTTGAAAAAGCATCGGGCTTCCTCGACCGCGCGGTCGGTGGGCGATCGTCCCGGGTATTGCGCACGGCCTTTCTTGAAAACGGCCACCATGCGGTCTCGCTGCTGGAAAGGCACACCCATGTGCAATACCAGGTGCGCCAGTTCCACCCGGACTACCTGTCCGAACTGGAGGGCTCGGTGCACCGCGGCCGCGCGATCGAGCCCATCCCGTTCGACGGCCGCAAGCTCGGGCCGCTGTTCAAGCTGGTCCGGCCGCCGATTCCGGAGTTCACGGTACTGGGCGGCATGATGGTGGACCGGGACGATATCCAGCATCTGCTAAACCTGAGTCGCTCCTGGCGATCCTTCAAATATTCCGCGCGCATCATCCTGCGCCACCTGGCGGACCGTCTGGGTCACTCGCGCGGCACTCGCCTGGTGATGGGCAATGCCCTGGTCGCCCGTCTGCTCCACTCCCTTGCCGAGCGCGGCGTATCCATCGTCACCGATACCGACGTGACGGCCCTGCGGCAGGACGCCCGGGGCGTCCATGGCGTGGTGCTGACGCAGGACGGCGTCCAGCGGACCATTCATGCGATGGGCGGCGTGGTGCTCGCCAGCGGCGGCTTCAACCGGCACCCGGAAAAACGGGCCGCCCTGTTGCCCGGCGCCGACGCGCAATGGTGCCCCGGCGCACCTGGCCATACCGGCGCGGCGCAGGACCTCGCCCTGGCCGCCGGGGCACGCTATGGCGAGGGTAACCTCAGCCATGCCTTCTGGGCGCCCGTTTCGGTGCGCCGGCGCGCTGACGGCAGCACGGCGGTGTTTCCGCACTTCATCATGGATCGCGGCAAGCCGGGCATGATCACGGTCAACCAGCAAGGCCGACGCTTTCTCAACGAGTCGACGTCCTATCACCTGTTCGGCATCGCCATGCAGGAGGCAAACGCAAGCAGCCCGAGCGTACCCGCGTGGCTGGTCTGCGACGCGCCCGCGCTCAAGCGCTACGGGCTTGGCATGATCCGCCCGGGCGGCAAAGGCCTGGGCCGTTTCCTCAAGGACGGCTACCTGACGCAAGCGGCGTCCCTTGCCGAACTGGCCACCCGGCTCGGGATGCAGCCGGAGGTTCTACAGCAGACCGTTGCGGCGTTTAACGACGACGCGGCAGCCGGCGTGGACCGCGCCTCGCCGGACCGCATGATCCGTGCCGCCGTCGAGGGCACGCTTGTCACCATCCAGTCCAGCCCCGATACGCGCAACGGCGATCTCGACAAGATCACGGCGGTGGTGCGGCGGCAATTCCTGCCCTATACGGATTTCCACCACACCACGCTGCTGGCGGTCGGCAGCGCCTGGCGCAACGCGTCGCCCGAGCAGCAGAACCAGCTCTTCGAGCAGTTCCAGACCCTGCTGGTGCGCAGCTACGCCTTGTCTTTATCGCAAGTGCGTGATCAGACACTGAAATTCCGGTACAAGCCGGCGCGCGCCAGCGGCAAGGACATGGTGGTCGAGACCAGCATGGTGAACAAGGGAGACGAGATACATATCGACTACCGGCTGCGGCGCGGCCCCGGGGGCTGGGCCATCTACGACATCAATATGAGCGGCGCGTGGCTGATCGAGGTGTACCGGCGGCAGTTCGCCGATATCATCGCGCGTGGCGGCATCGATGGCCTGGTCAAATATCTCGCCAGCCATAACGCCGAATAGTGCACCGATCAGTGCGCCGGATGCGTGGCCATGCGCCGGTCCCCACCGCTCATGCCGGCGGCTGCGGGACGTTGCCCTGCGATAGCGACGCGATCAGATGATCCGCCGACATCGGGCGTCCGAGCAGGAAGCCTTGCAGGGAATCGCAGCCGAGGCGGGTCAGGAATTCCTGCTGCGTCGCCGTTTCCACGCCTTCCGCGACAATGCTCAGGTTCAATGTCCGGCCCAGCGCCACGATGGCCGAGACAATGGCCGCGTCTTCGCTGTCGCGCGCCAGCTCCCTGATAAACCCGCGGTCGATCTTAAGTTCGCTGGCCGGCAGCCGCTTGAGGTAGAGCAGGCTGGAGTACCCCGTGCCGAAATCGTCGATGGAGATCCGCACGCCCATGCCGTGGAGCTGCTGCAGGATTTGCAGGCTGGCATCGGCATCGCGCATGGCCGTCGATTCCGTGACTTCGAGGGTCAGGCAGCGCGGTTCCAGTACGTGGCGTGCCAGGGTTTCGCGCACCGTCTCGATCAGGCTGGCATGCCGGAACTGCAGCGGCGACAGGTTGACCGCGATGCTCCACTCCGGGTGGCCCGCATCGCGCCACTCCCGCATCTGCCGGCAGGCTTCGTCCAGCACCCACTCGCCGATCGGCACGATCAGGCCGGTTTTCTCCGCCATTGGAATGAACTGATCCGGCGCGATCAGCCCGTGCGCGGGATGCGCCCAGCGCACCAGTGCCTCCACGCCGATCACCGGCCCGTTGGGCGCGGTGAGCTTGGGTTGGTACTGCAGGACCAGTTCGCGGCGCTCGATGGCCAGGCGCAGGTCCTGCAGCAGCTGGAGCTGTTCGTGCACGTTGGCATTCATGGAGCCTTCGAAGAAGCAGATGGTGTTGCGCCCCAGTGCTTTCGCGTGGTACATCGCGGCGTCGGCGTTCGCCATCAGGTCGTGCTGGAGTTCGCCGTCGCCGGGATAGATGGCGATGCCGATGCTGGTGGACACACGCAGTTCGCGGCCGGCGACCAGGAAGGGCTCCCGCACGGCGGACAAAACCTTCTCGGCCAGGGTCGCCGCATCCGCCGGTTCGGCAACGCTTGCCAGCAGCACGAATTCATCTCCGCCCAGCCGGGCGATGGTGTCCTGCGAACGCACGCTGGCCCCGATGCGCTGCGCGACTTCGACCAGCAGCCGGTCGCCGATGGGGTGGCCGTACGCATCGTTGACCGCCTTGAAACCGTCCAGGTCCATGAACATCAGGGCGAAGCGGCCATGTTCGCGCGCGGCGGCCTGGATCGCCTGGTCGAGCCGGTCCTCCAGCAGCACGCGGTTGGGCAGCTTGGTGAGGTTGTCGTGCAGCGCCAGGTAGGTCAGTTCCTGGTTGGCTTCGGCCAGCGATTCCGCCAGGATCGCGGTACGGGCTTCCAGGCGCGAGTCGAGCACGGAGATGATCAGCGCGATGGCCAGCACCGCCAGCGTGGCCACGACGATCACGACCGCCAGCCAGCCGGCATCCATCCCGCCGCGCACGGCACCGCAAACGCTGCCGAGCGGGAATTCCGCCGCGGCCATGCCGGTGTAGTGCATCCCGACGATGGCAAAGCCCATCACCACGGCGGCGCCCGCCCGCAAGGGCCGGACCCAGAGGGACTGGCGGCGCAGGGTGAAGGCCATCCACAGCGCCGTGCCGGAGGCCAGGATGGCGATGGCGATGGACAGGACGAACAGGGACGCGATATACCGGATCCCCGGCGCCATGCGCATCGCGGCCATGCCCGTATAGTGCATGCCGGCCACGCCGCTGCCGGTGAGCAGCGCGCCACCCGCCAGGCGCGGCCACGGCAGCGTCTTTTGGCACACCAGCCACAGGGCGAACGCCGAAAAGGCGATGGCGATCAGCAGCGAGAGCAGGGTAATGCCGGGGTCGTAACCCATCGGGATCGGCAGGTTGAACGCCAGCATGCCGAGGAAGTGCATCGACCAGATACCCGTGCCCATGGCGCACGCGCCGCCAGCCAGCCACCAATGCGCGGCCCGGCCCCGCGCGGTGGAGATACGGGCCGCCATGTCCAGCGCGGTATAGGATGCCAGAATCGCTACAAGCAGCGAAAACAGCACGAGCAAACTGTTGTAGCTGCCAGCCAGCATGGGTGTTCCCTTCTCGGTGAGGATCTGATCTGCCTGGGCATTTCCTGCTCTGCGCCCGCGCGGCCGCGTTGCAGAGACAGCGCCAGTTCGGCTTCGATAACGACATATTGCGCAGTCAACTTTAGAGGATGTTTCGATATGGAGCGAGGTGTGCGTCCTGGGAGCCGCGGGCTTGTGCAGATGCGGCCTCGCCGGCAGGCTTGTGCCGGCACCGGTGCATGCGGGATCTTCAAGGGGAGCAGGCGATGCGCTTCACCTTGCTGAAGGGCGTCCTGCCCCTGAACCGGGCGGCGGCGTTGCGCGACGCCCTGGCGGGGCTTACGCTGGCGTCGATGAATATCCCGCAGGTTCTGGGTTATGCGCGCATTGCCGGCATGCCCGCGGTCACCGGTCTCTACACGGTGTTTCTGCCGCTGGTGGCGTTCGCGTTGTTCGGGGCGTCCCGGCATCTGGTGGTCGCCGCCGACTCGGCGACCGCCACGATCTTTGCCAGCCGCCTGTCCACCATGGCGCCGGTCGCGAGCGCGGAGTACGTGGCGCTGGCCGGCATGGTGGCCCTGCTTACCGCGGCGATGCTGTTGCTGGCGCGGGTGTTCAGGCTCGGTTTTCTCGCCGATTTCCTTTCCCGCACGGTACTGGTCGGCTTCCTCGCGGGCGTCGGGGTGCAGGTGGGTATCGCCATGCTTGGCGATATGCTGGGCATACCCGTGCATTCCTCCCGCACCACCGAGCAGGTTGCGCTGATCGTGGGTCAACTGCCGCAGGCCCATCTTCCCACCCTGGGCATCTCGATGCTCGTGGTGGTCTGTATCCTGGGCGCCAAACGCTACCTGCCACGGCTGCCGGTGCCATTGTTCGCCGTGGTGGGCGCCATCGCCGCCAGCCATGCCTATGACTTTGCCGGCCATGGCATCGCCGTGATCGGCCCGATCGCCGGGGGGCTGCCGCATCCGTACCTGCCGGCGGTGAGCTGGCGGCAGACGCTGGAGCTCGTGCCGGTGGCCGCCTCCTGCTTCGTGATGATCATCGCGCAGAGCGCCGCCGCAAGCCGCAGCTTCGCGGAGCGCTATCGCGAGCGCGTCGACGAAGACGCCGACATCCTGGGGCTGGCGGCGGCCAATGCCGCCGCCGCGCTCACCGGCACCTTCGTCGTCAACGGCAGTCCGACGCAGACTGCCATGGCCGATCAGGCCGGGGCGCGCAGCCAGTTCGCGCAGGTGGTCTTCGCTGGCGTGGTGGTCGTGGTGCTGCTGTTCCTGAGCCAGGCGCTGCAGTATCTTCCCCACTGCGTGCTTGCCGGCATCGTCTTTACCATCGCAGTCGGCCTGATCAAGGTGAAGGGGCTGCTTGCCATCGGGCGGGAGAGTCCCGGCGAATTCACGCTGGCGCTGGTGACGGCCGCGGCCGTGGTGGCGATCGGTGTCGAACATGGCATCCTGCTCGCGGTCGCCCTGTCGCTGATGCGGCATGTGCGGCACAGCTATCGTCCGCACACCATGGTGCTGGCGCCGGGGCCCGAAGGGCGGTGGCTGCCCGTCGCGGCCAGGCCGGGCATGGAGACCACGCCGGAGATGATCGTCTATCGTTTCGGTGCGGACCTGTTCTTCGCTAACGATCATTACTTCGTCGACGAGGTCAAGGCGCTGATCGACCATGCGCCGACGACCGTGCGCTGGTTCGTGGTCGACGCGGGGGCCATCACGGATCTCGACTATTCGGCGGCGCGGTCAGTGCGCGATCTTTGCGACAGCCTGACGCAGCGCGGCGTCAACGTGATCTTTGCGCGGGTCAACCACTACCTGCGCGCCGATATGGAACGCCACGGGATCGTGGAAGCCATCGGCGAGCAGTGCATATTCGAGACCCTGCACGATGCACTGGCGGCGGTGGATGCCGGCCTTGCCACGGCCGGGACGAACGCAGTGTAGGCCGGTTGCCGGCCCGCCTCGCCGCTTGGCAGCCTGGCAGTGTCTACATCCCCTTGAACCGGTCGGCGTAGAGGCGGCTCACGCTCAGTTTCTCGGGGCGCTCCCGCAAGGTGAGCGTGAGCCTGCCCGATTCGTCGCGCACGGCGCTGGCGATGGCGGTGTTGCGCACCACCGTGCCGCGATGGATCTGCCAGAAGCATTGCAGATCGAGCCGTTGCCGAAGCTCGCGCAGCGATGTGCGGATCAGGTGCTCGTGTCCGGCGGTGACGACGCGCACATACTTGTCGGCGGCCTCGAAATACAGGACGTCGGCGATCGGCACCATGGTGATGGTGTTGCCGGCGCTCGCCTGGATCACCTGCAGCGGGATGGCGGGTTTGCCGGCGGCGCCGTGCACGCCGGGGCCAAGGAGCATGCGCAGCTGGTCCAGTGCCGTTTCCCACGATGGGCCTGGCGTGTCCGGGGAGGCGCGCTGCTTCAAGGCCGCCTGCAGGCGCGTGCAGGTCTTCGCGAGCCGGCCGGGCTGCACGGGCTTGAGGATGTAGTCGGCCGCCGCGTGATCGAATGCGTGCAGCGCGTATTTGTCGTACGCGGTCACGAATACGATGAGCGGGAACGGCGCGCCCGGGTCGGGCCAGTCTTCCGCCAGCGCCTGCGCGGCTTCGAGTCCGCTCATGCCCGGCATGCGGATATCCAGGAACAGGATGTCCGGTTGCAGCGCCAGGCTTTGCCTGACCGCGGCTTCGCCGTCTCCCACGCTGGCGACGATGCCAAGCGCCGGCCATAGCCGCGCCAGTTCGGCCTGCAGATCCGCGGCAAGCAGGGGTT
>NZ_JARJLM010000629.1 GCF_029335485.1 Cupriavidus basilensis
TATTCCCTCTGCGGCATGTCTCCATTCTACTTTGCTATCAACCCCTTCCGATGGAGGGCCAAAGTCGCCCCCCCGGGGTCGTCCATGTACTTTACAGCCGCATCAGAATCGATTTGGTCTGTGTATAAGCCTCGATAGATTCGGCGCCCATCTCCCGTCCAATTCCGGACTGCTTGTAGCCCCCCATCGACATCGATGGATCGACCTCGGCATAGGTGTTGATCCACACCCGTCCGGTCTTCAGCGCTCGCGCGACCTTGTGGGCACGGCTGACGTCGCGGGTCCATACCGCCGCGGCCAGCCCGTACTGCGTATCGTTGCCCTGGAAGATTGCGTCCTCCTCATCCTTGAACGGCAGCACCGATAGCACGGGACCGAAGATCTCCTCTTGTGCAATCCGCATGCCGTTGGACACCCCGCTGAACACCGTCGGCTGCACGAAGTAGCCGACGTCGCCGACGCGCCCGCCGCCGCAGCGCAGCGTGGCGCCATCAGCCGCGCCGGTGTCCACGTAAGACAGTACCCGGTCCATCTGCTTGTCGGAGATCAGCGGTCCGAGCTTCGTATCCGGATCAAACGGTGAGCCGACCTTGTAGCCCGAAGCGATCCGCACCACGCGCTCAGTGATCTCGTCATAGAGGCTTTCTTGGACGAACAGCCGCGTGCCAGCCGAACAGATTTGACCGGAATTGCGGCAGAACGCATTGACCGCGGCCTCGACCGCCTTGTCGATATCTGCGTCGGGAAAGATGATGTTCGGCGACTTGCCGCCCAGTTCGAGGGTGACCTTCTTCAGGTTACCGGTCGACGCCTGCAGGATGTACTTGCCCACACCGGTCGAGCCGGTGAAGGCGATCTTGTCGATATCGGGATGCGCGGCCATCGCCGCGCCCGCAGTTGGGCCAAAGCCGGGCACGATGTTGACAACACCTGGAGGAACGCCCGCGTCCTGGATCAGTTCGCCCAAGCGCAGAGTGGTCAGTGGCGTCTGCTCGGCGGGCTTCATCAGCATGGTGTTCCCGCAGGCCAACGCGGGGGCGATCTTCATTACGGCCATGACCAGCGGCACGTTCCAGGCATTGATCAGCGCGCAAACGCCCATCGGCTCGCGCACCATGTACAGAAAGGTCGAGGCGTCTGTGGGATTAGTGGTGCCATGGACCTTCGACGGCCAGCCGCCGTAGTAGCGGAAGATATCCGCAGCCTGCCCGACGCGCGCGGTGCTGGACGACAGCGGCGAGCCATTGTCGAGCGACTCCAGCGCCGCAAGCTCCTCGGCATGCTGGTCGACCAGATCCGCGATCTTGAACAGCAGGCGGGACCGAGCCTGCGGCGAAACGCCGGCCCACGATGGCGCCTCGAAGGCGCGGCGCGCGGCCCTGACCGCCGCGTCGATATCCGCGCTGTCCGCCTCGGCCACCGAGGTCAGAAGTTGTTCGGTGGCCGGGTTGATCGTTTCGAATGTCTTTCCGGATTTCGCCTCGACCCATTCGCCGCCGATCAGAAGCCGCTTGGGACCGGCCTGTATCCATGCCAGCGCGCGTTGGAGCCCGGCATTAGTCGCCGGGGTGGGGGTTGAATTCGGCACAGCAGACGGCATGAGTTTCTCCGGGTCTTGAAGGAAAGATGAGGCGAGCATCGCGAGTCTGCCGTGACAGCTTCTCGCGTCGTTACGCGCTTATCTAAGCAATTGGAGTGCCAGATCGGAAACCTACGTGGAGGCTGGGGTGGGTGCCCGAGCCAAAAGGCATCAGAGAGAGTCCTCGAGCGCGCCAGGGAAGGGGTGACGGGCATTTCCTCGAGCCTCTTGGCGGCATCGCCATCCGCCGGAGCACCGGGCCGCCAAGCGGGCGGCGACGCGCAGTGTCCACACAATCGACACCCGAGTGTCCTCGGCACGAACACACCGGTGACACTAGCTGCACTCCTGGCCAGTTTACCGGGTATGGGGAGCCCGGTAGCGGCCGAAGGGGCATAGGCTCGTTTCTTGCCTGTGTGATGGATGACTCCGCACTCCTGCCAGCATCACTGGCACCACAAAGGCAAAGCCCGAGGTTCTCGCCATGCCCCTATCCGCCTATTCCCCACGCCGGGAAATACATCATCGCAGCATCGACATGAAGGCTTATGTTCGTGAAGACGGACTCTTCGATGTCGAGGCCCACTTGGTCGACACCAAGCCCTTCGCGTTCGCCCGCATCGTGTCGCCCGTTCCACTGCCCGCAGGCGCGCCGCTGCACGATCTGTGGGTCCGTCTGACGGTCGACGATAACTACGTGGTCCGTGCCATCGAAGCCTCGTCGGATGTCACGCCCTACCCTCTGTGCAAGGAGGCGGAAGTGACGTTGTCGGTGCTGGTCGGGGAACGCATCGCGTCTGGATGGTCGGCGCGCGTCAAGGAGCGGCTGCGCGGCGCGGCGAGCTGTACCCATTTGATGGAACTGCTGATTCCGCTGGCGACGACCGCACTACAGGGCATCATAGGCGCTCGACGCGAGGGACAGACCTCCGTCGATACCAGCAAAGTACCAGTCAAGCTCGACAGTTGCTACGCCTACGGACGCCACCGTGCAGTCGTCCAGCGCTTTTGGCCGCAGCTTTTCCAGCCCGAGACCGGAACACCTCCCGACACAGCGGAGCCCGAGGCGCATAGTACTTGATATGCCCGCTCGAACAATGAAGACGCGCAACATCGCGGCTCTATGACGAATGGGCATGCTTCCCTTGTACGCCCGAGATTCATACCAAGCCGCGGTCCGTTCCATGCTGTCGAAAGCGATGGCGGCCAGGCGGTCTTCCGGCGGAGCGACTTCCAGAATCCGAAGAGCTCGAATGTCGACGCGACGCGAGCACCGCAAGGCTTGGTGCCCTCTGGATCCGTCAATTGACTCGGAGATACAGAAGGCTGGAATCTCGCGGCCGGATACCACTTGGGCTTGAATCGCCCTGCACCGAGCGCACCGACGACAGCACTACAAGGTGAAAACAACAGTGACCTACTAAGAAACGCTGTCCCGAAGTGCACCTTGGCCCCCACCGTTTCATCCTTCGGGGTCGGGCGCGCCCGATGGAAAACTACTGAGTTTCATGAAATCCTCAGGGCTTCAGGCTAAGCTGAACCGGCGGTGTTTCGATCTCCTTCTTCGAACGGATCAATGTCTCTGTGACAGCTACAAAATTCCGAAGATGTGGCGACTCCGAATGGCGCCGGTAAGCGTCCTCACTCGCGTATATCTCGAAGAAGCGGAGCCCATGCGGGCTCCTGCTCTGCGACAGAATAGATCGCTCGCACCCCAGGTTCCTCCCTTATGGCGTCGGTCATCTCCTCCCGGACTGCCGCTTTGTATGTCTCAAGTTTAGCGGGGCACTTGAGTTAGCCTTTCGGTCAAAGCCCACACTTCGAACGACGAGGAAAAACTGAATGGAACGCCTCATCCGAAAGCCAGATATACCGTGGCGCATCATGACAAGGCGGCTTCCAGCGCCCAACGCTACGATCATCGGGCTTGTTTCAGTTGATGCGCAGATCTGTGCGAGAAGAATGGATAGAAAAGCAATACGGACGCGATCAAAAGAGCACTCCCCGTATACAGGCTTATGGTGAAACCGCCGGTGGCGGTCTTGAGAAGTGCTAGGCCATAGGGACCCACGATCCCAGCACTACCATGAATGACCGTGATGATGGCGAGGCCCGTCGCCGCTACCCTCCCACTGAAAACACGTCCGGGAAGTGTCCACAGCATTGCGTACGCGCTAGTCAGGCCAGTCCAGGTGACGCACAGGCTGAGCAAGGTCAATAGCGTGTTAGTAGGGAAAAGCGTCGTAAGCAAGAGCCCAGTGGCAGCCACGAGTGCGCATATGATGTAATGCCAGCATCGTTCATCCGTGGCGTCCGAGTGTCGCGCCACGATCACCGAGGCCACGACACCGCAAATCGAGGGAAAAGCTGAGTAGATGCCGATTTGCAAGACGGGAAGCCCCATCCCTTTCAGCAGGCTGGGCTGCCAGAACGTCAGTCCAAACAGCGAGATAAGCATCAGGAATCCGACGGCGCCCAATACCCAGAGACGGGGGTCACGCAACACGCTGAGCAGTTCCTGCCGGCCAAGCGTTTGATGTGCCGCGTTGTCGTCCCGAATGAGCTGCTGTACGCGTTGGCATTCTTCGCTAGTCAGCCATTTCGCCTTATCCGGGCTGTCCGAGAGAATCTTGTACGCAACAAACGCAAGGACCAAGCACGGCAGCCCTTCTGCGATGAACAGCCATTGCCAGCCCTGAAAATTGCCGACACCGTTCAGATAAGTCATGAATAAGCCGGCTATCGGACCCGATACGATCCCCGCGCAGCTCGGCGCCGTGTAGAACATCGCGGATGGTTGACCGCGTCGCTGACTGGGATACCAGAGCGTGAGGTAATACAGTACGCCCGGCACCAGTCCGGCCTCAAACGTGCCGATCAGGAAGCGCAAAATGTAGAACTCCATGGGAGTCGAAACGAGGCTCATCGCCGCGCTGCAAAGACCCCATAGAATCATGATGCGGATTAGCGTCTTGCGAAGGCCTATGCGCGCGAGAATAATGTTGCTGGGGATCTCGAAGGCGATTAGTCCGAAGAAAATAAGACTGGCGCCAAGACCGAAAACGGCATCGCTGAACCCGAGATCGTCCTTCATGCGCAAGTGCGCGTAAGCGACGTTCGTACGGTCCAGATAGTTGAAGAAATACACCAACCACAGAATGGGTATGATGCGAACCGTAAGCTTACGGAACAGACGGTTGTCAGAGTCCGCGACAGCAGTCGCTTCGCTGATCAGGCTAACATTGCTGTTCATTTGCCTGGCCCCTGCATAAAACCGACCGGACGAAAGATGATGCTCTGCAAGGGAGGTCCCCACGGCGGCGCGATGGCGCGCGGTGGCATGCCTGGCTGGTGCAAGGCGCAATACATGAATGTCTCCTGGATCGTTATACATATTGCCTGAATCATCACGAAGGCACGGCACGCCGGTCGCCCACGACAGTCCGCACGATCATGAACGAGTGGCTCCGGATACCTCTTTCGACGTGGAAACCCCGCCTAACAAGTGATATCCGCAGCAACACACCGGCAGAACCTTAGCCCCATGCCCCGCTACCGCTAAGACGAGGAAGGGGGGCAGTTGCCGATTCAGGCTGCGGCGATCAACCCGAGACCTGCCAATTGTGGTCCCAGTCGAAGCCCACTTCGTAAAAGCAAGTCGCATACCATCTCCGATCCCGGCTTCTTGCGCCTCCTGATGTCTCACCGGCAATCCGTTGTGTTTGTGACGGCCATCGCGCGTATCTCGCAGCGAACACGCCGCATGCACGGCTGTGTCCGGCAAGAGCAGGCACGCCCGCTAGCTCAACGTCGCGAATCATGTGAACGAATGGATTTAGTTGCATAGAGAGTGCCGTTGTTGTCACCGCAAAGGCCACATCAAATCCGAGCCAGGATTAGTTCTGGCTGAACAATGCCGGAATGGCTGTTTGGCTGACTGTATGTATTGATCGACGACACATGTATGCAGCAAGGACAGCCCTTCTGTCGTCACAAGCACGCGCCGGCCACTTTTTGCACGACTCACATCGACCATCATGCGTCGCGGGCGACTGGAATTGGACTTGTGGACTGACGCAGGTCTCGCTTTGCGGTGTTCATGCCGAGAGCGGACTGGCGCGTGCCTGTCGAGCTCCCGCTCGCCCGCGCTTGCCGTGTCCGATCGTATGACGCAAGCCGACACAATAACCAGGCAGCGCTCGCCAAGGCGCAGTGCGTTCGATGTAGGCACTTGGTATGTCGGCGAACTGCATGCCTTCCAGCCGGATGGGGCTGCGCTTGGGCACATCATTGCATTGCCCACCGCCTCGGCGTTGCCAAGGAACTGATGTTGCGCGGCCTGCGCAAGGATATCCGCGGCAGTCCGATTATGTCTTCACCGCAGGCCTTGCTGGCCTGTCTGCGCCTGCATTGCGCCGGCCTCGACACGAGGTGTTCCTGCCGATCTACCTCGATTGCGATCATCATGTCATCGATACGAAAGAACTCTTCCGCGGCACGCTGACGCAAACCTGCGCCTACCCGCGCGAAGTGGTCAAAGCGCACCGGCCCGCAACGCCGTGGCGCTAGCCGTGGCACAACACCCCTCAAAGCACGCTGAACCGAGCCGGGCGGACGAACTCCTCACGCAAACCTCGTGCAGCGCATTGGCAACCATCCAAAAGAGTCTTATATGTAACTTTCTATCAATACCAACAAGGTGGTCTCGTTCGCCGAATGTGGTTTACTGTACAAGGAGGCGGTTACATTGTGTCGCACAATGTCAAGACCGACTGTCCAATTTGCCGAGGCGCCGGAGTGTCGTTGGGAACGAGGGGATCGCTGCACTGGTTGCGCTGCAGATCTTGCGGCGCCACTCCCAGCACACCGGGTGCAGAACGCCGCGTGCATGAGTCACTATTGCCCTTAAAAGGAGGCACTACTCATGGAAGCAAGCACCGCGAGCCGCCTGCGTGAGCAGGCCGAATCCCTGTCCGCTCTGTCCACCCGTCATCTGACACTGGGCACCCGCTTGAAACTGGCGAACGACGACCTATCGGTCAATGCCTACCCCACCGAATTCGGCGGCTTTGTCTATGTGGGCACGCCATGCTATCGCATCCCCGACGAACCAGATCTGGCGTCGATCTTCGAGATCGCAGAGCTTGCCGGCGTGGCGTGGTTGAAGTTCGACTCGGAAGCCGAACTGATCGACGGCCTGCCCATCTTTGACTGGGTGGGTTGCTGAATCGTCACCGAAGGCGCGAGGTGCTTGCGATGCAACATCGCATCGCACTCGCCGTCCCAGGACGACAACCCTCAGCACCTCGTCCAACATCGCGAGAGGCCGCTGCCCACGGAGGGCG
>NZ_JARJLM010000062.1 GCF_029335485.1 Cupriavidus basilensis
AGCGTGCCTTACTTGCCGCCAACCGTTTCCAGCACGGTCCACTTGCCGCCGACTACCTTGTAGACGGTGATACCACCGTCCTTCAGGTCGCCGCGCGCGTCATAGGCCAGGGTTTTGGAAGTCACGGCCGGCATATTGGTGGCCGCCAGCACCGGCAGGTAGCGGGCCGGATCGGCCGAGCCTGCCTTGATCATGGCGGTCATCATGGCCGTGGCGCCGTCGTAGGCATAAGGCGAGTAGGTCTGGACCTTGCTGCCAAAGCGCTTTTCGTACTTCTTCTCATAGGCGAGGCCGCCGGGCATCTGCTCCAGCGGCAGGCCGGCCAGCGACACCACGGTGCCGTCGGCGGCAGGGCCGGCCAGCTTGAGGAAGTTGTCGGTCTTCGACATTTCGCCCGACACCACCGGGGACTTCATGCCGAGCTCCTTGACCTGCTTGGCCATCGGCGCGGACTGGGTCTCGGCGCCGCCGAAGAAGATCACGTCCGGGTTGCTGCGCTTGATATTGGTCAGCACGGCCTTGAAGTCCACCGCCTTGTCGTTGGTGTACTCGCGGCGCACGATCTTGCCGCCGGCAGCCTTGGCCGCCTTTTCGAACTCGTCGGCCAGGCCCTGCCCGTAGGCGGTGCGGTCGTCGACGATGGCGATATTCTTGGCGCCCAGCTTCTTCACCACGAACGCACCGATCACCGAACCCTGCTGGGTGTCGGAGGTCATCATGCGGAAGGTGGTCTTGAAGCCCTGGCGGGTGTACTCGGGCGCGGTGGCCATGGCGATCTGCGGAATGCCGGCACGGTTGTACACCATCGACGCCGGGATGCTGGTGCCGGAGTTGAAGTGGCCCAGCATGCCCTGGATGCCGCCGTCGACCAGCTTTTGCGCGACCACCGAGCCGGTCTTGGGGTCGGCCGCGTCGTCTTCGGAGAGCAGTACGAACTTGACGTCCTTGCCGCCGATCTTGGGCTTGGTCGCGTTCATTTCCTCGATGGCGAGGACGATGCCGTTCTGCATGTCCTTGCCATACTGTGCCTGGCCGCCGGTCATCGGCGCGGCGAAGCCCAGCTTGATCTCCTGAGCCTGTGCGAAAGCTGCCGAAGCGGCGCAGAGGCCGGCGACGGACAGGGCAACGGTCAGGGCCGTCTTGTGGAAAGTCGAGTTCATCAGTTCTCCTTGGTGGCTTTTGAATAGCCTTGCTGCGCTTTTGGACGCGTCCGGGTGTGGCGCGAAACGCTCCCCGATTTCAATGACGCGGGACTTGCGGGATCGCCGCTCGCCTCGCGTCCCTCCGATTGACGGCCGGCAGGTCAGCCGATCGTCATCAAACTGGCATTGCCGCCCGCAGCCGCCGTATTGACGGACAGCGAACGCTCGATCAACAAACGTTCGATCGCAATATTCGGTTCACCGTGCGCCAGCCCTTGCACCGAAATGATCGGGCCGGAACGCGTGGCCAGCTGTTCGCAGACGGCGCGCAACTGGTCGGAATCGCCGTGGTGCAGCACCGCGTCGAAGTTCGCGTCACCCGCGGCCCAGTCCGTTACCAGACGGACGCGCGATTGTACTGCCTTCGGCAAGCGTGCAAACAGCGTGCGCGCCATGGGGCTGTCAGGCCACACAGCCTGGCTTCCGGCTGCCAGCACCGCTGCCAGCTGGGTGGCCAGGTCGGCCTCCTGCTGGGCCAGACACAGCACCGCGGCGCGCGGCAGCAGAGTGTAGGTGTTGCGCTCGCCGGTGGGGCCGGGCAGCGTCACCGACAGGCCTGCGGGCGACGCCGCGGCAAAGCGCTCGCACACTGCCGCCAGTTCCGGCAGCGCCGCACCTTCGCCTTGCGCCCATGCCTTCAGCGTGCCCAGGGCATCGGCCACCATGCTGCGCACCGGGCCGGCATCGTCGGCGCCGCCAGGCACGTCCGAGGCGCGCACGGCGCGGGCCACGGCGTCCTGCGGGCAGACCGAGAGCAGGCGGTGCAGGTAGAGCGGGCCGCCCGCCTTGGGGCCGGTGCCGGACAGGCCTTCGCCGCCGAAGGGCTGCACGCCCACCACCGCGCCCACGATATTGCGGTTGACATAGAGATTGCCCACCTCGGCCCGTTCGACGATATGCGCGATGGTCTCGTCGATGCGGGTATGGATGCCCATGGTCAGGCCGTAGCCGGTACCGTTGATCTGCTCGAGCAGCGGGTCCAGGCCGGCGCGCTCGAAGCGCACCACATGCAGCACGGGGCCGAATACCTCGCGCTGCAGTTCTTCGATGCTGTCGAGTTCGATCAGCGTGGGCGAGACGAAGGTGCCGTGGCGGCAGGCGGCACTGGCGGCGCCGTCCGGGCGGGCCTGGTGGACGCGGCGGCCCTTGGCGCGCATGGCGTCGATATGGCGCAGGATGTTGTCGCGCGCTTCTTCGTCGATCACCGGGCCGACGTCGGTCGACAGGCGGTCCGGGTTGCCCATGGCCAGTTCGTCCATGGCGCCCTTGAGCATCGCCAGCACGCGGTCGGCCACGTCTTCCTGCAGGCACAGCACGCGCAGCGCGGAGCAGCGCTGGCCGGCCGAGTCGAAGGCGGAGTTCACCACATCGCCCACCACCTGCTCGGCCAGCGCGGACGAGTCGACGATCATGGCGTTCTGGCCACCGGTCTCGGCGATCAGCGGGACCGGGCGTCCGGCGGCGTCCAGGCGGCCTGCCACGCTGCGTTGCAGCAGGCGCGCCACCTCGGTGGAGCCGGTGAACATCACGCCCTTGACGCGGGCGTCGCCCACCAGCGCGGCGCCCACGGTCTCGCCGCGGCCCGGCAGCAGTTGCACCGCGCCGGCCGGCACGCCGGCCTCGCGCAGCAGGCGCACGGCGCGTGCGGCAATCAGCGGGGTCTGCTCGGCGGGCTTGGCCAGCACGGTGTTGCCGGCGGCCAGCGCGGCCGCGACCTGGCCGGTAAAGATGGCCAGCGGGAAATTCCACGGGCTGATGCAGACCACGGGCCCGAGCGGGCGGTGGGTGTCGCTGGAGAAGGTTTCCCTGACCTGGGCGGCGTAGTAGCGGAGAAAGTCCACCGCCTCGCGCACTTCGGCGATGGCGTTGGAGAAGGTCTTGCCGGCCTCGCGCACGATGGTGCCCATCAGGGACTGCATCTGCGCTTCCATCAGCTCGGCGGCGCGCTCCAGCGCGGCGGCACGGACCTCGGCCGGGGTCGCCTGCCAGATCGGCGCGGCGTTGACGGCGGCCTGCAGGGCGGCTTCCACCTCGGCCATGCTGGCTTCGGTAACGTGGCCGACCACGTCGCGCAGGTCGGACGGGTTGCGCACCGGCGCGGGCTGGACGGCATCCTCGCCGGCCGCGGCTTCCACACCCAGCAGCGGCACGGCGCGCAGCGTCTCGCTGGTGCCGGCCAGCAGCGCCGACGACAGCGAAGCGAGGCGATGCTCGTTGGAGAGGTCGATGCCGGCGGAATTGGCGCGCGACTCGCCATACAGGGTGCGCGGCTGCGGGATGCGCGGGTGCGGCAGGCCGAGGGTGCCTTCCTCGGCATGCATGCGCTCGACCACCGTCACCGGGTCGGCCACCAGTTCGTCCAGCGAGATGGTCTCGTCGGCGATGCGGTTGACGAAGGAGGTGTTGGCGCCGTTTTCCAGCAGGCGGCGCACCAGGTAGGCCAGCAGCGTCTCGTGCGTGCCCACTGGCGCGTAGATCCGGCACGGGCGGTTGAACTTGCCGTCGGCCAGCGGGCCAACCACCTGGTCATACAGCGGCTCGCCCATGCCGTGCAGGCACTGGAACTCGTACTGGCCGGGATAGTAATTGTGGCCGGCGATCTGGTAGATGGCCGCCAGCGTGTGGGCGTTGTGGGTGGCGAACTGCGGGTAGATGGCGTCCGGCACCGACAGCAGCTTGCGCGCGCAGGCCACGTAGGACACGTCGGTATAGACCTTGCGCGTGTAGACCGGATAACCCTCCAGCCCGTCCACCTGGGCGCGCTTGATCTCGCTGTCCCAGTACGCGCCCTTGACCAGGCGGATCATCAGGCGATGGCGGCTGCGGCGGGCCAGGTCGATCAGGTAGTCGATCACGAAGGGGCAGCGTTTCTGGTAGCCCTGCACCACGAAGCCGATGCCGTTCCAGCCGGCCAGCTCGGGCTCGAAGCACAGGCGCTCCAGCAGGTCGAGCGAGATTTCCAGGCGGTCGGCTTCCTCGGCGTCGATATTGATGCCGATGTCGTACTGGCGAGCCAGCAGCGTCAGCGACTTCAGGCGGCCGTACAGCTCGCTCACCACGCGCTCGTGCTGCGCGCGGCTGTAGCGCGGATGCAAGGCCGAGAGCTTGATCGAGATGCCCGGGCCTTCATAGATGCCGCGCCCGCGCGAGGCCTGGCCGATGGCGTTGATGGCCTGCTCGTAAGAGGCCAGGTAGCGCCGCGCGTCGGCCTCCGTCATGGCCGCCTCGCCCAGCATGTCGTAGGAGTAGCGGAAGCCCTCGGCCTCGTACTTGCGCGCGTTGGCGAGCGCCTCGGAAATGGTTTCCCCGGTGACGAACTGCTCGCCCATCAGGCGCATCGCCATATCCACGCCCTTGCGGATCAGCGGCTCGCCGCCCTTGCCGATGATGCGGGTGAGCGCCTTGGAAAGGCCCGCCTCGTTATGGGTGGCCACCAGCTTGCCGGTCAGCAGCAGGCCCCAGGTGGCGGCGTTGACGAACAGCGACGGGCTCTGGCCCAGGTGCGACTGCCAGTTGGCGCCGCTGATCTTGTCGCGGATCAGCGCGTCGCGGGTGGCCTTGTCGGGGATGCGCAGCAGCGCTTCGGCCAGGCACATCAGCGCCACGCCTTCCTGCGAGGACAGCGAGAACTCCTGGATCAGGCCCTGTACCAGCCCTTCGCGCCCCGTGCCCACCTTGCGCTCGCGCAGCCGCGTGGCCAGGGTCCTGGCCATGGCGAGCGCTGCCTCGGCCTGCTGCCGGGGCAGGCGGGCCTGTTCCAGCAACACCGGCACGCACTCGGTTTCCGGGCGTCGGTAGCCGGCGGTGATGGCCGCGCGCAGCACCGACTGCGGCTGCACGCTCTGGGCGAATTCCAGGAAGGGCTGCGGTGCGCCTTCACCAGCCGCGCCGTCGAATCCATCGGCGCCTTCGGCGATACCCTCGCTCCCCGCACCTGCGGCGCCGGCCTCATGAGGCAGATGGCCCCGCTCGACTTGTTCCAGATAGGTGAAGATGGCCTGCTTGATCAGCCAGTGCGGCGTGCGGTCAATCGACTGGGCAACGCGCTTCAGGCGTTCGCGGGAAGCGTCGTCCAGCTTGACGCCGAGGGTGGTGGTGGCCATGCGCTTGATTCTCCGTAAGACGCGGACGCTGGCCCCCCGGTGCTTTCGGGAAACCTGCGGATTGGCGCGATCATACTCCGGCAAAAACCAAAGGTGCAACTAGGTACAACCACCATGATCGGCAGCCAATGACGGTTGCACCACATCTTGTGCCACGCTGCCTCCAGCCCATCTTCAACGGCCTCGGAAGGGCCGCTCAAATCCGCAAGGGATCGATCTCAAGCTGCCAGCGCACGCCCTTGGCATCGGCCATCGCGTCGCTGAAAGTTTGCACCCACTCGCTGATAAAGCGTTGAAGAGCAAGGCGGGATGTGCTCTCCACCAGCATCTGCGCGCGCTCCCGGTTGGCCACACGCACCATCGACATCGGCACGGGATCATGGAGTTGCACCTCCGGCGCCATCCGGCACGCATCCGCGCGGTTGCGCGCGCCCTGGAGGAAGGCCAGCGCCCGCTCCAGCTGGCCGTGCTCGGCCGTGACCAGCACCTGGTAAGCGAACGGGGGCAACCCGGCCTGGCGCCGCTCGCGCAACTGCGTTGCCGCGAATCCATCATAGTCATGGCGTACCAGTGCCTGCAATGCCGATGCATCGGGATAGCGGGTCTGGATCAGGACTTCGCCGGCCAGGCCTGCCCGGCCGGCCCGGCCGGCCACCTGCATCAGGGAGGCGAACAGATGCTCGGCGGCGCGGAAATCGTGGCTGAACATGGCGGCGTCGGGATGGACGATGCCGACCAGCGTCACACGCTGGAAGTCGTGCCCCTTGGCCACCATCTGGGTGCCGACCAGGATGTCGACCTCGCCCGCGTGCACTTCGTCGAACATGGCCTGGGCACTGCCCTTGCGGCGCGTGGAATCGGCGTCGATGCGGGCGATGCGGGCCTGCGGGAAGCGCGCCGCCAGCGCCTCCTCGATGCGCTGGGTGCCGCGCCCGAGCGGCGCCACGTCGACATTGCCGCAGTCCGGACAATGGTGCGGCACCGGTGACTCCAGCCCGCAGTGGTGGCAGCGCAGCCGGCGTTCCGGCCGGTGCAGCACCAGGTAGGCGGAGCAGCGCGGGCAGCCTGACAGCCAGCCGCAGCTGTCGCAAGCGAGCACCGGCGCATAGCCGCGCCGGTTAAGGAAAAGCAGGCTCTGCTCGCCGCGGGCCAGGCGCGCCTCGATGGCGTTCAGCAGCGGCACCGACAAGCCCTCGTAGAGGGCGCGCTGGCGCTGGCGCTCCTGGTTAAGGTCGACCAGCTTTACGGCGGGCAGCGTGGCATCGGTCTGGGCGCGCTCGCGCAGCACCAGCTTGCGATAGGTGCCCTGCTCCGCGCGCCACCAGGACTCCATCGACGGCGTGGCCGAACCCAGCACCACCGCGATGCCGAGTTGCTTGGCGCGCCATACCGCCAGGTCGCGCGCCGAGTAGCGCAGGCCTTCCTGCTGTTTGTAGGAGGTATCGTGCTCTTCGTCGACCACGATCATGGCCAGGTGCGGCAGCGAGGCCATGACCGCCAGCCGCGTGCCCAGCACGATGCGCGCCTCGCCGCGGTGCGCGGCCAGCCATTGCAGGGTGCGCTCCTGGTCTGCCAGGCCACTGTGCAGTACCGCCAGAGGCAGATGCGGGAAGCGCGCGGCGATACGGCCCTGCAATTGCGGTGTGAGGTTGATTTCCGGCACCAGCATCAACGCTTGCGCCCGTGGATCCCGCGCCAGCACTTCGGCCATGGCGTGCAGGTAGACCTCGGTCTTGCCACTGCCGGTCACCCCGTGAAGCAGGAAGGGCGAGAATCCGCTGGCCTGGCCGATCGCCTCCACCGCCACGCGCTGTTCTTCGTGCAGCGGCGGCGCGACGGACGGCTCGGCCGCCGAAGGCGCCCCCAGCAGGGGCTGGTCCGCGCGCACCGAACTCGCCCAGCCCGCCTCGACCCACTCGGCCAGACGCGACGGCGCGGCGCTGCAGAGCGCGCGCGCCTCGCCGGCGGATACGGCCCGCCCGTCTTCGCTGGCGGCCACCAGGGCTTGCGCCAGCGCCAGCACGGTACGGGCGCGTGGCGGCACCGCAGCCAGCAGCGCGGCGCCCTGCCCCGGCACCACGCGGTAATGCTCGCTGCGGGCACGCAGTGCCAGGCGTGCCCAGCCCTCGGCCTCGCGCAGCGCCGGCGGCAGCGCCGGCAGCATGACCTCGCCCAGGCAGCGGTGATAGTAGCGGGCGGCAAACTCGGCCAGCGCAATCCAATGGGCGCCGAGCGGGGGCAGCCAGTCCAGGCGCTGCGCGACCGGACGCAGCCGCTCGGCCGGCACGTCCGAGTGGGTGGAGCGCGACACCGCCACGCCCACCAGCATGCGGCGGCCAAACGGCACCGCCACCAGTTCCCCCGGCTGCACTTCCGGGGGAGCAAGATAGTCGAAAAAATCGTCTGCAGGTGTATCGAGCGCCACCTGCGCCACGGCAGGCCCTGCGGCGGCCGCACCTGGCAAGGCCGGGGAAAGTGCCATCGGCCCGGCTTCTCCGGGGATCGCCGGCAAACTCACGGCGCGGCTCCGGCGGCGCGGGCGGAACGCTGCATCGGGTACGGTCCAGTATGGGGCGGCGACGCCCATTGCGTGTGCAGACGAACGCTGTGCAGCTTCCCGGACAGATCAAGTGTGCGGCGCAACATCAACTTAAAGTAACGCTTCAAATGTGCCCCTAAGTCGATGATAGATGGCGGGTTTTCCCGGCCCCGGGCACCGCCTGTGGATAACTTTGTTGAAAACTCGTCCGGAGTTTCTGTGAAGGCCCGTAAAACAAGGCTTTCACTGGCATTCCGGCACACTCCCGAGCCCGTGCAATCCCTTGTAAATCAAGGACTTGCTGCCCTCCCTCAGATGAGTTAAGCACTAACCCGCTCTTGCACTGCGGAAAACCCATTGATGTGCATAAGTCAAGCCTTGACAAGCGCGTAGCGGCACCGAAAAGGCGAAATATTGCAAAATAGTTTACTTGACAGCGCTTTGGGCAAGCCT
>NZ_JARJLM010000630.1 GCF_029335485.1 Cupriavidus basilensis
TCAAGCAACAGCAACAGCAACAAGGAAGACAAGATGGGAATCAGGACAGTTGGCATCGTAGGCGCCGGCACCATGGGCAACGGCATTGCGCAGGCATGCGCCGTGGTGGGCCTGGACGTGGTGATGGTGGACATCAGCGACGCAGCGGTGAACAAGGGCATCGCCACCGTCGCGGGCAGCCTTGATCGCCTGATCAAGAAGGACAAGATCAGCGAAGCCGACAAGGCTGCCGCACTCGCGCGCATCAAGGGCTCGACCGACTACGACGCGCTCAAGGCGACCGACATCGTCATCGAAGCCGCCACCGAGAATTTCGACCTCAAGGTCAAGATCCTCAAGCAGATCGACAGCATCGTCGGCGACGACGTGATCGTGGCGTCGAACACCTCGTCGATCTCCATCACCAAGCTGGCCGCCATCACCAGCCGTCCTGGCAATTTCATCGGCATGCACTTCTTCAACCCGGTGCCGATGATGGCCCTGGTTGAACTGATTCGCGGCCTGCAGACCAGCGATGCCACGCATGCGCTGGTGGAAGCGCTCTCCAGGGAGCTCGGCAAGTACCCGATCACCGTGAAGAACAACCCGGGCTTCGTGGTCAACCGCATTCTCTGCCCGATGATCAATGAAGCCTTCTGCGTGCTGGGTGAAGGCCTGGCTTCGCCCGAAGAGATCGACGAAGGGATGAAACTGGGTTGCAACCACCCGATCGGGCCGCTGGCGCTGGCAGACATGATCGGGCTGGACACGATGCTGGCCGTGATGGAAGTGCTGTACACCGAGTTTGCCGACCCGAAGTACCGGCCGGCCATGCTGATGCGCGAAATGGTGGCGGCAGGCTATCTGGGCCGCAAGACGGGACGTGGCGTGTACGTCTACAGCAAGTGATGCCGTGAAAGCCTGAGGGCATTCAGGCATTCGGGCTTGAGGCATTGAACGATTCCCTCCAGGGAGGGGCGAAAAAGCTGGCAACGGGAAATCCGTTGCCAGCTTTTTTTGTTTTCAACGCGGCGCCGCCCTCAATGTGCTTCATTAGATACATTGGTAAGCCTGCTTATTAAGACATTAAATAAGAATCGATATCAATTAATGCGGAATTTAGAACGACCGTATTAAAATCGCATGTCAAGACCATGGTGGAAAAAAGGCAATAAATTCTGTGTGGAATCAAAATCGGCCCGAAATCCCTCCGGGAATCGAGGCCGCCGAACCCTTATGGCTAAAGGTTTGCAAAGACTATCCCGTAAACGCGGTTATGCAATACGCATCTCCATCTTTTACGGCCGATGCATTTGCAGACACACTAAAAAAACCAATAAGGACCCCCATGCGCAATAACCAGCCCGTCTCGCAACGCGAATATGAACTGCCGGAGGATGCGACGCTGATGTCGACCACCGACACCCAGAGCCATATCGCCTATGCCAACGCGGCTTTCATCGACGTCAGCGGCTTCACGCGCGAGGAAATCCAGGGCCAGCCCCACAATATCGTGCGGCACCCCGACATGCCGGCCGAGGCCTTCGCCGACATGTGGGCGACGCTCAAGGGCGGCGAGCCCTGGACCGCGCTGGTGAAGAACCGGCGCAAGGACGGCGATCACTACTGGGTACGCGCCAACGCCATGCCGCTGATCCGCAATGGCAAGCCAGTGGGTTATATGTCGGTGCGCACCAAGCCCACGCGTGAGGAAATCGGCGCTGCCGAGAATCTCTACCGCGATTTCCGCGACGGCAATGCCAATGGCCGGCGCTTCCACAAAGGCCTGATCCTCCACGCAGGCTGGAAGCGCTGGGCGTCGTTGTTCCAGACCATGCCGGTGCGCTTGCGCATCCGCAGCGCCCTGGCCGCCCTGTTGCCGGTTTGCCTTGTCGGCGCGGCCGCGCTTGGCATGGGCGGGATGGCGCTGGCCGGCCTCGGTGCCATCGTTGCCGGCATGCTGGTGCTGGTCTGCGCATGGCTGGAGGCGCAGATCTCGCGTCCGCTCGAACAGATGATGGCGCAGGCCCTGCGCGTGGCGTCCGGCGAGAGCCAGAAGGTCGAGCATATGAACCGGGTCGACGAGATTGGCATGACCCTGCGCACCATCAGCCAGCTGGGCCTGATGTTCCGCTGGCTGATCGATGACGTGAGCGAGCAGGTGCTGAATGTGCAAAGCGCCAGCAGCGAGATCGCGCAGGGCAACACCGACCTGAGCACGCGTACCGAGCAGGCCGCGTCCAACGTGCAGGATACGGCGTCGTCCATGACGCAGATGACCGCCACGGTAAAGAGCAATGCCGAGACCGCCGCCCAGGCGAACGAACTGTCGGGCTCCGCCAGTGCCGCAGCGGCCAAGGGTGGCCAGGCCATGACGCAGGTGGTGGCGACGATGGAAGACATCAGCACCAGTTCGAAGCGGATTGCCGACATCATCGGCGTCATCGACGGTATTGCCTTCCAGACCAATATCCTGGCGCTGAACGCGGCGGTGGAAGCGGCCCGGGCGGGCGAGCAGGGCCGTGGTTTCGCGGTGGTCGCCGGCGAGGTGCGCGGTCTCGCGCAGCGCAGC
Source organism: Cupriavidus basilensis (assembly GCF_029335485.1). Taxonomy (GTDB): domain Bacteria; phylum Pseudomonadota; class Gammaproteobacteria; order Burkholderiales; family Burkholderiaceae; genus Cupriavidus; species Cupriavidus basilensis_E. Next base: position 2,552 of record NZ_JARJLM010000630.1, read on the forward strand.
GCCAGTGCCGCCAAGGAGATCAAGGAACTGATCGGCGCCAGCGTGGAGAAAGTCGACTCGGGTGCGCGGCTGGTCGACGACGCCGGCAAAACCATGGACAACATCGTCGCCCAGGTCAGGCGCGTCTCCGACCTGATCGCCGAGATCAGCCTGGCCACGGCCGAGCAGAGCGCGGGCATCGGCCAGGTTGGTGACGCCATCGGCGATCTCGACCACATCACCCAGCAGAACGCCGCGCTGGTCGAGCAGAGTGCCGCGGCCGCGCAAAGCCTGAAGCAGCAGGCCAACCGCCTGGTGGAAGCGGTTGGCGTCTTCCGCTGACCGCAAGATGAACCGGACCGAGCTACTGCGCAGGGTGGCGGCGGGGGCGTGCTTGCGCACCGCGCGCAACCCCTGGGGCGCCGCGCTTGACGCTGCCGTCCTGCATGCGGATGCCGCCGCCGGGGAGACCCGGTTTATTCCCGCGTGGCAGATACGGCGTCTGCTCGACGCAGGCCTGCTGCGCCGGCAACCCGGTGACACCGGCGGCGATATGGACTATGTGCTGACCGACGCGGGCCGCTCGATGGCGGGTGGCGTGTCCGCAAGGCCATCGCAAACACGCGCCCGTCTTCGCCAGGCCCCGGAGAAGCTGCGCGAGCGCGAGCCTCCGGGCCGCACGGACTACGGCGCCCGCTCGCAATCCGCGCTGCCCAGCTATAGCTTCGCCTTCCAGCCGATCGTGGATGCCAGGCAGCGCAAGGTGGTGTCCTACGAGGCTCTGGTGCGTGGCCGCCATGGCGAGCCCGCGTCGCATGTGCTGGGCGCGGTGTGCGCGGCTTCGCTCCATCGCTTCGATGACGAGAGCCGTGCCGCGGCCATGACCATGGCCGCGAGCATGAAGCTGCAAGGGCATCTGCATCTCAATTGCGTGCCGCGCAGCCGCATGGCGTTCGAAGGCGCGATGGGCCGCAGCGCGGCGTTGGCATCCGGCCTCGGCTTTCGTGCGGGGCAAGTGGTGCTGGAGGTCAAGGGGAGCGAGATACTGGATCATCCGCTGGAGTTCGCCAAGACCGTGGCCGCCTTGCAGCACATGGGATTCAAGCTGGCGATCAGCGACTTTCCCGCACGGCCGGCGGGGGGGCGCCTGCTCGACAGGCTCCGGCCCGATATCGTCAAGCTCGACAGGAACGCCGTGCACGGGATCGACGGGAACGAGAGCCTGCAGCGTTTCGCCGGCAACGTGGTGCAGGTGTGCGCGCGCCTGGGTGCCGACGTTGTTGCCGAGTGCGTGGAAACGATGGAGGAATACCGCTGGCTCCGCGCCGCGGGTGTCGGCTTGTTCCAGGGCCACCTGTTCGCGCGGCCCGCTTTCGAACAGCTGCCTGCCGCCAGCCTGCCCTGAGTCTCGTTGCCGGCCTGCCGCCCCCGTGCGGCTGGCCGGAACACGCTATTCGCCGTACTGCCTCAGCCCTTCCAGGTCCAGCACTTCGATTACCCCATAGTCCACCTTCACCAGGCCTTGCTGCTCCAGCACCTTCAAGGCCTGGTTGGCGCGCTGCCGCGATATCCCCGCCAGCAGCCCGATTTCTTCCTGCGAGATTTCCAGCGTGGTCCCCAGCCCCGGGTACAAATGCTCGTTGAACAGCGACGACACCGCGCGTGCCACCCGCGAATCGATATCGAGCAGCCGCTCGTACTCCACCGCGGCGATGAACTGCCCGAGCCGTTCATTGAACTGGGTCAGCAGGAAGCGCGTGAACGGCAGGCTCGTATCCAGCAGCCACTGAAACGTGTCGCGCGGCAGGAAGGCGATGCGCGACCGGCGCAGGGCCATCACATCGTACTTGCGGATCTCGCGCTTGAGCACCGCGCCTTCACCGAACCAGCCGCCGGTGGGCACGCCGGTGAAGGTGACCGACTTGCCGGAGGGCGATACCGTTGTGATCTTGACGATGCCCTCCAGCACGCCCATCCAGTGTTCGGCCATATCGCCTTTGTGGCAGACGTAGTCCCCCTGGCTGTACTCGCGCACGCACATGGCGCGGCGGACCACATCGCGTTGTTCGGGGCTGAGGTCGGCTGCCCACACGCAGCGGTCGACGAAATCGTTGAGCATGACCTGGAGCGTCCTCTGCTAGTGCTAGGGATTAACCCGGAATTGTCATCGGCGTGACAACCGGGGGAAGTGGCATCGACTATCTTACGGTCACCACGAACCGCGAGTGCGCGCCAACGCAGGCGCGACGGACTTGTTGCGCTGCGGCAGAACCCTCGCCGGGCAAAACAGCCCAAGTATAACCAGCGGAAGCAGGCTTGACACCGGTGGCGGATCCCCGCGCCGGAGGGACAGGAGACAGCGATGCAGGAACCGTCGGCGACGACCTTTCCGCGCCTGCTGCTTGCGCACGCGCAGCAGCGGCCGGACAGCCCGGCCTACCGCGAGAAGGATCTCGGGATCTGGCAAACCTATAGCTGGGCGCAGACCGCGCAGGAGGTTCGTGCGCTGGCGTGCGGGCTGGCCGCGCTGGGTTTTGCGCGCGGCATGAACCTGGCGGTGGTCGGCGACAACCGGCCGCGCCTGTACTGGGCCATGAACACGGCGCAGGCGCTGGGCGGCGTGCCGGTGCCGCTGTACCAGGACGCGATCGCGGGGGAGATGATCTATGTGCTGAACGACGCCGAGATCGACTTCGCCATCGTCGAGGACCAGGAGCAGGTGGACAAGCTGCTCGAGGTGGAGGAGCAGCTTGCCGCGCAGGGCCGCAAGGTTCGCCACATCATCTATGAAGACCCGCGCGGGCTGCGCGACTACGATCACCCGGCGCTGATGTCCTACCAGCGCCTGCAGGAAATCGGCCGCGAGTTCGATCGCGCCAATCCAGGTTATTTCGACAGGGCCGTGGCCGAGGGCGCGCCCGACGACACCGCCATCATCCTCTACACCTCGGGCACCACCGGCAAGCCCAAGGGCGTGTGCCACTCCCATCGCGGGCTGATCGGCGCGGCGCGCAACGGCTGCGCCTTCGACGGCCTGGTGGCGGGCGACGACGTGTTGTCCTATCTGCCGATGGCCTGGGTCGGCGACAACCTGTTCTCCTACGCGCAGGCCATGGTGGCCGGCTTCACGGTGAACTGCCCGGAATCGCGCGAGACGGTGATGACGGACCTGCGCGAGATCGGTCCCACCTATTACTTCGCGCCGCCGCGCATCTACGAGGGCCTGCTGACCCAGGTCATGATCCGCATGGAAGACGCGGGCTGGATCAAGCGCCGCCTGTTCCACTGGGCCATGGGCGTGGCGCGCCGTTGCGGCACCGATATTCTCGACGGCAACCCGGTAGCGCTGGCGGACCGCCTGCGCTACGCCGCGGGCGAGGCCTTGATCTTCGGACCGCTGCGCAATGTGCTGGGCATGAGCCGCATCCGCGTGGGCTACACCGCCGGCGAGGCGATCGGCCCGGACCTGTTCCGCTTCTATCGGTCGATCGGCGTCAACCTGAAGCAGTTCTATGGCCAGACGGAAACCTGCGCCTATGTCTGCCTGCAGCCGGACGGCAAGGTCAAATTCGATTCGGTGGGGCCCGCCGCGCCGGGCATGGAGATCCGCATCGCCGACAACGGCGAGGTGCTGGTGCGTGGCGTGGGGCTGCTGAAGGCCTACTACAAGCGCGACGATGCCACTCGCGAGGCGATCAACGACGACGGCTATTTCATGACCGGCGACGCCGGCGTGATCGACGCCGACGGTCATCTCAAGATCATCGACCGCGCCAAGGATGTCGGCAAGCTGTCCGACGGGGCGATGTTCGCGCCCAAGTACATCGAGAACAAGCTCAAGTTCTTTCCCTACATCAAGGAGGCGGTGGCCTTCGGTACCGGACAGGACCGCGTCTGCGCCTTTATCAATATCGATTTCGAAGCGGTAGGCAATTGGGCTGAACGGCGCCACCTGCCGTACGCGGGCTACATCGATCTGGCCGCGTTGCCGGAGGTGATCGCCATGATCGGCGAGTGCATCGAGCAGGTGAATGCCGACCTGGCGGCGGACGCCATGCTGGCCGGCTCGCAGGTCGCGCGCTTCCTGATCCTGCACAAGGAACTCGATCCGGACGACGACGAACTCACGCGCACCCGCAAGGTGCGGCGCGGTTTTATCGCGGAGAAGTACGGGGCACTGGTCGAGGCGCTGTATGCCGGTAAGCCGGAGCAGTTCATCGAGACGCGCGTGAAGTTCGAGGACGGACGCGAAGGCAGCGTATCGGCCACGTTGAAGCTGGTTGACGTGAAGCGCTTCCCGCCGGCCTTGGCCGGCGCGGCGCGCGCGGCATGAGCAGGGGCAGGGGATGACGCAAATGGCATGGCAAGGCGTGGAGCGCGGCGGCGATGGCCAGCCGGTGTGGAGCGGGGCGTCCGGCGTGCTGGCGGCGCCGGCGCAGGCGCAGGGCGGGGACCAGGCCGCGCACGCGCAGGTGCGGCAGGCTGGCGAGGTGATCCTCGACCTGCAGCATATCTCGCTGTCCTTCGGTGGCGTGAAGGCGCTGACCGATATTTCCTTCGATGTGCGCGAGCACGAGATCCGCGCCATCATCGGGCCCAACGGCGCGGGCAAGAGTTCGATGCTCAATGTGATCAACGGGGTCTACCACCCGCAGCAGGGCCGCATCGTGTTCCGCGGCGAGGAGCGGCGCAGGATGCATCCGACCGCCGCCGCGCGCCAGGGCATCGCGCGCACCTTCCAGAACATCGCGCTGTTCAAGGGCATGACCGTGCTCGACAACATCATGACCGGGCGCAACACCAGATTCCGCAGCGGCCTGCTGGCCAATGCGCTGTGGTGGGGCCCCGCGCGCAACGAGGAAATGCAGCACCGGCGCAAGGTCGAGGAAGTGATCGACTTTCTCGAGATCCAGGCCATCCGCAAGACACCGGTGGGGCGTCTGCCCTACGGCCTGCAAAAACGCGTGGAGCTGGCGCGCGCGCTGGCCGCCGAGCCTTCCATGCTGCTGCTCGACGAACCCATGGCGGGCATGAACGTGGAGGAAAAGCAGGACATGTGCCGCTTCATCCTCGACGTGAACCACCAGTTCGGCACCACCATCGTGCTGATCGAACACGACATGGGCGTGGTGATGGATATCTCCGACCGCGTGGTGGTGCTCGACTACGGCAAGAAGATCGGCGACGGCACGCCTGAGGCGGTGAAGGCCAACCCGGACGTGATCCGGGCCTACCTCGGCGCTTCCCACTGAGGCGGATGCAAGACTCGCAAAGTAACAAGAGCAGACAAGGACAACCATGACGTTCTTCTTTGAAATCCTGATCGGCGGCCTGCTGTCGGGGTTGATGTACTCGCTGGTGGCGCTCGGCTTCGTGCTGATCTACAAGGCCTCGGGCGTTTTCAACTTCGCCCAGGGTGCGATGGTCTACTTCGCCGCGCTGGCGGTGGTCGGGCTGATGGACAAGGGCCTGCCCATGTGGGCCGCGTTTATCGGCGCCTTCGGCGTGATGGTGGTGGTGGGCATCGGCACCGAACGCCTGGTGCTGCGCAAGCTGGTCAACCAGCCGCCCATCACGCTGTTCATGGCGACCATCGGGCTGTCCTTCTTCCTCGAAGGACTGGGGCCTTTGCTGTTCGGCAATGAAGTGCGCCCGATCAACCTTGGCATCGTCGACGAGCCGATCGAAGCCATCCTGACCCGCTTCGATATCGTGGTGTCCAAGTTCGACCTGGCCGCGGCAGCCATCGCCGGCATCCTGGTGGGCACGCTGGCGCTGTTCTTCCAGTACACCAAGGTGGGCCGCGCGTTGCGCGCGGTGGCGGACGATCACCAGGCGGCGCTGTCGCTGGGCATTCCGCTGCAGCATATCTGGGCCATCGTGTGGGGCGTGGCGGGCTTTGTCGCGCTGGTGGCCGGCATGCTGTGGGGCTCGCGCAACGGCGTGCAGTTCGCGCTGACGCTGACGGCCCTCAAGGCGCTGCCGGTGCTGATCCTGGGCGGTTTTACCTCGGTGCCTGGCGCCATCGCCGGCGGGCTGATCATCGGCGCTTCCGAGAAGCTGGCGGAGATCTATATCCCGCCTGTGTTCCAGTCCGCCTTCGGCGGCAACTTCGGCGGCATCGAAGGCTGGTTCCCTTACGTCTTTGCGCTGTTGTTCCTGCTGGTGCGGCCCGAGGGGCTGTTCGGCGAGAAACATATCGATCGCGTCTGACCGGCCTTCGTCCCAGGAGACAAACCATGTTCTATCGTGAAGCCGGCCAGTTCAAGACCAGCTATGTGGCCGACAGCCAGATCTTCCCCATCCGCCAGGACCGCATCGGCTTTGCCGTGCTGATGGCGGTGGCCTTCGTGGTGATCCCGTTCACCGGTTCGGAGTACTGGTTCTCGGCCATCCTGATTCCGTTCCTGATCTTCGCGCTGGCCGCCCTCGGCCTGAATATCCTGACGGGCTACGCGGGGCAGCTTTCGCTTGGCACCGCCGCCTTCATGGCGGTGGGTGCCTACGCCGCCTACAACTTCCAGCTGCGCATCGAAGGGCTGCCGGTGCTGCTCACCTTCATCCTGGCGGGATTGTCGGCGGCGCTGGTGGGCGTGGCCTTCGGCTTGCCGTCGCTGCGCATCAAGGGCTTCTATCTTGCCGTGGCAACGCTTGCCGCGCAGTTCTTCGTGGTGTGGGCGCTGACCAAGTTTCCCTGGTTTTCCAACAACAGTTCCTCCGGCGTGATCACCGCGCAGCGGCTGGACCTGTTCGGCATCGCCATCGATACGCCGGTGAAGAAGTACCTGTTCGTGCTGATGCTGGTGACCGTGCTGGCCCTGGTGGCCAAGAACCTGGTGCGCTCGTCCACCGGGCGCGCGTGGATGTCGGTGCGCGACATGGACGTGGCGGCCGAGGTGATCGGCATTCCGCTGATGCGCACCAAGCTGCTGGCGTTCGCCGTCAGCTCGTTCTACTGCGGTGTGGCCGGCGCGCTCTACGCGTTCTGCTACCTGGGCTCGGTGGAGCCGGACGGGTTCTCGCTGGACTTGTCCTTCCGCGTGCTGTTCATGATCATCATCGGTGGCGTGGGCAGCATCCTCGGTTCCTTCCTCGGCGCGGCCTTCATCCTGCTGCTGCCGATCTTCCTGGACAACGTGCTGCCGCCGCTCGCCGCGCTGCTGCACCTGCCGTTCACCAACGCCGCCGTGTCGCATATCCAGCTGATGGCGTTCGGCGCGCTGATCATCTTTTTCCTGGTGGTCGAGCCGCACGGCCTGGCGCGGCTGTGGCAGATCGCCAAGGAGAAGCTGAGACTGTGGCCGTTTCCGCATTGAGCCGCGCTTGCGCCTCTTGAGGATTTTCAGTTCGGACCAGGCAAACGGGTATTCCATAACAAACACACCTGCCAAGGTGAAGGAGACTGTCATGACCATCCTGATTCGCAATCTGCAGCGCATAGCCCTGGCGGTGGGTGCGTCGGCAGCGCTGCTGGCGCCACTGGCCGCGCAGGCCCAGAGCGGCGAGCAGTTCGTCGCGCTGCCCAGCTATCGCGTCGGACCGTACGGTGCCAACGGGCAGTCCTGGTACGGCGGCTTTATCGACTACCTGAACTACGTCAACCTCAAGGAGGGCGGCGTGAGCGGCGTCAAGCTTTCCTGGGAAGAATGCGAGACCGAGTACAACAACGCCAAGGGCGTGGAGTGCTACGAACGGCTCAAGGGCAAGAGCGCGGCCAGCAAGGGCACGGCGTATCACACCATGTCGACCGGCATTTCCTACGCGCTGGTGGACAAGACCGCCGCCGACAAGGTGCCGCTGGTCATGATGGGCTACGGCCGCACCGATGCCGTCGATGGCTCGGTGTTTCCCTATGCCTTCCCGCTGGTCACCACCTACCAGATGCAGGTCTCGGCCATCGTCAAGTTCCTGGCCACGAAGAACGGCGGCTCGCTGGCCGGCAAGAAGATCGTCTACCTGTATCACGACTCGGCCTACGGCAAGGAGCCGATCGTGGCGCTGGAGGCCGAAGCCAGGCTCGGCAAGTTCAACCTGGTCGAGATCCCGGTGGCGCACCCCGGCAACGAGCAGGGTGCGCAGTGGCTGAAGATCCGCCAGGAGAATCCGGACTATGTGATTTTCTGGGGCTGGGGCGTCATGAACCAGACCGCGCTCAAGGCCGCGCAGAAGGTCGGTTTCGCGCGCGACAAGATGGTCGGCTCGTGGTGGGCAGGCTCCGAGGAGGACACCATTCCCGCCGGCGACGCCGCCAAGGGCTATATGAGCGCGACCTGGAACGTGGCCGGCAAGGGCGTGCCGCTGATCGCCGATATCGAGAAGGTGGTCTACGGTGCGGGCAAGGGCAATATGCAGGACCGCAACAAGTTGGGCTCCGTGCTCTATAACCGAGGCGTATCGGCGGCGGTGGTGACGGTGGAAGCGATCCGCGTGGCGCAGGCGAAGTACGGCAAGGGCAAGGTGATGAGCGGCGATGACATGCGCTGGGCCTTCGAGAACCTCAACCTGACCAACGCACGGCTTGCGCAGCTGGGCGCCACCGGCCTGCTGCCGGAAATCAAGACCAGCTGCGACAACCACGAGGGCTCGGGCAAGGTGAAGATCCAGCAGTGGGATGGCACCAAATGGGTGGTGGTGTCGGACTGGATCGAAGGCAACAAGAGCCTGATCCACCCGCTGTTCAAGGCGACCGCCGCGCAGTTCGCGAAAGAGAAGGGCATCACGCCGGCGTGCATGAAGTCTTGATCCGCTGTGAGAGCGATCGGCGAGCATCCGCGAGTTCGCGAGGTTCGACCGCGGTAGCCGATGCCGATTGCTTGCGCCCCTCTCCCGTGGAACGGGAGCGGGGCCAGGGGAGAGGGCGGGCGCATCCACCGGCGTGA
>NZ_JARJLM010000631.1 GCF_029335485.1 Cupriavidus basilensis
TCAGGCCGGCTGCGCCGAGCGCTTCTGCAGCAGCTTGCCGACCACCACCACCAGTGCCGCGCCAAGCGCGCCGAACACCAGGTGGGCATGCGGCACATGCATCTCGAACCAGGCGGCATCGACCGGGTCGCTGACCAGCATCTCGCCGGCCAGGTAGCCCAGCAGCGCGGCGCCCAGCACGATGATGATGGGGAAGCGGTCCATCACCTTGAGCAGGATGGTGCTGCCGAACACGATCAGCGGAATCGACAGGCCCAGGCCCAGGATCAGCAGCATCAGCTGGCTGCCTTCCGGCCCCTTCTGCGCCGCGGCGGCCACGGCCACCACATTGTCCAGCGACATCACCAGGTCGGCGATCAGGATGGTGCGGATCGCGGCCCAGATATTGTCCTTGGCATCGTGGCCGTCCTCGTCGTCGTCGCCGGTCAGCAGCTGCACGCCGATGTAGACCAGCAGCAGGGCGCCGACGATCTTCAGGTACGGCAGGCTCAGCAGCTTGACCGCGGCAACGGTCAGCACCACCCGCATGATGATGGCGGCGGCGCTGCCCCAGAAGATGGCTTTCTTCTGCTGGGCCGGCGGCAGGTTGCGGGAGGCCAGCGCGATCACCACGGCGTTGTCGCCGGAGAGCACGATGTTGGTCAGGATAATGGATCCCAGCGCGATCCAGAACGCGGTGGAGGACAACAGTTCCACGGTAAAACTCCTCGGGTTTCTAAATTCTAAATTATGGTACGAACGCCACACGACGACTGCATTGTCTGCGGAATTTCGGATGTCTGAGTTTTCAGACATGCAGATTTACCGTATCAAGCTTTCGATTTGGTTTCAATCGCCATGTCATGCGCCTCCGGAGATACCCTAGGGCTCGGCTCTCCGGAATGACATGCCCCCGCACGAAGGCGGGGGCATGGGGGCCCGGACTTGCACCGGGCAGGCAATCATCCCCGCCCGAGGGGCGGGAACGCAGCTTATGGCTGCTACTGCAGAATCACAGGATCACAGGATCGACTTCAGCAGGCGAGCCATTTCCGACGGATTCTTGGTGACCTTGATACCGCAGGCTTCCATGATTTCCAGCTTGGCCTGCGCCGTGTCGGCACCGCCCGAGATCAGCGCGCCGGCGTGGCCCATGCGCTTGCCCGGAGGCGCGGTCACGCCAGCGATGAAGCCAACCACCGGCTTCTTCATGTTGTCCTTGATCCACTCGGCCGCATTGGCTTCGTCCGGACCGCCGATCTCGCCGATCATGACCACGGCGTCGGTTTCGGGATCGTCGTTGAACATCTTCATGACGTCGATGTGCTTCAGGCCATTGATGGGGTCGCCACCAATGCCCACGGCCGACGACTGGCCCATGCCCAGCGCGGTCAGCTGACCCACGGCTTCATAGGTCAGCGTGCCCGAGCGCGACACCACGCCGATGCGGCCCTTGCGGTGGATGTGGCCCGGCATGATGCCGATCTTGATTTCGTCAGGCGTGATCAGGCCCGGGCAGTTCGGTCCCAGCAGCAGGGTCTTCTTGTTGCCCTTACGCATCTTGTCCTTGAGCTCCATCATGTCGCGGACAGGAATGCCTTCGGTGATGCAGACCACCAGGTCCAGGTCGGCGTCGACGGCTTCCCAGATGGCGGCAGCGGCGCCGGCGGGCGGCACGTAGATCACGGAAACGGTGGCGCCGGTGGATGCCTTGGCATCCTTGACGCTGGCGTAGATGGGAATGCCTTCGAAGTCTTCGCCGGCTTTCTTCGGGTTCACGCCGGCAACGAAGCAGTTCTTGCCGTTGGCGTAGTCGCGGCAGCCACGGGTGTGGAACTGGCCGGTCTTGCCGGTGATGCCCTGGGTGATGACCTTGGTGTCTTTATTGATCAGAATCGACATGCTGTAATCCTTTGCTTGGCTCAAAGCAGCGCACGGGGGCCTGGCCCCGGCGCGCTGCTGGCGTTCGTGTTCGCGTCTGGCTTACTTGCCCGCGGCAGCTGCCACGACCTTCTGGGCGGCTTCTTCCATGGTGTCGGCCGCGATGATGGGCAGGCCCGAGTCGGCCAGCATCTTCTTGCCGATCTCTTCGTTGGTGCCCTTCATGCGCACGACCAGCGGCACGGACAGCGACACGGCCTTGGATGCAGCAATCACGCCTTCGGCGATCACGTCGCAACGCATGATGCCGCCGAAGATGTTGACCAGGATGGCCTTCAGGTTCGGGTTCTTCAGCATCAGCTTGAATGCTTCGGTCACCTTCTCGGTGGTGGCACCGCCGCCCACGTCGAGGAAGTTGGCCGGCTCGCCGCCGAACAGCTTGATGGTGTCCATGGTGGCCATGGCCAGGCCGGCGCCGTTCACCAGGCAGCCGATGTTGCCGTCCAGCGAGATGTAGGCCAGGTCGAACTTCGATGCTTCGATTTCGTTGGCGTCTTCTTCGTCCAGGTCGCGGTAAGCGACGATTTCCGGGTGACGGAACAGGGCGTTGGAGTCGAAGTTGAACTTGGCGTCCAGTGCGATCACCTTGCCGTCGCCGGTCAGGATCAGCGGGTTGATTTCAGCCAGCGATGCATCGGTATCCCAGAATGCCTTGTACAGGCCTTGCAGGGCCTGGCGGGCTTGGGCAACGCTTGCGTCGGGCACGCCGATCTTGCGGGCGATGTCGTCGGCGTCAGCGTCGGCCAGGCCGGTAGCCGGGTCGATGATCAGGGTGTGGATCTTTTCCGGGCTGTGGGCAGCGACTTCCTCGATGTCCATGCCGCCTTCGCTGGAGGCCATCAGGGCCACCTTTTGCGAAACGCGGTCAACCACCAGGCTGACGTACAGTTCCTTCTTGATGTCCGCGCCTTCTTCGATCAGCAGGCGGTTGACCTTCTTGCCTTCCGGGCCGGTCTGGTGCGTGACCAGGGTCATGCCCAGGATATTGCTGGCGTAGGTCTTGACCTCGTCGATGCTCTTGGCCACCTTCACGCCGCCACCCTTGCCGCGGCCACCCGCGTGGATCTGCGCCTTGACGACCCAGACCGGGCCACCCAGTTGTTCGGCTGCCTTCAGGGCCTCTTCGACCGAGAATGCCGGGATGCCGCGCGGAACCGGCACATTGTATTTGCGCAGGATTTCCTTGCCTTGGTACTCATGGATATTCATGCGTGTTTCCTTTCGGGTAGGCGTAAAAGTGTGGAGATGGAATCTCGGCGGATTGCAGGCCGGCCTGGCTTAGCCGGAGGTGCCGGTTGGCCTGCGGGACATGGCGCCGTCACCGGCGGCGGCGAACGCCTCCAGTGGCTGCGCCGCCGGGGGTGGCGACCCTTCGGTCTTGATCCTCGGCTTTGGCTGGTGACCATACCAGCGCGGGTAAAACTGACGCACCACCTCACCTTCGAAATGCAGGGCGTGACAGCCGTGCAGCTGATAAGGGGGCTCGGGATTCGTATCTTCGGTGCCGGCGTCGCGGATGTTGAAGACATCGCCGGCAAAGGCCTGGATCGCCGTGGTCGGCAGCACGCCGGCCAGCTCGGTAAGGTGGGTGCAGCCCGACACGCCCGACAGCCGCTCGCGCACCGCGCGGCGGAAGCCCTTCATCAGGTTCAGGCCGATCAGCTTGCGGTAGGCCGGGCCGATGGTGTCGCACTGGCCGGGATAAGGCACCCAGTCGGAACAGGCATCGGCGTCCACCACATTCATGCGCAGGTCGATGGTGACGCGCAGCCACAGGTCGTGCAGCGGCTGTCCCACCGGGCGCACGCCGCCACCGGCCAGCGGAATCTCGCGCGGCTTGGTGTCGGTCAGGCGCGCCTCGATATCCCACAGGCCATCGTCCCTAAGGTAGGCCTCGGCCGTGATGGCACGACGGTGGCGCAGGGTGCGATTGACGGGTGGGGAAAGCGGCATAAAACCAGGCTGGAGCGGGGAGAAAAGGACGGCTGGACCGGAAAACCGCAGGATTTTAACATGCCGCACAACTTTGGCCGGGAACAAACCGCGCGCGGCGCTGTTGCCGGGGATTGTCGGGTGACGGACAGGCGCCGTGGACCGGCGAAATGTGCGGCAGCGCAGGCTGAAGCGGGGCTCGAGCCCGTCTGCGAACAGCGGATGGCCAGCCCTTATCCCTCCCCTATACGCCTACTAGCAATGCAGGTATGCGCACCGGGCCGGTGCAAGGGCCTCGGGAACGTCGCCCGGCGCCGCCAGCGTGGCGCGCCGCGCACCAGATCTTCAGTCGGCGCCATCCAGCCATTCGTCGGCACCCTTGATCACCTCGCTCACCACCGCGCGCGAGAAACCGCGCGCCACCAGGAAACGGATCTGCCTGGCCTTTTCTTCAGGGGTGGCTGGCGGCGTGCCGAAGCGTTTCTGCCAGACCGCCCGGCCGCGCTCCAGCTCGGATGCGCGCAGGCGCTCCTGCAGGTCGGCGAGCTGATCGCCGCCAAGCTGGTGAGTGCGGGCTTCCTGCATCACGCGGGCAGCGCCGTAGCGGGCAGCGCGGCGGTGCACCAGGCTGTCGACGAAGCGCTCGTTGGACAGCCAGTTCTCGCGCTCCAGCGCGTCCAGCAGCTGCTCCAGCGCTTCCGGCGACTCGGCATGCGGGACCAGCTTGCGGGCCAGTTCGGCCCGGCTGTGCTCGCGCCGCGAGAGGTAGCCGACTGCGCGGGCTTTCAGGGA
>NZ_JARJLM010000632.1 GCF_029335485.1 Cupriavidus basilensis
TCATCTGCGCCACGCACCGCGACCTGCGCGCAATGATCGCGGCAGGTACCTTCCGCGAGGATCTTTATTACCGCATCAATGCGCTGGCGGTGACGCTGCCTGCCCTGCGCGAGCGCACCGATCTCCCGGTACTGGTGGACCGCATCCTCACGCAGCAGCTCGTGCAGGCGGATGGCGCGGATGGCGGCCACGCGCATCCGCGCCGCGTAGTCGCCGATGTGCTGGCGCGCTTCCAGCGCCATCCCTGGCCGGGCAACCTGCGCCAGATGGTCAATGTGCTGCGCACCGCGGCCATCATGGCCGAAGGCGAGGACGAGATTTGCGCCGAGCACTTGCCGGAGGATTTCATGGAGGATCTGGCGGAGCCCGAGGCCGGGCCGCCTGCATCGCCGGCGAACCGCCATGTGGCCCCGGTGCAGGCGGTGCCGGTAACGCCCGAGCCCAGGCCGGCGGGCGATTTCCCCGAGCGGCTGCGCGACAGGGAAGCCGCCATGATCCGCCAGGCGCTGGCGCGCCACGGCGGCAATATCAGCCTCGCCGCGCGGGAACTCGGGCTGTCGCGCAACACCATCTACCGGCGCCTGAAGCGGGCCGGTTGACCAATCGGCCTCTGCAGGCTTCCATCGCTGCGTGCGGCATCTACAGGCCCTCCAGCAGGGCCAACTGCGACGCCAGGTCCTTCCGGCTGAGTGGTACGTATCCCTCTTCGGAATCCGTCTGCTTCGCGACCAGGGCCTGGCCTTCCCGCGAGAGGGCCAGGCGCAGGTATTCCTTGACCAGCGGATCAAGCGGCTGGCCGGGCATCTTGTTGACGTAGAACTGGACCGCCGCGGACAGGGGATACATGCCGCCAGCGACATGCTCGATGGCGGGACTGTAGTACGGGCCGGATGCCGAGAGCCCCAGGGGAAGCACGCGCACTGCCGTGGAGACTCGGGATGCATCGATCCACCCGACCAGGCCAATGCCATAAGCGTCGGCCGCGATGGCCCGAATGACCGCCTCGCGCGATGGGAGCGCCTCGTAGCGCGCCGCGAAGGGCTGGCCCCGGAAATGGACCTCCCGCATGCCGGTGGCGAAGCCGCCATTGTCGCGCAGGCCGTAGACGTGCAGCCGGCGTCCCGTCCATTCGCCTGCCACGCCTAATTGATCCCAGGTGTTGAAATCGCCCTCGGGTGATCCCGCAGTGAAGATCTGCGCGAGCTGCTTGATGGTGAGTCCCTTCAGCGGGTTGGCCGCATGCACGTAGACGGCTGGCGGCGTCTTCGCCGGGGGCCTCGGGCCATGGCCGCTGTAGCCGATCCGCACGGCAGTCGGCAGATGGCCATGGATCTGGCGGAAGGCATTGCGGTCCGACACCCACAGGTCGCGCGCCATCGGCGCGAGAAACGTGGCACCCGCGGTCAGCGCCGGCATGCCAACCGAGGAGCCTTCCATGCGCAGCGTGAAGCGCAATCCGGGATGGGTGCGGACGAAGAGGGCGTTGAGATCCTTGATCAGGTCTTCCATCCCATCATTGCCGACGATGGAAATGCTGCCGTCGCGCAGCACATAGGGTGCGCCAGCAGGGATGGAGACCGGCCGGGGATCGTAAGGCGGCAGCGTGGCGGAGGTGGCGGAGGTGGCGAGAGGAGGGGCCATCGTCACAGGCTGTGCCGCGGCGCAGCCGGCCAGCGCTGCCGCGCCCAGCAGGAGCAGGCCGCGGCGGTCCCGGTCCACTGGATCCGGATGGATGTTCATGTTCTTGCTTGGGTCGGATTGCATGGTGTGGTCAATCGAGCTTGGCCAGTTCGGCCCGAGCCTGTTCAGCGTCAAGAGGGATGTAGCCGCGGGGCTGGCTGGCGATGATCTGCTGACCTTCGCGCGACAGAACCAGGCGCAGGTATTCCCGGGTGACGGGGTCGACCGGCTTCCCCGGTTCCTTGCGCACGTAGAAGTACAGGGGGCGCCCCAACGGATAGGCGCGCGAGGCCACCTCCGCCGATGTTCCGGTGGTCACGTTCCTTCCGTCCTCGGAGACGATGGCCAGGGCCTTCACCTGGGCGCTCTCCTGGCCGATGGCTGCCACCGCGATACCGGCCGGATCGGCTGCGAGGCGTTGCAGGATCTGGCCGCTGCCGCCGTATTGCTCGTAGCCCGGGGCCAGGGGCAAGCCTCGCAGGTGCGCCCTTTGCAGATAGGTGCCGAAGCCCGTGTATTCCGGTGTGCCATAGGGGTGGATGGCCCGGCTTGCCCAGGTCTCTTTCAGGCCCAGTTGTCCCCAGCGGGAGAGGTCGCCCTCCGGGTTGCCGATAGTCAGCGCACGAGCCAGCTGGCGCGCACTCACCTGCGTGAGAGGATTGCTCCGGTGGACGTAGACCGCCAGCGATGTCGCAAGGTGTTCCGAGGTGTCGTCCGAGGTGTGGGCGACGCGGATCTCCAGTGCGTCTTGTCCCACGATCTTTCGGAAGGGAACCGCTTCCTGCGGATTGATCGCGCGTCCCATCGCGCCGAACAGCGTTTTGCCGAACATCAGGAGCGGCACAGCGCTCGACGTTCCCTTTCCTTCAATCTGGAATCGCGTGCCGGGATGGGGCTGCGCATACAGTGCATTGAAGCCCTCGACGATGTGTTTTACGTGATCGGCGCCGCCGATGCGGATGGCGCCGTCGCGTGTCAGGTACTCCGCCTGCGGCGCCGGTGCGGCCGGCTGCGGGAGATAGGCCGTCAGGCCGGGATCGACCTGCCGGCGGTTCGCCGCCCCCGGATCCTGCGGGTGCGCGCTCGCGGCAGCCAGCACCAGACCGAGCGCGGCGAGGCATCTGGCAATTTGGGAGGGTTCGGATCTTGTCATCGTCGCGTTAGTGGTGGAGGTCGGAAGAAGAGAGGGCCCAGGCTGGCTCGCTGGCCAACGCTGGCCGATAAAAAAAGCGTTGCATCACGGCGATCAGAAGTCGGCCCTGGCCCGGACCACGAACTGGCGCGGCTCGCCCATCGCGATCGCCGGCGAACCCAGGCCGCTGTTTGAGGTGTAAGTGGTCTTGTCGAACAGGTTCTTCACGTTGAACTGCAGATTCACCCGCTGGCCGAACATGGGCATCTCGTAGGCGATGAACGCGTCCGCGACCGCGCCGCCCGGCAGGTGGTACACCTTGCCTCTTCCATCGCCGGCTCCCCACTTGCTGAACGCCCGCATACCCGCGCCAGCGCGCAGGCGGCCTGCGCCTACCGTGCCAAAGCCGCGCGTCAGGAAGACCGATGCGGTATGCCTGGACACGCCGTCCAGTGGCTGGCCCTTGAGAATCGGGTCCTCGGTCGTCCTGGCGTCCGCGTAGGCATAGCTGGCGACAATGCTGAGGGCAGAGGTGAGCCGTCCGTTGAGGTCGAACTCGAAGCCGCGCGAACGCGCCCGGCCCGTGACCCGGGTGTAGTAGAGGCCGTCAATCAGCACATTGGTCTGCACGTTGCTCTTGGTGATATCAAAGACGGCGGCGGTCGCCGTCAGGTCTTCACCGACCCACTTGGTGCCGAACTCCCAGGCCGTGCCCTGTTCCGGCGGCAGGTCGCCGATGGGCGTCGCGATCGAGGTGTTGGGCCGGAAAGACTTGGCGTAGCTCCCGTACACCGACCATTGGGGCCGCAGCAGGTAGGTGACGCCCAGCCGCGGCACGGCCTTGCCGTCGTTGGCATGGGTGTTGGTCCGGAAAGGCCTGCCTTTGCCGGTAAGCTCGTCGTACTTGTCGTAGCGAAGGCCGCCAGTGACGATCCACCGGTCGCCCAGGTATGCCGTGTCCTGGATGAACAGGGCCGCAGACCGCAGCTTGTCGGTCTGGTCGCTGTCAGCGGCACTGACCATGCTGGGCAGCGTCATCTGCCCATAGACCGGGTTGTAGATGTTGAAACGGGTGTTGCTGGGCCGGTCCCGGATCAGGTCGCCAAGGAAACGGTAGTTGCGCAGGTAGTCGACGCCCATCAGCAGTTCGTGCGCCGTCCCGCCGGCGCGCAGCTTGCCCAGCAAGGTGGCCGAGAACACGTGCGCATCCTGGCGCGCATCGCGCGTGGCATCGCCTCGGCGCGTGAGTCGGCCCGTGACGCCATCGACCGACATCGCACGCGCCTGGTAGTCGTTGTAATAGTTGCTGCTATAGCCGTAGTTGGCGCGCAGCGACCAGGCGTCCGACAGGCGATGGTCCAGCCGCAACGTGAGGGAATCCGACCGCCCGCTGGTGATGTTGAATGGCTCGTCCAACCGGCGCGAGCGAGGAATGGCGAGCACTTTGCCGGTGCGGGTGTCGATCTGCGTACCACGATCGAAGGGAACCGAGTACTCCATGTGCTCGTAAGCCGCGATCACGTTCGTGGCGCCGCCGTACCAGGCCAGCGAGGGCGCGATCACCTGTTGGCGGATGTTCCCAAAGTTGCGCCAGTAGTCGTAGCGCTGCTCATCGGCGATCAGCCGATAGGCCAGACCGTTGCTGCCCATCGGACCGGCGAGATCCAGTTGCGCGCCGCCGCCGCCAAAGCTGGTGCCCCAGGCGGAGACCGAGCCCTGTCGCTGCAGCAGCGGCTTCTTGGTGATCACGTTGATCACGCCGCCCGGATCCTGGATTCCATAGAGCATCGAGGAAGGACCCTTGAGCACTTCGATGCGCTCGGTCGTGGGCGTGAAGTTGCGCGCCTGCACCGATTGCATGCCGTCGCGGTAAATCGAGTTGTCGCGGTTGGTGCCGAAGCCGCGCTTGCGGATCGAATCCTGGGTGCCGCCGAGCGTGTTGCCCTGCTTGACGCCGCTGATGCCAAGGAGCGCCTCGTCGAGCGCAGTGGGCGCGCGGTCCTGCAAATACTCGCGCGTCACCACGTTCACCGACTGCGGTACCTCAAGCAACGGGGCGTCGGTACGCGTTCCGACCGAGGCGCTGCGGGCCTGGTAGCCTTGCGCGGCGGACTCGCCGGAATCCGATCGCGCCTTGACGGTCACCGATGGGAGCGTGGTGGCCGCGTCATTGATTGGCTGGGCCCAGACGGGTGTGGCGCCCAGGCATGCCAGCGACAGGCTGGATCGAAGAGAGATGCGGCGCGGTGCAGCGCGCGCAGCCAAGCCGCGCAGCCAGCGGCAAAGCCAGCTGTGATGCCGCTCATATAGTCTATCTACCAGGTGAAATTCTTCGCCATGCAGCATGCAGTCGATCTCTCAATACAAACAGTGGAGATATTGGCTGACACACTTGCCCATGCACCGCGGATGGTGGAGGCAGTCGCTGGCTGTGAAGGATCCCTGTTGATTGGATCACAGGGAAAAACGCGTTGTCATCGATGCGGCGCGGTTCGGTCACGGCTGCAGATCGCGTTCTTTGATGACTTTTTCGGAGTCAATTGGCAATTTACCATGACCCCGTCTTTTTTAACAAGAGCCAGGGCCGTTCTCTTTTGCATTGGCAAAACCATGTGCAAAGGGTTTAAGAAAAATCTGAATAGATCCGTACGGCCAGGCATCGCGAGCGCGCTTGATCGGGGCGCATGACGTCCTCGGATTTTCCGGTAGCCGGGTCCGGCCGCCAAGCGATTACAGTGATGCCGGCTGCCGTCAGGCTGGTACGGCTACAGCGATGAAATCGATCGAATTTCCGCCTCAAGGCGCCGGTTCCCGCGCCAGCCGCGCCGCCTCCTCGTCGCTGAACAGCTCGGAGCGCGTCAGGAAACGCAGCCCCGTCGGACCCTCCAGCGAGAACATGCCGCCCGACCCCGGCACCACATCGATCACCAGCCGCGTGTGCTGCCAATACTCGAACTGCGCGCGTGTCATGTAGAACTTTGCGCCGCCGATCTCGCCAAGGCATACATCAGCCTGGCCGATGATCAGGTCGCCGTCCGGATAGCACATCGGCGCGCTGCCGTCGCAGCAGCCGCCCGACTGGTGGAACATCAACGCGCCGTGCTGCGCGCGCAGCCGCGCTATCAGTGACAGCGCGGCGGGAGTGGCAATGACGCGCTGCACGGCGTCGGGGGCGTTGGTGTCCGGCATCGGGGGGCTCCTCGTCTTTTCTTTTCGTTGGCAGGCGTCATGGCTGCAAACGTCCGGGTGCTGCCGATCTCAGGCGGCAAAGTCCATGACGACCCGGCCTTCGATATCACCGGCGCGCATGCGCGTGAAGATGTCGTTGATCTGCTCCAGCGGCGCCGTGGAGACGGTTGCCTTGACCGCCCCGTGCGCGGCGAAGTCGAGCGACTCCTGCAAGTCGCTGCGGGTGCCGACGATGGAGCCGCGGATGGTGATGCCCTTGAGCACCACGTCGAAGATCGGCGTGGGGAAGTCTCCCGGCGGCAGGCCGTTCAGCGCGATGGTGCCGCCGCGCCGGACCATGCCGATGGCTTGCCCGAATGCCTTGGGCGAGACCGCCGTCACCAGTGCGCCGTGCACGCCGCCGATTTCCTTTTGCAGATAGGCGGCGGGATCGGCCGTGCGCGCGTTGACCGTTAGCTCGGCCCCGAGCCTGCGCGCGAGTTCGAGCTTCTTGTCGTCGATATCGACGGCGGCCACGCGCAGGCCCATGGCGCGCGCATATTGCACGGCAACGTGGCCCAGGCCGCCAATGCCGGAGATCGCGACCCACTGGCCAGGCCGGGTATCGGTGACTTTCAGCCCCTTGTAGACGGTCACGCCCGCGCACAGGATGGGCGC
Source organism: Cupriavidus basilensis (assembly GCF_029335485.1). Lineage (GTDB taxonomy): Bacteria > Pseudomonadota > Gammaproteobacteria > Burkholderiales > Burkholderiaceae > Cupriavidus > Cupriavidus basilensis_E. The sequence continues at coordinate 6,659 of NZ_JARJLM010000632.1, forward strand.
GATTTCCACAAAGCCGACGCTGTCAGGCAGCAGGCCGACGTAGTTCGGATCGGCGACCACATATTCGCCATAGCCGCCGTTGACCGAGTAACCGGTATTCTGCTGCTGCTCGCACAGGGTTTCCCAGCCCTGCAGGCAATGCTCGCAATAGCCGCAGGCGCTATAGAGCCAGGGCACGCCGACGCGGTCGCCTTCCTTCACGCGGGTCACGCCCGCGCCCACCGCGGACACATAGCCCACGCCTTCGTGGCCGGGGATGAAGGGCAGGGTGGGCTTGACCGGCCAGTCGCCTTCAGCGGCGTGCAGGTCGGTGTGGCATACGCCGGAGGCTTCGATCTTGACCTGGATCTGGCCGTGGCCGGGTTGCGGTACCGGTACTTCATCGATCGTGAGCGGGGCGCCGAACTCGCGCACCACGGCGGCTTTCATCGTTGCTGTCATGTCGACTCCTGAACTCTCGATGTCTCGATGTCTCGATCTATCGATGCGGTTGGCAAAAACGCCCGCCATGCGGCCAGGCCGGCATGGCGGGCGCTCTTCTGATCATGGCATGGGCGCGTCGCCCCGCGCTAGCGAGGGGCGCTCCCGTCCTTGCGCTGGATCAAAAGAAGCCGAGTGCGTTGGGGCTGTAGCTGACCAGCAGGTTCTTGGTCTGCTGGTAGTGGTCCAGCATCATGCGATGGTTCTCGCGCCCGATGCCGGATTGCTTGTAGCCGCCAAACGCCGCATGCGCCGGGTAGGCGTGGTAGCAGTTGGTCCACACGCGGCCAGCCTGGATGCCGCGGCCCATGCGGAAGGCGCGTGCGCCGTCGCGGGTCCACACGCCGGCGCCGAGGCCGTAGAGCGTATCGTTGGCGATTTCCAGTGCTTCCTCTTCATCCTTGAAGGTGGTCACCGACACCACCGGGCCGAAGATTTCCTCCTGGAAGATGCGCATCTTGTTGTTGCCGGCGAACACCGTGGGCTTGACGTAGTAGCCACTGGAGAGATCGCCGCCGAGCGCGTTGCGCTCGCCGCCGATCAGGCATTGCGCGCCTTCCTGCTTGCCCAGGTCGATATACGACAGGATCTTTTCCAGCTGTTCCTGCGAGGCCTGCGCGCCGATCATGGTGCTCTTGTCGAGCGGGTGGCCCTGCTTGATCGCCGCCACGCGCTTGAGCGCGCGTTCCATGAAGCGATCGTAGATCGACTCCTGGATGAGCGCGCGCGACGGGCAGGTGCAGACTTCGCCCTGGTTCAGCGCGAACATGGCGAAACCTTCCAGCGCCTTGTCGAAGTAGGCGTCGTCGGCGGACAGTACATCCTCGAAGAAGATGTTCGGCGATTTGCCGCCCAGTTCCAGCGTGACCGGGATCAGGTTCTGCGAGGCGTATTGCATGATCAGCCGGCCGGTGGTGGTTTCACCGGTAAAGGCGATCTTGCTGATGCGCGGGCTGGAGGCCAGCGGCTTGCCCGCTTCCAGGCCAAAGCCGTTGATGACATTGAGCACGCCCGGCGGCAGCAGGTCGCCGATGATTTCCATCAGCACCAGGATCGAGGCCGGGGTCTGCTCGGCGGGCTTGAGCACCACGCAGTTGCCGGCGGCCAGCGCGGGAGCCAGCTTCCAGGTGGCCATCAGCAGCGGGAAATTCCACGGAATGATCTGGCCGACCACGCCCAGCGGCTCATGGAAGTGATAGGCCACGGTGTCGTGGTCGATCTCGGAGATGCCGCCTTCCTGCGCGCGGATGCAGCCGGCGAAATAGCGGAAGTGATCCACGGCGAGCGGCAGGTCGGCCGCGGTGGTTTCGCGGATGGGCTTGCCGTTGTCGATGGTTTCGGCCACCGCCAGCGTGACCAGGTTGGCCTCGATGCGGTCGGCGATGCGGTTCAGGATGTTGGCGCGTTCGGTGGTGGAGGTGCGGCCCCAGGCGCCCTTGGCGCGGTGCGCGGCGTCGAGCGCGGCGTCCACGTCCTTCTGGTTGGAACGCGGCACGCGTGTGAAGGTCTTGCCGGTGACCGGCGAGATCGCTTCGAAGTACTGGCCATCGGCCGGGGCCACCCAGGCGCCGCCGATAAAGTTTTCGTACTGTTCCTTGTAGGGATACGCAACGCCCAGCTGGGCGATTTCCGCCATGTTCATGTCTCGCTCCGTTAGTGATGTCTGATGTGCGGCCCGATGTGTCGCACTGCCATCCATCCGCAAAAGCCGTGCCTGGCAGTCGCGATGGCGCGAGCGCGCTGGAAATCCGGCGCAGCGGCGCGAAACCGCTGATGCTCGCCGCTGCCGGTGTGTCACGCGGCGCGGGGGTGTTCCAATCTGGAGCAGTGTGCCGGGTGGCAGCCGTGTGGCGCTGTGGCGCAATGGCACAGCGGAGCGCGGCTCAGCTGCCGCTGGTATGGATCAGGAACTCGCGCAAGGCGTCGGCCGGCTTTTCCAGCTTGCGCCCGGGCTGCCACAGCAGGCCCACTTCCATGTCCGGCACGCCGTCGGCAATGGGCCGGGCTTCGATCTGCCGGCCTTCCAGCGACCAGGGCCGGTACACCATGTCGGACAGCACCGTCACGCCGAAGCCGTGCGCCACCAGCCCGCGCAGCGCTTCCATCGCGCTGGTGCGAAAGGCGATCGTCGGCGCCAGCCGCTTGCTGCGCCAGTAGCGCAGCGTGGAGCGCTCGCCCTCGTCCACCGTGAGCAGGATGTAGGGATGCGCCGCGATGTCCTTCAGCGTCAGCCGGGGCAGGGCCAGCAGCGGATGCGACGGGGATGCCCACAACTGCCGCCGCGAGCGGATCAGCGTGTGATGCGCAAAGCGCTGCAGCTTCTCGAAATTGGACAGCAGGCCGATGCCGAGCTCGATCTCGCCCGACAGCACCGCCTGCTCGATGCCCGGGCGGTCCATGTCGTGCAGGTCGAAGTCCACATCCGGGTAGTTGGTGCGAAAGCGCGCCAGCAGCCCCGGCAGCAGGTAGCCCAGCACGGTATAGGACGCCGCCAGCCGGACCTTGCCCTGCAGGTTGTGGGCCTGGAAGCGCGGCTCGCGCAGGGTGTCCTGCACGGCGTCCAGGATCTGCCGGGCGCGCTGGTGCAGGCGGTGGCCCTCGGCCGTCAGCGCCACGCCGTGGGGCAGGCGGTCGAACAGGCGCACGCCGAGCTGCTGCTCCAGCATCAGCACGGCATTGGTAATGGCCGATTGCGACACATGCTCGGCCGTGGCCGCCATCGAGAACTGGCCGGTCTCCGCCGCCGCGGCGAAGTAGCGGAACTGCCGCAGCGTGATTTCCTTGGCAATGCGCTGCCCGCCATCGCCCTTTCCGTGCCGTTCTTTCGCCATGTCATCCCCAGCTATGTGTTTTTCAGATACCAGCTCTCTGAATTCGTGATTTTACGATATCGTGCGGCCTTCCTACACTCGGCAACAGCCCACAAGCCATAAGCGACAAGAGCGTACGGAGACAGCATCATGAATGCACCCCTATCCCCAGCCCAGCAAGACGCGCTAGCGTCGGTATCCCTGGACGACAAATACACCCTGGAAAAAGGCCGCGTCTACCTGAGCGGCACCCAGGCGCTGGTGCGCCTGCCGATGCTGCAGAAGGCGCGCGACCGTGCCGCCGGGCTCAATACCGCGGGCTTTATCTCCGGCTATCGCGGCTCCCCCCTGGGGGGCGTGGACCAGGCGCTGTGGAAGGCCAAGAAGCACCTGGCCGCCAGCGACGTGGTTTTCCAGCCGGGCGTGAACGAGGACCTGGCCGCCACCGCCGTGTGGGGCTCGCAGCAGGTCAACCTGTTCCCCGGCGCCACCCGCGACGGCGTGTTCGGCATGTGGTACGGCAAGGGCCCGGGCGTGGACCGCTCGATCGACGTGCTCAAGCACGCCAACTCGGCCGGATCGTCGAAGCACGGCGGCGTGCTGCTGCTGGCCGGCGACGACCACGCGGCCAAGTCCTCCACCGTGGCGCACCAGTCCGAGCACGTGCTGATGGCCTCGGGCATCCCGGTGCTGTATCCCTCCAATGTGCAGGAGTACCTGGACTATGGCCTGCACGGCTGGGCCATGAGCCGCTACTCCGGCCTGTGGGTGTCGATGAAATGCGTGACCGACGTGGTCGAATCCACCGCCTCGGTCGACATCGATCCCGAGCGTGTGAAGATCGTGCTGCCGCAGGACTTCGCCATGCCCGCGGACGGGCTCAATATCCGCTGGCCCGATCCGCCGCTGGTGCAGGAAGCGCGCCTGCAGGACCATAAGTGGTATGCGGCGCTGGCCTACGTGCGCGCCAACAAGCTCAACCGCGTGGTGCTGGATTCGCCCAATGCGCGCTTCGGCATCATGACCGCGGGCAAGGCCTACCTCGACGTGCGCCAGGCGCTGTCGGACCTGGGCCTGGACGACGATACCTGCCGCCGCATCGGCATCCGCGTGTTCAAGGTGGGCTGCGTGTGGCCGCTGGACGCGCATGACGCGCGCGAGTTCGCCACCGGGCTGGAAGAGATCCTGGTGGTGGAAGAAAAACGCCAGATCCTCGAATACGCGCTCAAGGAAGAGCTTTACAACTGGCGCGAGGACGTGCGCCCCAAGGTCTACGGCAAGTTCGACGAACGCGGCAACCACGGCGGCGAATGGTCGGTGCCGCGCGGCAACTGGCTGCTGCCGGCGCACTATGAACTGTCGCCGGCGCTGATCGCCAAGGCCATCGCCACCCGCCTGGAGAAGAGCGACCTGCCCGCCGACGTGCGCGAGCGCATCGCCTCGCGCGTGGCGCTGATCGAAGCCAAGGAGCGCGAAGCCGCGCGCCCGCGCATCGCCGTGGAGCGCAAGCCCTGGTTCTGCTCGGGCTGCCCGCACAACACCTCCACCCGCGTGCCGGAAGGCTCGCGCGCCATGGCCGGCATCGGCTGCCACTACATGACGTTGTGGATGGACCGCAATACCGACACCTTCAGCCAGATGGGCGGCGAGGGCGTGGCGTGGACCGGCCAGATGCATTTCACCGGCGAGAAGCATGTGTTCGTCAACCTGGGCGACGGCACCTACTTCCACTCCGGCCTGCTGGCCGTGCGGGCGTCCATCGCCGCCAAGGCCAATATCACCTACAAGATCCTGTTCAACGATGCGGTCGCCATGACCGGGGGCCAGCCCGTGGACGGCGTGCTGACCGTGCCGCAGATCGCCCACCAGGTGCTGGCCGAAGGCGCCAGCAAGATCGTGGTGGTGACGGACGAGCCAGAGAAGTATGGCGACGGCGGCATGCTGCCCGCCAGCGTCACCGTGCATCACCGCGACAAGCTTGACGAGATCCAGGTCCAGCTGCGCGATACCGCCGGCGTTACCGTCCTGATCTACGACCAGACCTGCGCCACCGAGAAGCGCCGCCGCCGCAAGCGCGGCACCTATCCGGACCCGGCCAAGCGCGCCTTTATCAACGACGCCGTCTGCGAGGGCTGTGGCGACTGTTCGGTCAAGTCCAACTGCCTGTCGGTGGAACCGCTGGAAACGCCGCTGGGCACCAAGCGCAAGATCAACCAGTCGTCCTGCAACAAGGACTTCTCCTGCGTGAACGGCTTCTGCCCGAGCTTCGTCACGGCCGAAGGCGCGCAGGTCAAGAAGCCCGCCGCCGCGGGCGGCAAGGGGGCCGGGGCCGATTTCTCCGCGCTGCCGCAACCGGCGCTACCGGCGCTGGAGCGCGCCTACGGCGTGCTGGTCACCGGCGTGGGCGGCACCGGCGTGGTCACCATCGGTGGCCTGCTCGGCATGGCCGCGCACCTGGAGAACAAGGGCGTGACCGTGCTCGACATGGCGGGCCTGGCGCAGAAGGGTGGCGCGGTGATCAGCCACGTGCAGATCGCGCCCACCCCGGCCGCGCTGCACGCCACCCGCATCGCCATGGGCGAGGCGCGGCTGGTGATCGGTTGCGACGCCATCGTCTCGGCCTCGTCCGAGGTGCTGTCCAAGACCCGGGCGGGCGTGACGGCGGCCGCCATCAACAGCGCCAACACGCCCACCGCGGAGTTCATCCACAACCCGAAGTGGAAATTCCCCGGCGCCTCGGCCGAGCAGGACCTGCGCGCCAGCGTGGGCGAGGCCTGCGTGTTCATCGACGCCAATGCCTGGGCGGTGACCTTGCTGGCCGATTCGATCTACTCCAACCCGCTGCTGCTGGGCTTTGCCTGGCAGAAGGGCTGGATTCCGCTGCAGCGCGACAGCCTGGTGCGGGCGATCGAACTCAACGGCGTGTCGGTGGACAAGAACCTGCTGGCCTTCCAGTGGGGCCGCTACCTGGCCCACCACGGCGAGGCCGCCCTGAGCGCGCAGCTGAAGACCCCGCCGCGTGCCCAGGTGGTGGCCATGCCGGAAACCCTGGACAGCCTGGTCCGCCAGCGCGAGGCCATGCTCACGGCCTACCAGAATCCGGCCTACGCCGCCCGCTACCGGGCCGTGGTGGACAGCATCCGTGCCGCCGAGAAGCGGGTCGGCGCCGGTTCGAAGCTGCCGCTCTCCGAGGCCGTGGCGCGCAACCTGGCGAAGCTGATGGCATACAAGGATGAGTACGAAGTGGCGCGCCTGTATGCCGATCCGGCATTCCTGGACAAGCTGCGCGCCCAGTTCGAAGGCGAACCCGGCCGCGATTACCAGCTCGGCTTCCACCTGGCGCCGCCGCTGCTCGCCAAGCGCGACGCCCGTGGCCACCTGGTCAAGCGCCGCTTCGGCCCCGCCATGCTGACGGGCTTCCGCCTGCTGGCACGCGCCAAGGGCCTGCGCGGCACTGCCTTCGACGTGTTCGGCAAGACCGCCGAGCGGCGTGCGGAACGCCGGCTGATCGAGGACTACATCGCCATGGCGGAGGAGTTCGCCGCCACGCTCGACGCGCAGCGCCTGGACACGGCGCTGGCGCTGGCCAGCCTGCCCGACGACATCCGCGGCTTTGGCCATGTCAAGGAAGCGAATATGGAGAAGGCGGCGGCGCGGCGTGCTGAGCTGCTGGCGCAGTACCGCGGCAAGGTGGCGCGCGCGGCGGCCTGAGCCGGGCCGGCGCCGGGGGGCGGAAGCGGCCGGTTGCCCGGTGGCGAACCCGGGCCCGGCCTGCGCCCCCGGGCTTCCCGTCCCGCCATGGCCGCGGCGCCTCAGCGCGGCTGGAACACGATGATCGCCATGCCGGCGATCGCCACCGCCACGCCCGCCATGTCCCAGGGGCTGGGCCGCACGCCGTCCACCAGCCACAGCCAGACGATGGCTACCGCGATATAGATGCCGCCGTAAGCCGCGTAGACCCGTCCGGAAGCATCCGGGTGCAGCGACAGCAGCCAGGCGAACAGCGCCAGGGACAGCGCGCCGGGAAGCAGTACCCAGGCGCTCGCACCCTGGCGCAGCCACAGGTAGGGCAGGTAGCAGCCCAGGATCTCCGCGCAGGCGGTGACGAGGTAGAGGGCAAAGATCTTCATGCGGCGGGCGTGGTGGTGGGGGCCTTGGCGGTCTGCCCGGGTCCGCCTTCATCCGCGCCCCGTTGCAATGCATCCGCCGGCGCCGGATCGTTGGCTTCGGCCGCGTGGCCCACCCGCTTGCGCGCGGCCGGCCGCCGTTTTCCCCCGCCCAGTTCTCCCCCCTTGTAGGGCACCCGTCCCGACGGCACGACTACCGATGCCAGCGCCACATGCCCCTCCTGGTCGTCGAAGAACATATGGGCGCCGAAGGCCTGCAGCACCTGGTCCTTGGGCAGTCCGCCCAGGAAGAAGGCTTCGTCGATGCTGACGTTCCAGGCGCGCAGGGTATGCACCACGCGCGTGTGGGCCGGGCTGTTGCGCGCCGTCACGATGGCGATGCGCACCGGGCACTGCCCGGGCTTGAAATGCGACTGGATCTCGGCCAGCCGGAGCAGCAGCTTGGCAAACGGCCCCTCGGCCATGGCCTTGTGGCGGTGCTTCTGCTCGTGCCGGATAAAGGCTTCCAGTCCTTTTTGCTTGAAGATCTGCTCGGACTCGGGCGAGAACAGCACCGCGTCGCCGTCAAAGGCGATGCGGATCTGGCCGGCCGGCGCGTGATAGCCGGCAGGCGCGGCGTAGAGCTGCGCCGCGGCGACGCCGCCGTCGATGGCCGCCTGCACATCGGAGGCTTCGCGCGAAAGGAACAGGTCGACCTTGAAGGCCTTCAGGTAGGGCGCGATCGGCTCGCCGCCGGTGAAGGCCGCGCGGGTGATATCGAGCCGGTGGGTTTCGATGGCATTGAAGGCGCGCAACCCCGTGTCGGGCGAATTGCGCGAGATCACCACCACTTCCACCAGCCGCCGGCCGGGAATCAGGTTGTTGAGCCCGAGCAGTGCCTGCACCAGCGGGAAGGCTGTGCCGGGCTGCAGGGGCTCGTCCTCATGCTGGCGCTGGAAGGCGCAGTAAGCCGCCACGCCCTCGGATTGATAGATGCCGTTCTCGCGCTCGAGGTCGAACAACGCCCGGGACGAGATGCCGATGACTAGTTTGTCGGTGAGATCGTAGGCCATGCGGCAGTATAAGGGCAGACGAACCAGGATCGGCGTGGCGCGCAGGGTGGGCGCGGTGTGGACGCGGTGTGGATGGCCCCGCCGCTGGCGAACGGGTCGAGCGCGCTCGTTTTTACAATCTTTGACATTTTTGGTCTTTGTCACGGAAGCGCGCGCGGGTATGCTGGCCCGCATTTGCGAATGCGCCGGCCATGCACTCCGGCATCGCCCTTGCATTCTTCTTCACCGCCGTACTCCCTGATGTCCCTGCTGCCCGCGCGTTCTCCGCAACGCGCCGGCGAGCCCGCAGTGGCCGGCACGCCTTTCCCGACCCGCATACTGATGAATACTCCTGACTCCGCCGCCACCCGGATCGCATCCGGCCTGCGCGGCCCGGCCGCGCTTGCCGCCGCGCTCGCCCTTTGCCTGTCCGCCACGGGCTGCAGTTCCCTGCTCAGCGAGGGTACGGCGGCCGGCGCAGGTATTGCCGGCGCGGCCGTGGCCGGTGCGGTGACCGACAACGCGGCGGTGGCGACCGGCATCGGCCTGGGCGTGCAGGCTGGCGCCCGCGCGGCCTTGCAATACAGCCAGCGCCGGATTCACGCGGCGGCGCAGGACCGTATCGCCCAGGCCGCCGGCCCGTTGGCCGTGGACGCCGTGGCGAACTGGAAGACCGACCACGCGGTGCCGCTCGAGCCCGCGGAGCAAGGACGCGTCACGGTCAGCCGGGAGATCGGCGGCAAGTCCCTGCCGTGCAAGGAGATCGTCTTCTCCGTGGACGAGCCGGGCAAGCCCAGCGCCTTCTATATCGCGGCGATCTGCCGTGACGGCCAGGCCTGGAAGTGGGCCTCGGCCGAGCCCGCAACGGAGCGCTGGGGGTCGCTGCAATGAGGCGCTGCCGCGCATTGCGGGTCCTCGCGCCCATGCTTGCGGTGGCCATCGCCGGCGGTTGCGCCTCGGTGGGCGACCTGACCGGGGCGGTGGCCGGGGTGGCGACCGGCGCGGTGACGGGCAATCCCGCGTTGGCCGCCGGGGTCGCCATCGGCGTGAGCGCCGCGGCGGATGCCGGCGCCAAATACGTGTTCCGCAACTGGCAGCAAGCCGAGCAGGACAGCATTGCCGCCACCATCGGCGCCATGCCGGTGGAGCAGCAGCAGCGCTGGGAAATCCGCCATCCCCTGCCTTACGCCAACGAGCATGGCTGGGTGCGCGTGGTGCGGGTCATCCGTACCCCGCTGGCGGAGTGCCGGGAAGCGCTGTTCTCGGTGGACGACGATGCCAGGCAGCAGCGCGCCTGGTTCCTGACCACCGCCTGCCGGCAGGACGCGGGCTGGAAGTGGGCGGCGGCGGAGCCGGCGGTGCCGCGCTGGGGCAACCTGCAGTAGGAGCCGGGCGGGCGCCCTGGTCCGGCGCCGGGTACGATTCCGTACTGCCCCCTCGTACTCCCTCACATCCTGCTGCCCACCACCACGAACGCATTGCTGCCATCGGCCAGGACGCTGGCGGCAAACAGCGCCGTCTGGTTTCCCTGGGCCAGCGCCACGGCCACGCCGTTTGTCGCCGATGTGCCAAGCGGGCATGGCGCACCGCCGAAAGCCACCGTCATATTGAAGAAATTCTTCCCGGACGCCCGGGGAACGAGCGAGCCGGTGAATTTGCAGGTTCCGTTGCCAGCGGGAAACGAGCCCGCAAGCGTGCCGTCGGTGGCGATGGTCATGAGCGCCGCGGTACCGCCGCTGCCGGAAACGCTGGCGGTCGCGTAGGTACCCGCCGCTGCACTGAGGGACGCCGGCGTATCGTACAGCTTGTCATAGCTTGCGGCGAAGCCAAGCGTCCGGGCCTGTCCGGAAAAGCTGCCGTTGAAACTGGACTTGGTGGTGTAGCCGGTCGACAGCGTGGCCGGTGTCCTGGCCAGCGTGGTGAAGTTGTAGTCCGTTGCGCCAGACGAGGAGAAGGAGCCGTTCCTTGCCGTCCCGACACCGTGGACCATCCCCAGGTCGGCATCGCCCTTGGCACCGCTCTTGGCATAGATCAGGTAGAACTCGTTGTTCTCCAGCACGAAAGCGGCGGTAGAGTAGCCGGACGAATTCGCCTTGTCGCTCGCATAGATTCCCTCCGCCGAGGTATTGGCCGGGATCACCGCGGCGAGTGCTGCGGCATTCGAGCCGCTGTCGCCGCCGCCGCCGCAGGCGGCAAGCAACAGGCTGCCTGAGAGCGTTGCTGCGCTCAGAAATGTGGACAACTTCATGTGATTCGTTCCCTGTGCGCACGGACGGATCTGTTCCGTCTCCGTTTTGTATGGCGTTGTGCCTCGAGCAGGCACAACGCGGGCGGCAACCTTAGCAAATTCGATTCGTGCACTACAGTGCTCTTTCGGGGGGTATGACGGTCCGGGATGCCCGTCTCTTTCCTGTGCTTCCTCATGGGTTTCGCCCGGACAGGACAGGGTGGTTCGAACTTGCCGGTGGTGTATCGGATCCGCGCCAGAACCCATGCATTCGCGGCCGATCGGCACAAGCGCGCTGCGACCGGCCAGGGCGCAGCACGCTGCGCTGCCAGGGGGCGGTATCGCGTGCCATTTCGGCAGCTTCTGCGGCAGTTCCATTCCTACAATGAACGCTTGAATCGCGGCGGCCAGGCCAGGGCGATGCGCCACCGCGGCGCAGGCAACAGAAGAACGAAACTCACGGAGACCGCACATGAGCGCATTGGAGAAGCACGCCGCCACGGACGCCAGCCACCGCGATGACGCCGACCACGAGGAAACCCGGGAATGGCTCGACGCGCTGGCCGGCGTTTTCCGCGCCAGTGGCGCGCCGCGCGCCCGTTTCCTGCTGGAGCGCCTGGCTGAACACGCCAGCCATCTTGGTCTCGGCCAGCGCGCGAATCCCTATTCGGCCTACCAGAACACCATCGGCGTGGGCGAGCAGCCCCGCTATCCGGGGGACCTTGCGCTCGAGCAAAAGCTGACTTCGATCATCCGCTGGAACGCACTCGCCATGGTGGTGCGCGCCAACAAGGCCTATGGCGAACTCGGCGGGCACCTTGCCAGCTACGCGTCGGCGGCCGAGATCTTCGAGGTGGGCTTCAACCATTTCTTCCGCGCCGACGAGGGCGAGCGCAAGGGCGACCTGGTCTATTTCCAGCCGCATTCGGCGCCGGGGGTCTATGCGCGTGCTTTCCTGGAGGGACGGTTGTCCGAGGCCCAGCTCGCCAGCTACCGGCAGGAGACCGGCGGCGGCGGCCTTTCCTCCTATCCCCACCCGTGGCTGATGCCGGACTTCTGGCAGTTCCCGACCGGCTCGATGGGCATCGGCCCGATCAGCGCTATCTATCAGGCCAGGTTCCTGCGCTACCTCGGCCATCGCGGCATCGCCGAAACGTCATCCCGGCGGGTCTGGGGCGTGTTCGGAGACGGCGAGATGGACGAGCCGGAATCGCTCGCCGCGCTCTCGCTGGCCGCGCGCGAGAAGCTCGACAACCTCACCTTCGTCATCAACTGCAACCTGCAGCGGCTGGACGGCCCGGTGCGCGGCAACGGGCAGGTCATCAATGAGCTGGAGGCGCTGTTCAACGGCGCCGGCTGGAATGTGGTCAAGGTGGTCTGGGGCTCCGAGTGGGACACCCTGTTCGCCCGCGATACCGGCCACGCGCTGCTCAAGCGCTTCGCCGCGATGGTGGATGGCGAATACCAGAACCTCGGCGCCAAGGACGGCGAGTACAATCTGGCCCACTTCTTCAACCGCGATCCCGAGCTGAAGGCCCTGGCCGCCAGCATGAGCAGCGCGGATATCGATGCGCTGCGCCGGGGCGGGCACGATTTCCGCAAGCTGTATGCGGCGTTCCATGCCGCGCGGGAGCACAAGGGCCAGCCCACCGTCATCCTCGCCAAGACCAAGAAGGGCTTCGGCATGGGCCAGGCTGGCGAATCCAGGATGACGGCCCACCAGCAGAAGAAGCTCGACCTGGATGCGCTAAAGGCCTTTCGCGACCGCTTCGCGCTGCCGCTGGATGACGAGGCGGTGGCGGCGCTGCAGTTCTACAAGCCGGCGCCGGACAGCCAGGAAATGGCCTATCTCCAGGCACGCCGCCAGGCGCTCGGGGGCTACCTGCCCGCGCGCGCCCGCACTGCGCCGGCGCTCGCCATGCCGGAACTGGCGCAATACGGGCGCTTCGCCCTGGAGCCGGACGAGCGCGAAGTGTCCACCACCACCGGTGTGGTCCGCCTCTTCACCAACCTGATCAAGGACAAGACGGTCGGGCCGCGCGTGGTGCCCATCGTGGCCGACGAGGCGCGCACTTTCGGCATGGCCAACCTGTTCCGGCAGATCGGCATCTACTCGCCCATGGGACAGCTCTACGAACCGGAGGATGCCGGCTCGATGCTGTACTACAAGGAAAGCAAGGAAGGGCAGTTGCTGGAGGAGGGCATTACCGAAGCCGGGGCGCTGGCATCGTGGACGGCGGCGGCGACCTCCTACAGCGTCAACGGCGTGGCCATGCTGCCGTTCTACATCTATTACTCGATGTTCGGCTTCCAGCGCGTCGGCGACCTGATCTGGGCCGCGGCGGACCAGCGCGCGCGGGGCTTCCTGATCGGCGCCACGGCAGGCCGGACCACGCTGGCAGGCGAAGGCCTGCAGCACCAGGACGGCTCCAGCCAGCTGGTCGCCGCCACGGTGCCGAACTGCCGCGCCTATGATCCGGCCTTTATCAGCGAGGCCGCGGTGATCATCCATCACGGCGCGCGCAGCATGCTGGAGGCGCAGCGCGACGAGTTCTACTACCTGACGGTCAACAATGAGAACTACGTGCAGGCGCCGCTGCGGGAAGACGCGCACGAAGACGTGATCAAGGGCATGTACCTCTACGGTACCCGCGGCCCGCAAGGCGACGCTGCCAGGGTCAGGCTGCTCGGCTCGGGCGCCATTCTGCGCGAGGTCATCGCCGCCGCCGATCTGCTGGCGGCCGACTGGGATATCAAGTCGGAGATCTGGAGCGTGACCAGTTTCTCCGAGCTGGCCCGCGACGCCCGCGAATGCGAGCGCAGCAGCCTGTTCGCCAGCGGCGGCGAGACCGTAAGCCATTTGCAGCGATGCCTGCCTGGCGCGACGCCGGTCATTGCCTCGACGGACTACGTGCGGGCCTACGCGCAGTTGATCGCCTCGTACCTGCCAGCGCCGTTCACCGCCCTGGGCACGGACGGCTTCGGGCGCAGCGACACGCGCGCCGCGCTGCGGCGCTTCTTCGGGATCGACCGGTATCACATCGCCATCGCCGCGCTCCACGCGATTTCTCCCGGGCTGCATGCACAGGGGCTGGAACGCTATGGGGCGCGCATGGAGGTGGAAGCGCCGTGGGCGCGTTGAGCCCGGGCTTGATTCAATGTCAAAGCCTTGAAGTCAAAGGCCGCATAGGGGAGGGTGAACCTGCGCGGCTCGCTTCGCCTTGCCTCGCCGCGGGTGCGTCCCGCGCGCGGGACACACCGCCATCCGACAGCGAGTCGGGTGCAATGCCGTTGTTTTCTCCCCTCTCCTGCTTGCAGGAAGGCGAGGCGGGAAGCCTTGCGCGGGGGAGGGCTTCCCGCGATCTAGCGGACCAGCCAGTTCTCCACGCAAAGTCCCCGAACGCGGGAGAACTCGTTTGTGTTGTCAGTGACAAGCACCGCTTCCATCGCCAGCGCGTGCGCGGCGATCAGCATGTCGTTGGCGCCGATCGACTGGCCTCGGCGCTCCAGGTCGGCACGCAAATGGCCGTAGAGCCGGTCGGCGTCGCGATGCAAGGCCATCACGGTCAAGCTCGCAAGCGCGCGGTCGACGCGGCTAGCCAACTCGGCGGACCCCTTTTTCTCTACACCGAAGCGCAGTTCGGCCGCCACGATGATGGATGTGCAGAGGCTCTCTGGCGCCGCTTCGGCAATTCGTGTGGCGCAGGAGCCTCGTGTGTTTCTGATCGCGTCCGAGATGATATTGGTGTCGAGCAGATACAAAGCCATTACAGGTCTACCGGCTCAGCGGGCAAGCTATCAACCTCTGGAAACGGTTCGTCGAGCGGAGCCCATTGTGTCAGCAGCTCGCGTAGCGGTTTGGCTTTTACCGGCTCGATAATCAGGCAATCCCCCTCCTTTCGCACGATTGCTTCATCGCCTGGAAGCTCAAGATCACGCGGAATCCGGATGGCTTGGTTACGGCCGTTGCGAAAAAGGCGGACGTGCCGGCCTTCGGGTGTCGTCATATTGCCTCTCCGTAGCATATGCCAAAGCATATGCCATTCTATCAAGCAACGCCAGAGGGGCCATTGGGGGGGCGCAGCCTGAGCAATCTCTTGGGGATAAAGGCCTTAAGCTCACGCCTGCCAGTGTGACTTGTGCGTCTCCAGGATGCGGGTGACGTCACGAAGCCACCCAAGGTGTCTATCGGCGGCTACTACGCGTTGTCAAAGCGCACCATGTTGTTCATCGCGGCGCCGAAGGTGCCCCGGGCAGGGGCTTCCCCCCTCGATGGCCCTTGTCCGCGATCAGTCGGCCACGGCTGCCGGCTTCACCTGCATCAGATAGGCGAATATCGCATTGGTGTCGCGGATAGGGCATCCACAACAGCGCAGATCACTCCCCGCCCCCATCCACCGGGAGTTCGTGCAAGACGTGCCCGAACTCATCCAGTTCCTTCTGGATCCTCGCCATGCTGGCGTCAATGGTCTGCTGCGTGACTTCGCCATCGACGAACTCTACCGAGACGCGGGTAACACGGGGATCCTTGTCGACGATGCCCTGCAACACCTTGTCAAGGAGCTTTTCCCCGGCACGCAAGCCGAGCGGGCGGGGAACAAGCACCTTGACCAGCAGGATCTCCGCCTCGTCCTGCGTTTTCTCCGTCTGCGCCGCATCGGCAAAGGCAGTCCGTAGATACGATTTGAGTTTCAAGACACTCAGGTTGCCGGGAACACCG
This sequence comes from Cupriavidus basilensis, assembly GCF_029335485.1. Lineage (GTDB taxonomy): Bacteria > Pseudomonadota > Gammaproteobacteria > Burkholderiales > Burkholderiaceae > Cupriavidus > Cupriavidus basilensis_E. The sequence goes on from NZ_JARJLM010000632.1 coordinate 22,054, forward strand.
ATATGCGAAACCCGAACCTTTCCCTCCGCCATGCTATCTCTCCGCCGAAATTGAACGCGAGGACTATACCGCAGGCTGCATCGGTCGAACAAAACGCGGCCCAGTCGATGCCATCCACCCAGGCGACGCTGCCGGCCGCAAGCGATCCGTATGTCCAAGGCGCCGAAAAGCCTGCGTCCCAGCCCTTCGGAGTGCAACGTCCCGTGAACCGGGCAGCGCGCCGCGCTGCATGCAAAAGCAAGCAGCGACGAAGTAGCCGGTTGAACAGGCGGGCAGGACGCCGGCACATCCACGCCGGCGTCCCTGCTCAAGGCCCCTTGCCCGCCTCCGCCCGCAGCCCCTTCACCCTGTCCGCACTCACATCCGCCCGCTGCCCGCCATAGCTCGCACGCAGGTAGTTCGCCAGTTCGGCCAGTTCCGCATCGCTCATGCGCGCAGCAAAGCCTGGCATGTCCTGCAGGCTCTCCAGACCCGGGAATTTCTGCGCCTCGATGCCGTCCAGCATCGACACGATCAGGTTGCGCGGGTCGGCGTTGCGCACCGTGGAATTGCCCTGCATGGCCACCGCGACGTGCGGCTTGCCTTCGCCCTCGCGTCCATGGCAGCCGGCGCAGACGGCCAGGTAGTGCTGCCGCCCGGGTTTGAGCTGGGCCACATCCGCGCTCACTGGCTTGATCGCTTGCGGCGCCGCCGGCTGGTCGCCCAGCAGGTAGGCCGACATCGCGGCGAGGTCGGCCTGGTTCAGGTACCGGCTGCTGAGATGGACCACCGGGAACATCTCGCCGAAGGCGGAGCCTTGCGGGGCCATGCCGCTGGCGAAGAAGGTCTGCAGGTCGGCGCCGGTCCAGCCGCGCGCGGCCAGGCCCGCCGGCGTGATGTCCGGCGCGGCCACGCGGCCGAGCGCGGCGCCCGCCAGCGGCAGGGCCGGGTCCAACCGGCCGAACATGGCGCGCGGCGTGTGGCATTCGGCGCAGTGGCCGAGCGCGTTGGACAGGTAGCGCCCGCGCTGCCAGGCGGGCGTCTTTCCCTGCGAGGCATCGGGCAGCTGGTCCCTGAGGAACAGCAGGTTCCAGCCGATCAGCGCGATCCGCATGTTGTACGGGAAACGCAGGTCGTGCGGCCGGTTTGCCACCGCCGCCCGCTTCAACTGCATCAGGTAGGCATACATCGCATCGGTATCGCCGCGCGACAGGCCGCGATACGAGGTGTAGGGCATGGCGGGGTAGAGGTGCTTGTCCGGCGTGACACCGTCGTGCAGCGCCTTGTAGAAATCATCGGCGCTCCACTTGCCGATGCCGTGATCCTTGTCCGGCGTGATGTTGGTGCCATAGAACGTGCCGAACGGCGAGGCCAGTACGACTCCGCCGGCAAACGGCGCGCCCTGGGCGCTGGTATGGCAGGCGGCGCAATCGGCGGCGCGCACCAGGTAGCGCCCACGCGCGATCTGTTCGGCGGGCGAGAGCTGGGTGGCGGGCTGCTGGTCAGCGGCGGGAGCGATCGGGGCGGCGTGGTCGCCGCAGCCGGCCAACACTGCCGCGCCCAGCGCCGCCATGGCCGCCAGCGTGGTGCGCGCGTGCCGGAGGAGGCCGGGCCGGCTCGTCATGGTCATGGTCATGGTCATCACTTGTCGTCCTTTACCAGTCCCGGGGTGTTGACGACCAAGTCCTTGACGGCCTCGAAGTAGCGCACATAGCCGGTGCAGCGGCAGATGTGGTCGTTGAGCGCAGCGGTGATGGTCTCGTCGACCTTGCCCCTGAGCACCGGCTGGCGCTTCAGGCGCTCCACCAGGATGGTCGCGCCGTTGACGAAACCGGGCGTACAGTAGCCGCACTGGAAGCTGAAGTGCTCCAGGAACTTCTGCTGGATGGGCGACAGTTCCACCACCTCGCCTTTGTCGTTGCGCCTGGCGTGGCCTTCCACCGTGCGCACCTTCTTGCCCTGGAAATAGTGCGCGCCGGTAATGCAGGCGCGCACTTCCTCGCTGCTGCCGTCGGTGCGGTCCAGGATCACCACGCAGGCGTGGCAGATGCCCTGGCCGCAGCCCAGGCGCGAGCCGGTGAGGTGGAGGTATTCGTGCAGGAAGTCGATCATCATCAGGCCCTCCGGCACATCGATGGGGCCAACGTCCTTGCCGTTGATGTTGAGGGAAAGCGGCTGGGTGGCGATGCTCATGCCAGGATCTCCTGAATCTTTTCGGCGCTGACCGGCAGGGCGGTGAAGCGATGGCCGATGGCATGCGCGATGCCGTTGACGATGGCGCCCACCACCGGAATCATCACCACTTCGGCGATGCCCTTGGGCGGGTCGGTGTCCGACAGGGGCGGCAAGACCATCCCGGTCTGCGACCACACCGCCACGTCGCTGGCGCGCGGCAGATGGTAGCGGTTGAAGTTCCAGGTGCCATTGCCGGGTCCGTCTTCGTAGAGCGGCAGGAACTCGTGCAGCGCATGGCCGATGCCCATGGCGACGCCGCCCTGCAGCTGGCCGGAAACCAGATCCGGCGACAACTGCGAGCCGCATTCCATGATGGAGTGGTGGCTGAGGATTTCCACCTTGCCGCTGGCCTCGTGCACCGAGAGTTCGACCAGCGTGCCCACCGCGCTGTAGTAGGTCACGCTGGCGTTGTTGCGCTGCGTGGGCGCGATATGGACCTGCTTGCGGTCAAGCACGTGGTAGCCGCCGCTGGTGGTCATGCGGGCCTTGCGCGCGGCGTCGGCGCCGTCGCCGTAGCGCACCGCGAGCCCGTCGACGGGCAGCCGGGCGGCGGCGCCATTCACCTCGAAATCGGCTTCGGTCCATTGCCAGCGGTTGAACACGTGCACCGTGGCGCCGGTAACCAGGCCAAGCTCGTGCGCCTTCTTCGCCAACTGCTCGTAGGGCAAGGCTTGCAGGCCCCCGGCGGTAAGCTTGCCTTGCACCCAGCGCGCATCTTCCACGCGCACCACCAGCGAGGCGGCCTGGCCGCCGCCGGTGCCCTGGCTCCAGATCGCCATCGCGGCCGGCCACAGCCCGTGCATGAAGATCACGCGTGCCGCTTCGCGGGTGCTGTGGGTGAAGTAGTAGGCCGAGTTGGTCGCGCTGGAGGGCGAGGCATAGGCGGGCGACCAGCGCGGGTTGGCGGACAGCTTGTCCTGGTCGGCCTGGCTCATCAGGTAGGGGTCGCCGGTGGCGGTGACCGGCAGGTCGGGCCAGTCGGTCACCGCCACGCGCACCTCGCCGGCCGGCTCGCCCAGCCAGCGGCTCACGGCCACCGCCTGCGAGGTCGACATACCGGTGCCGATCTCGGCGCCGCTGTGATGCAGCACGATGGCGCCGTCGGCATGCATCTCCACCTTGGCGAACGAGGCTTCGGCGCCGGTGCCGAAGTCCTTCTGCACACAGGCGAAGCCCACGCCGTAGCGCCGTCCCGGATGGCTGGCTTCGAAATCGGCCTTCTGCTTCGCGCGGTTGGTCCACAGCGGATGGACCTTGGCCGCCTGCAATACCTCGTCCACGCGGATGGCGCCGGCGGGGATCGCGCCCTGCGTGTTCTTCATGCCCGAGCGCAGCGCGTTTTTCAGGCGGAACTCGATCGGGTCGAGCTTGAGCTGCTCGGCGAACTCGTCGACCATCATCTCGGTGGCCGCCATGCTTTGCAGCGTGCCGTAGCCGCGCGCCGAGCCGGCGTCGATGGCGCGCGTGGCGATGGCCACTGCGGTCAGGTCGTTCCTGGGGAAGTAATAGATCGACTGCGCGGCGGTGGCGCCCACCATCGCCACCGAGGGCGAGAAGTTGGCGCGGCCGCCGCCGTTGGCCTCGAAATCGCCCTGGAAGGCCTGGAACAGGCCGGTCTTCCTGTCCACCGCGATGCGGTAGCGCATCTTGAAGGCGTGGCGCTTGATCGAGGTCTGGAACTGCTCGTAGCGGTCGTTGGCCAGCCGCACCGGCTTGCCGTCGGCGTAAAGCGCGGTCACCAGGCCGTAGAAGGGAAAGTTGTAGTGATCCTTGGAGCCGTAGCCAACGGTATAGCAGGGATGGACGAACACCTGCGCGACCGGGAACGCGCCCTTGGCCTTGGCCAGCATCTCCGCCGTGCTTTGGCCGACTTCGATGGGCGACTGGGTCGGCATCACCATGTGCAGCGCCTGGGCGGCGGGGTCATACCAGCAGTTGGCGTTGTCGGGCTCGAGCGCGGCGGTGTCGATCGACTGCGTGTCGTACTCGCGCTCCAGCACCAGCCAGTCCGCCGGCGGCTGGTCCAGTTGCTGCCGGATCCGGCCGGCATGGTACATGCCCTGCTCGCCGAGCTGGCCGTGATCCTTGCCATCGGGCCAGACCGGCTGGTGCTTGCGCATCATGCTGGGGAACAGCGGCGCGTTCTTCAGGCTGGAGAATACATCGTCGTCGAACGGGGTGTCGCCGCCCACCCGCACGAAGCGGAAGGTGCCCCAGGGATCGCGCTCGAGCGGGCCGGTCTCGGCGCCGTAGCGGATGACTTCGTCGTGGAACTTGAGCTTGTCCTTGGCAAAGCGGAAGCGGGCGAAATCGTGATAGATCAGGATCGCCACCGCATGGCCGAGGTAGGCCGGCGTCTTGCCGGCCGGCAGCAGCATGTCCTCGCCATAGAAGGCGGGAAAGGCGATACCGTCGCGCACCAGGTCGGCGGCGGTCACCACCCGGTCGGGTTTGAGATCGTCGCCCAGCAGCGCCAGGTCGAAGCCCTCGAAGGCGCGGTCCGCCTTGGTGGCGCGCAGGATAAAGGCGTGCGACTGCTCCTGCGGCCAGTGCGGCATGTCGCGCGAGCGGATATCGCGGGCGAAGACCTTGTCGCCGGTGACCTTGGCCATGCCGTCGATGCGGAACCTGGGCGCGCCGGTCTTGGGGTCCCACTGGACCGGGGTCAGGATCTTTTCTTCGAACAGGGCCGCGAAGGCCTTGCCGCCGATCGGCGCGATGTACACCGATACCCCGGCGACGACGCTGGCTTTCAGGAAAGTGCGGCGCGTTGGGCTGAAGTTAGCCATGGAATTTCCTTGGAGATGCGCTGATGCCGCCGCGGTGGCGCAGCCCGGTACGGGTTTGATAGCGATCGCGATAGACGGCCAGACGCGCCCGGCCAGGACGGCCGGACGGAACGTGGGGAGAACCGGCGTACGACAGGCAGCGGCAATCGAGGTCTCCGTGCAAGAGGGCGCGGGCACGATGTGCGGCACCGGCGCGGATTACGACGCAAGACTGGGCTGATGAACGGTGGGGCAATGCAAGTTTTTATTCTAGGCGCAGAAGTGCACGCGGGTGCGCCGATTTTGCCCCCGGCCGCTGCGTGCTCGCAACCGGGTGGCTTGAATGCTGCTTATCACTGGCGTGGCATTCCCATTGCGTGGCCATTGTGCGTGGCACAAACAGCGGGAAGCCGGCGCCCATGGCCGGCCCGCGGACGCGGGTCGTATCGTGGCGCATTGGGCGGGACGCCCGCCAGGCCCCCCAATCGTTGTAGCATCGCCCCCATGGACAACCTGCTCAGAAAACTCGACCTGACCTCGCTGCGCCTGTTCGTCGCGGTCTGCCAGGAACAAAACATCGCGCGCGCGGCCGAGCGCGAGTTCATCGCGCCGTCGGCGGTCAGCCGCCGCATTGCCGAGATCGAGGCGCAGATCGGCTTGCCCGTGATCGAGCGGCATCCCCGCGGCATCACGGTGACGCCGGTGGGCGAGGCGGTGCTGCGGCATGCGCTGGCCATCATCGGCAATATCGAGGCGCTAGGGGCGGAGCTGTCGCGCTTTAGCTCCGGCGCGCGCGGCAATGTGCGGATGGTGTGCAACCTCGGCGCCATCGTGCAGTTCCTGCCGGAAGACCTGGCTGCCTTCGGGCGCGTGTATCCCGATATCGGCATCGAGCTGGAAGAGCAGCATAGCCCCGAGGTATTGCGCATGGTGGGCGAGCGCAGCGCCGACTTCGGCATCTGCAACGCGATCCAGGGCGTGGAGCAATTCGTCTCGCTGCCTTACCGGGAGGATCAGCTTTGCGTGCTGGTGCCGCGCGGGCATCCGCTGGCGTCGGCGCAGCAGGTGCGCTTTGCCGACGTGCTCGGCGAGACCTTCGTGGCGTTGCGCGACGAGAGTGCGCTCAGCCGGCTCCTGGCGGAGCAGGCGACACGCCGGAGCGCCACGCTCAAGATCAAGATCCGGGTGGCGAGCCTGGATGCGTTGTGCCGCATGGTGCATGTGGGGCTGGGGATTGCCGTCGTGCCGCGGCAGGTGGGCGAGCTGTACCTGAATACGCTCGACGTGGTGGCACGGCCGCTGGCGGATGCCTGGGCCACGCGGCAACTGGTGGTGGTGTTCCACTCGCGGGAGCACCTCTCGGCTAGCGCCGCTGCCTTGGTGGGTTTTCTTTGCCGGCAATAGCGCGGGGAATGTGAACCACCGGCCAGCCGTCGCAAACCGAGACGCCTGCCATGCCGACTCCGCACTTTGCCCCGGCGGCGCCAAACCATATAGTGGGATCATCAAAACGAGAACCCCACCATGGAAGCCACCATCCGCTTCGACGGCCGCGTGCTGTACCTGTCGCAAGATCCCGCCTGCGTGCGCGCCCAGCTCGACGGCAAGCCCATGACCCTGGCCGAGGCCGGTCCGCTGCGCGACAACATCTCCACCGACGAGATCACGCCGGTGACGATCATGCTGACCTACGATGAGCGGCTGGGGCAATTCCCTTATGTGGGGTTCCAGGCGGGCTCCGAGCTGCCGATCGGCCGCGATGCCATCCGCAACGGCGGCTTTGCCGTCACGGTGGCGGGCAAGCGCTACGGCAAGGGATCCTCGCGCGAGTCCAGCCCGCTGGCGGAGCTGTCCGCCGGCATCCGCCTGATCGTGGCGGAGAGCTTCGAGCGCATCTACCAGCAGAACTGCGACAACATCGGCATCCTGACCACCACGGATTTCACGGTGCTGGACCGCGTGCTGGCGGGTGAGGCGATTCCCATCGAGGCCTTCCTGAGCGGGCGCGACGCGCTGACCCAGCAGGTGATCCGCGCTGGCGGACTGCTGGCCTATAGCCGCGCGGCGAGCTGGCCGGCGGCGGGGGGCGCACAGGGCGCACAGGGCGCGGGGGAATCCGCCGGCGCCTCGCCGCGCACGCTGGTGGAGAAGATCATCGCCCGCCATCTGCTGCCGGGCACGCCATCCGCCGAGCGCGGCCAGGGCGTGTTCGTGGCGGCGGACTGGCGCTTCTCGCACGACTACTTCACCGGCATGTGCGCGCACCTGATGCACCGCGCCTTCGGCAAGCCGGCGGCGTTGCACGAGCCCGATCACATCATCGCCTTCCAGGATCACCTGGTGCTGGCGGCGCAAAGCTTCCCGCATGTGCGCGACGGCCTGCTGCCGGGCGTGGCCAACCTGATGCAGGGCCATAGCAGCTTCGCGCACGACTACCCGGTGCGCTCGCACAACGCGCTGCCCGGCGACGTGCCGGGCTCGGAAGGCATCTGCCATGCGCTGATGGCCGAGCAGTACGCGCTGCCGGGCCAGGTGGTGGTGGGCACCGATTCGCACACGCCCCATTCGGGTGCGCTCGGTTGCCTGGCGTTCGGCGCCGGCGCCACCGATCTTGCCAATAGCTGGGTGACGGGCTACGTGCGCTGCAAGGTGCCGCAGACCCTGCGCGTGGAGGTGGAGGGCGCACTGGCCCCGGGCGTGACCGCCAAGGACATCGTGCTCTACCTGCTGCAGATGGATGCGATCCGCTCCGGCGGGGCCATTGGCGTGGTGTTCGAGTACGCCGGCAGCACCGTGCGCGGCTTGTCGATCGACGAGCGCGCCACGCTGACCAACATGGTCGCGGAGCTGGGCGGCTTCACCGGCATCGTCGAGCCGGACGACAAGACCGTGGCCTTCCTCAAGGCGCGGCGCGGCGTGGATTTCGTGGTGGAGGACTGGATGCGCAGCGATGTCGGCGCCAGCTACCGCGACGTGATCCGCATCGACGCCGCTGCCATCGCGCCCATGGTGGCGCGTCCGGGCGACCCCGGCAACGGCATCGCGGCCAGCACGCTGGCGCAGCCGGTGCCGGTGGATATTGCCTACGGCGGCTCCTGCACGGCCGGCAAGCGCGAGGATTTCGACTACTACCACGAGGTGCTGCGCTGGGGCCTGGAGCATGGCCTCAAGGTGTCGGCCCGCACCCGGCTCTTCCTGCAGTTCGGCACGCTGGGCGTGAAGGACTACTGCGAGGCGCGCGGCTATATGGATACCTTTGCCGCCGCTGGCGCCACGCTGGTCATGCCGGGCTGCGGCTCGTGCGCCAACTGCGGGCCGGGCGCCTCCACCGCCAGCGAGCAGGTGACCATCAGCGCCATCAACCGCAATTTCCCCGGCCGCTCCGGGCCGGGCCAGGTCTGGCTGGCCAGCCCCTATACCGTGGCTGCGAGCGCGCTGGCCGGGCGGATCAGCACCTTCGCGCAACTGCGGGAAGCGACCGCCCTGGCAGCACCGTAGCCTTTCACCCCGGCCCCCGCGTCAGCAGGGGCTATTGCGGCATCCAAAGCCGGTCATCAGATCCCGGCCGCCATCCACAGGAGACCGACATGTTCCCCATCCCCTCGCGCGC
>NZ_JARJLM010000633.1 GCF_029335485.1 Cupriavidus basilensis
TCATGCAAGACACCGCGCTGGCCCCCGCCGACGACCGCAACCGCAACATCATGCTGTGGGTAGTGGCGGTCGGCTTCTTCATGCAGACGCTGGATTCCACCATCGTCAACACCGCCTTGCCTTCGATGGCCAGAAGCCTGGGCGAGAGCCCGCTGCGCATGCAGTCGGTCATCATCGCGTACTCCCTGACGATGGCGGTGATCATCCCGGCCTCGGGCTGGCTGGCCGACCGCTTCGGCACACGCACCATCTTCCAGACCGCCATCGGCTTGTTCGTCGCCGGCTCGCTGGCCTGCGCGTATTCCAGCAGCCTGACCATGCTGGTGGCCGCGCGCGTGCTGCAGGGCGTGGGCGGCGCCATGCTGCTGCCGGTGGGTCGGCTGGCGGTGCTGCGGACCTTCCCGCGCGACCAGTATCTGCAGGCGCTCAGCTTCGTCGCCATTCCGGGCATGGTCGGCCCGCTGATCGGCCCGACCCTGGGCGGCTGGCTGACCCAGACGTTTTCCTGGCACTGGATCTTCCTGATCAACGTGCCGGTGGGGGCGCTGGGCGGGCTGGCCACCCTGCGCTACATGCCCAACAGCCGGCTGCACGGCGTGGCGCCGTTCGATATCAGCGGCTACCTGTTCCTGGCCATCGCCATGCTGACCCTGTCATTCTCGCTGGATGGCCTGGCCGAGCTGGGCTTCCAGCACGCCACGGTGCTGATGCTGCTGATCGCCAGCATGGCCTCGCTGACCGCCTATGTGCTGCACGCCACGCGCCGCCGGCGCCCGCTGTTCGCGCTCAGGCTGTTCCGCATCCATACCTTCAGCGTGGGCCTGCTGGGCAATCTCTTCGCGCGCATCGGCAATGGCGCCATGCCGTTCCTGATCCCGCTCACGCTGCAGGTCAGCCTGGGCTATTCGCCGTTCGAGGCGGGCATGATGATGCTGCCGATCACCGCGGCGGGCATGGCCTCCAAGCGCCTCGCCACCGGGCTGATCCAGCGCCATGGCTATCGCAAGGTGCTGGTGACCAATACCTTCATGGTGGGGCTGGCGATGGCATCGTTCTCGCTGATCTCGCCGACCCAGCCGCTGGCGCTGGTGCTGGTGCAGCTGGCCGTTTTCGGCGCCCTCAACTCGATCCAGTTCACCGCCATGAACACGGTCACGCTGAAGGACCTCGGCACCGCCGGGGCCAGCGGCGGCAACAGCATGCTGTCGATGGTGCAGATGCTGTCGATGAGCCTGGCCGTGACCTCGGCCGGCGCGCTGCTGGCGACCTTCCAGGGCAGCTTCAGCCGGCACGGCGCCATCAGCGCGCTGCCGGCTTTCCATGCCACCTTCATCTGCGTGGGGCTGATCACCTCGGCCTCCGCGTGGATCTTCCTGCAGCTTTCCCCGGACGTTGCCCGTCCCGCCGGCAAGGGCGTGCAAGACGCTACCGAGATGTAAGGCCGGGATATTGCCCGGCGCCAACGTCCTGCACTATCCCCGTTTGCCAGGCACCTGCCCGCGTGCCCGTGCGGCGGCGCGCTCGCGCAGGTCCTGCGCAAAGGCTTCCGCGGCCGCCCCGGGTTCGCGGCTGCCCTGGCGCAGCAGCCCGACGGGCTCCTCGCTGCCCTGGCCCGAGATTGGCAGCAGTACCAGCTCGCCGCTATCCAGCGCCTGGCGCATGGCGCAGCGCGGCGCCAGCCAGACCGCGTCGGACTTGAGCGCGATCAGCTGGCCCAGGTAGGCGTCCGAGGTTTCCATGGTGCCCGGCGGCAGCACGAAACCGTGGCGGGCCAGCAGGCTTTCCGTGCTGTGGCGCGGCACCGAGCCTTGCGCGGGTACGATCAGCGGGCAGGCCATCACCTCCGCCATGGCGGCATGGGTGGCCGCCAGCGCATGGCCCTTGCGCACCGCCAGCAGCAGCGGCTCGGTATCGAGCATTTCAAACCACAATCCCTCCATTACCGCCGGATCGTCCATGCGGCCGATGACGATATCCAGCACGTCGGCCTTCAGCCATTCGATCAGGGTGCGGTTCATGCCGGTCTGCACCGCCAGGCCGACCTCCGGGTGCGCGCGGCGGAATGCCAGCACGGCTTCCTGGAGCAGGTCGGGCACCACGCTGGGGAGGGCGCCTACCCTGAGCTGCTGGCGCCCCGCGGTGCCTGCGCCGCTGACGCTGTCGGCGGCCTCGTCGAGGTCCCCCAGCACCCGCAGCGCGTGGCGCAGGAAGCGCTGGCCAAGTTCGGTCAGGTCGGTCCCGGAACGCCCGCGGACCAGCAGACGTGCGTCAAGCAGCGCTTCCAGCTCGCTCAGCGTCTTGGATACCGCGGGCTGGCTCAGTCCCAACTGCTCACCGGCCAGGCCCAGGTGCTGGGTTTGCGCCACCGCGACGAAACAATGCAGGTGGCGCAGGCGGACGCGGCTGCGAAAGGCGGGTTGCATAGCAAAAAGTTATCTAAATGGGCGAAAAACTCAATTTACAGCAGTTCTCTTCGCAAATAAAGTAATGGAAATTCTTACGCAAGGAGACGCGCACCATGGCCGATTCGCCTACCAAGCTGCCGCCCGGACTGGCGCAGTACCGCCGCCAGTACTGGGATACCCAGCCCGAATACCGCTTCGATCCCTATACCTCCACCCAATTGCGCTCGCCAGACCAGCCCCTGGTGACGCTGCCGCAGACGCTGTCCGAGGTGACCGGCCCGCTGTTCGGCGCCGAGTTCGTGCGCAACGGCGATAGCGACCTC
>NZ_JARJLM010000634.1 GCF_029335485.1 Cupriavidus basilensis
TCCACCGTCATGCCTTCCTTGAGCCGGTCGGCGCCGTCCACCACCACGCGCTGGCCGGGTTCCAGTCCCTTGGAGACGACCGTGCGCTCGCCGTCCGTGGGTCCGAGCGTCACCACCTGGACCTTGACCTTGCTGCCATCGTCCACCACATAGACGAAAGTGCCTTGCTGGCCGCGCTGGATGGCCGCCACCGGCACCACGGTGGCCTCTTGCAGCGTGTCCACGCGCGTGCGCACGTTGACGAACTGGTTGGGGAACAGCATGCCGTCGGGATTCGGGAAGATCGCCTTGAGCTTGACCGTGCCGGTGGTGGTGTCGATCTGGTTGTCGGTCGTCAGCAGCGTGCCGTCGGCCAGGCGGTTGCGCGCCTGGCGGTCCCAGGCCTGGACCGGAATGGTCTCGCCGGCATGGAGCCGCTTGAGCACCGAGGGCAGGTTGTCCTCCGGGATGGTGTAAAGCACGGCGATCGGCTGGATCTGCGTGATCAGCGCGATGCCGTTGGTGTCGCTGGTGCCGACGATATTGCCCGGATCGACCTGGCGCAGGCCGATGCGGCCCGATGCCGGCGCCAGGATGCGGGTGTAGCCCAGTTGCAGGCGGGCGCTGTCCACGTTGGCCTGGTCGGTCTTGACCACGCCCTCGTACTGGCGCACCAGCGCATCCTGCGTGTCGACCTGCTGGCTGGAGATCGAGTCCTGGCCTAGCAGGGTGCGGTAGCGCTTCTGGTCCAGGCGGGCGTTCTCCAGCAGGGCGCGGTCGCGTGCGAGCGTGCCCACGGCCTGGTCCAGCGTTGCCTGGAACGGGCGCGGGTCGATCTCGGCAAGGACATCGCCCGCCTTGACCATTTGTCCCTCCTTGAACAGGACCTTGAGCAGCGGCCCGGAAACCTGGGCACGCACGGTCACGTTGGCCACCGGGGTGACGTTGCCGAGGCCGTTGAGGATGACATCCATATCACGCTTGGCCACGGTGCTGATCACTACCGGCGAGCGCTGTCCGCCCGGACCGCCAGGCCCCCCCGGACCGCCAGGGCCCCCGCGGCCGGCGCCGGGGGCGCCAGTGCCCGCCGGCGCTGCGCCGCGGTGGCTGTACCAATACCAGCCGCCGGCCGCCAGCAGTACGATCAGCGCGGCGGCGATCATCTTGCGGCGGCGCGGGGCTGCCTTGCCGGGCGGTGGCATTTGAGCCTGTGGATGTTGTTCGGGATTAGCCATGACCGGATCCTGGAGCGACGCGACAAGGCGCGTTTGAACTGTGTTCGGGGTGTGAGAGGCAGCAGTATGCCGCAATGCCGTCGACACGTGCCGTAAGCGGCACGCGAGGCACACGGCGGGCTGGGCAGCTTCGGGACGGGGCCGTTCTGTCCGGCGACCGCCGGCGACGGCAACATAAGCGAAGCATAATGCGCCTTACTGATCTCCATGTTTCAGCCGTGGCGGTCATTCTTACAGATCATTACCAGCGGCCCGGGTGTAATCCCCTGAAACAATTCGCCCGGATTGCCGCACCGAGCCTAGCTATCATCTCCCTATGCGAGTCAATCAGCCTACCCAGATCCTCGTCGTCGACGACGATCCCGAACTCCGCGACCTGCTGCGCGAATACCTCAGCCAGCAAGGCTTCGCCGTCTCCGTGCTGCACGATGGGGACGGCCTGCAGGCTCGCCTCGAGCGGGAGCGGCCGGCCCTGATCGTGCTGGACCTGATGATGCCGAAAGTGGACGGTCTCACCGCGCTGCGCAACCTGCGGGCCAAGAACGACGATATCCCGGTGATCCTGCTGACCGCGCGCAGCGACGAGATCGACCGCATCGTCGGGCTGGAGATCGGCGCCGACGACTATCTCGGCAAGCCGTTCTCGCCGCGCGAACTGCTGGCCCGCATCAATGCCGTGCTGCGCCGCAAGCTGGCCCGCCCGGCGGCCGCGCCGGAAGACCGCGAGGGCATGACGTTCGGGCCATTCCGGGTCAATTTCCGCCAGCGCTCCCTGGTGCGCGCCGGCGAGCCGGTACCGATCAGCGATACCGAGTTCGCGCTGCTCAAGCTGCTGTTGATGCACCCGCTCGAGGTGCTGTCGCGCGAGCGCATCGTCGAACTGATGTACGGCACCGCCAGCGGCATCAGCGACCGCGGCATCGACGTACAGATCTGGCGCCTGCGCCGCCTGCTCGACGAAGATGCGCAGCGGCCGCGCTACATCCAGACCGTGCGCGGCCGCGGCTATACCTTTGTACCTGACGAAGCCGACGAAATACCGCAATGAAGCTCCGCATCGACACGCTGTTCGGCCGGATCGCGCTGCTGATCGCTGCAGTGCTGGTGCTCAGCCATTTTTCCTGGCTGGCCATCCTGCGCATGGATCGCCGCCAGCAGCAGCTGGACTATTCCGTCGAGCAGATGATGTTCCAGTTCGACAGCATCCAGCGCGCGCTCGCCGCGCAGCCGCCGCTCAAGCTGCCGAGCCTGGTGGAAGTGGCCAGCGAGGCCAGCGCTGCCGAGCATACCGTGGCGGCCAAGGGCCGGGCGCGCCGGCTGGTCGAACAGTTCGCGCAGCGCATGCCGGCTGGAACCCAGGTGCGGCTCGAGGAAGAACAGACTACCCGCATCTGGGTCAAGCTGCCGCAGCGGCAGGACTGGATCGCGATGCCGGCGCTGTGGGTGGTCAACCCGCCGCCCGACAATCGCCTGCTGCCCGGCGTGATCCTGGTGGTTGGCGTAGCCATGGCGGTGGCCTTGCTGATCGCCTGGCAGATCCAGCGGCCGGTGCGCGATATGGCGGCGGCGGCCGAGCAGCTGTCGCGCCAGCACACCGTCGAGCCGCTGCGCGAGCGCGGCCCGCACGAGCTGCGCCAGTTGATCGTGCGCTTCAACCGCATGATGGCCGACCTGACCCGCATCGACCAGGAACGCAACACCATGCTGGCCGGCATCGCGCACGACCTCAAGACCCCGCTGGCGCGGCTGCGGCTGCGCGCCGAGATGCTGGCCGATCCCAAGGCAGCGGCCGGCGTGACGCGCGACGTCCAGTCGATGTCGGCCATCGTCGAGCAGTTCCTGACCTTTGCCCAGAGCGGCGAGCCCGCCGCGCGCCCGGTGCCGGTGGATCGCCGCATCGGCGAGCTGGCCGCCTCGCTGGCCGAGCAGGACAAGTCGGTGGAAATCTCGCTGATGGCTGGCGAAGGCTTCCGCATGATTGCCACCCAGCTCGACCGCATCGTCGGCAACCTGATCGACAACGCCTATGCCTATGGCGCGCCGCCGGTGCTGCTCAGCACCTCGCGGCAGGCCGATGGCTGGCATATGGTGGTGGAGGACCACGGCGAAGGCATCCCGCCCGAGGCCATGGAAAAGGTCACGCTACCCTTCGTGCGGCTGGACCCGGCACGCGGCGGCAATGCGCATTCGGGCCTGGGGCTTGCCATCGTCGACCGCCTGGTGCGACAGGGCGGCGGCCGCCTGGCGCTGGACAACCGGCCCGAAGGCGGGCTGCGGGTGGAAATGGTGTTCCCGTTCACCGCGCTCGCGCAGGCAGCCTGACGGACGGCCCCAGGGCACCGGGGCATCTCCCGGCGCAGGAAGTTTCAAGACTGGAACGTTTTCCGGCGGACTGCCCCGTCGCGGCCGCCCGCGCCGGACGCATGTCGCCATGCAAGCCAGGAGGCGGCTCGCATGGTACGCGGATTGCAGCAAGCATCTGCTCGGTACGCTTTGGCAACGCGTAGCGTCGTTCCACTTGATCAGGAGATGCATCATGGCCACTTTTGTCGCCCTATTGAACTTCACCGACCAGGGAATCCGTACCGTAAAAGATACGACCAAACGTGCCGCCGCCGTTCGCGAAATGGCGAAGAAGAGCGGTATCGAAATGAAGGATATCTACTGGACGCTCGGGCAATACGACCTTGTGGTGACCTTCACCGCGCCCGACGACGCCACCATGACCGCCTTCGGGCTGTCCCTGGGCATGGCGGGCAATGTCCGCACCCAGACGCTGCGGGCCTTCTCCATGGACGAGATGAACGGGATACTCGGCAAGATGCCCTGATGGCAGACCTGGGGCCATGGCCGCAGCCAATTGGTGCGCCAGGACCGGCTGGCATGACGTCGGTGTTTACGCCCGCTCCCCTCATTGGGAGAGGGGGGCAGGCGCCACTTGAAGCGAAGCCGGTGGTTGGTGCCAGCGTGGCGGCGTAACGAGCGCCCGCCCCCTCCCGCAGGCGGGCGGCGCGGAAAGTCAGGCGCCGGGCGCCTTCTTCTTTTCCCCGATGCGGCTCTCCTTGCCGGCCAGCAGCTTGCCGATGTTCTGGCGATGGCGAACCACCAGCAGCACGCTGATGGCGAAGACCGCGCCGGCGATCACGTCAACGCCCGTCATCAGCACGTAGAAGAAGGGCGCGAACAGGGCCGACACCAGCGCCGCCAGCGACGAGTAGCGGAAGAAAAAGGCAATGATCAGCCAGGTGGCCAGCGTGCCCGCGCCAAGCCGCGGGTCGATGGCGAACAGGATGCCGGCCGCGGTGGCCACGCCCTTGCCGCCGGCGAAGCGGAAGAACACCGGGAACAGGTGGCCAAGGAATACCGCCACCGCCACCAGCGCCAGGCCGGTGTCGTCCAGCCCATAGGCCGGGCCGAATCGCTGCGCCAGCCAGACCGCCAGCCAGCCCTTCAGGGCATCGCCGACCAGCGTGAGCACCGCAGCCTTCTTGTTGCCGCTGCGCAGCACGTTGGTGGCGCCGGGGTTTCCCGAGCCGTAGGTGTGCGGGTCGGGCAGGCCCATGGCCTTGCTGACCACGACGGCGAAGGAAATGGAGCCGATCAGGTAGGCGGCGAGTGCGAAAATCAGATTGGCCATGTGGGAACCGGGAATTTGAGGCTGGCGGGATTGTAGCGTGGTCGCGTGGGCTTCTCTTCGGGGACTATCCCGGATGGCGGGGCAGGCGAGTCCGTCCGGGCGCTGCCGGCTCCCGAAACAGCCGGTGCCGCCCGGGGAAAACCGGATGCGGCTTCAATCCGGCAACGCGCACTCCACCGGCCGGGCGCCGACCAGCGCCGTCAGCGCCTGCGGGTCGATGCTGACCAGGTAGCCGCGCCGCCCGCCATTGATATAGATCCGCTCCAGCGCCAGCACGCTGGCTTCCACGAACACCGGCATGCGTTTCCTGGTGCCGAATGGCGAGGTGCCTCCCACCATGTAGCCGCTGTGGCGCTGCGCCACCTCCGGCTTGCACGGCTGCACGCTCTTGCGCCCGGTCTGCCGTGCCAGGTTCTTGGTCGACACCGAGCAGTCGCCATGCATCAGCACGATCAGCGGCTGGGCTTTCTCGTCTTCCATCACCAGCGTCTTGATCACCGCATGCTCGGGCACGCCGAGTTGCCGGGCCGATTCCCCGGTCCCGCCGTGCTCGACGTAGTCGTAGGCATGCTCGCCATAGGCGACACCGTGCTGTTTGAGGAACTGGGTGGCAGGGGTTTCCGAAACGTGTTTGCTCTTGCTCATGATGACGGTAGGCGATGACGGGCGGATTCAGCCGCGCGGGTGGTGCTGCTGGTGCAGCTCGCGCAGGCGCTCGCGCGCCACGTGGGTGTAGATCTGCGTGGTGGAGATGTCGGCATGCCCCAGCAGCAACTGCACCACGCGCAGGTCGGCGCCGTGGTTGAGCAGATGCGTGGCAAAGGCGTGCCGCAAGGTGTGCGGGGACAGCGGTGCGTGGATCTCGGCCTCGCGCGCGTGCCGCTTGATCAGGTGCCAGAAGGCCTGGCGCGTCATGCCCTCGCCGCGCTGTGTGACGAACAGCGCATCGCAGGCGCGCTCGCCCAGCAGTGCCGGGCGGCCTTCGGCCAGGTAGCGGCGCAGCCAGTCGCCGGCCTCGGCGCCGAAGGGCACCAGCCGCTCCTTGTTGCCCTTGCCGCCGACCACGCGCGCCACGCCTTCGTTGAGGCCGACCTCGATGGTCTTCATCTGCGTGAGTTCGGACACCCGCAGGCCGCTGGCATACATCAGTTCGAGCATGGTGCGGTCGCGCAAGCCGAGCGGCGTGGCCGTGTCGGGGGCGTCGAGCAGGGTTTCCACCTGGGCTTCGGTCAGCGTCTTCGGAAAGCGCGGCGGTTGTTTGGCCGGGCGCAGCAGCAGGCAGGGATCCGCGGTGATCAGGTGCTCGCGCAGCGCCCACTGGAAGAAGCGCTTGAACACGGTGAGCCGCCGGTTGGCCGACGATGCGCGCGTTTCCAGGTGGCGCGAGGCAAAGTAGCCGGTGAGGGCGGTGTCGTCCGCGCCGGGCAGCGTGGCGGTGCCGGTGGCGTGCAGCCAGCGCGCCAGCAGCATCAGGTCGCGGCGGTAGGCATCGATGGTGTTGCGCGCGAGGCCGTCCTCGAGCCACAGCGCATCGCAGAAACGGTCCACCAGGCCGAGGTCCGCGAGCAGGGCGGCGCTGTCCGGCGCCCCGTCGGGCTGTGCGATCTCCGCCGCGATCTCGTCGGTCTCTTCGATGTCTTCCATGCCGTCGGCATCCATGGGCGGATCGGCGTCGTGGTTCATGTTAGCAACACGCCTTCGTGGCGCAGCAGCCAGCGCTTGATATCAAGGAAGAAGCCATCGCCCTGGTGGTTGGCAAAGCCGCCGATGCCGCTGGCGCCGACCACGCGGTGGCAGGGGATCACCAGCGGGAAATAATTGGCCCCGCAGGCCTGCCCGACCGCGCGCGGCGCGCTGGCGATCTGCCGCGCCACCGCGCCATAGGTGGTGACCTTGCCGCGCGGCACGCTCGCGATGGCCTGCCACACCCGGCGCTGGAAATCGCTGCCGACCGGCGCCAGCGGCACATCGAAGGGCGCATCCGGATCGGCGTAGTACGCCTCGAGTTGCCGCGCCAGCCGCTGCGTCACCGCATTGGCGGGGGCGGCGAGCTTCATGCTCTCTGGCAGGTAGACGATCTCGCGGATCGCCGCGCCGTCGGTGCGCACGCCGATCTTGCCGAAAGGGGCGGGCAGGATGGCGTCGAAGATGGAATCCATGGTGGCTTGGGTGGCGGGAAGCGCAAGCCTGGATTCTAGAGCATGCCGGCGCCGGCCCGGTGCCAGGGCACTTTCCGGCGCCCCGGGGGCGGCACCATGCAACCGCTTGCCTCGGGTTTCCCCTTGCTTGAGTTATCGGGTCCGTTATTATTTAATTCAACATGAATTAATTAATGCCGCAGCCCACCCGCCGGATAACAGGCAACAGGTGACGCCAGCGGTGGGCAGAACCACATCCGGAGACGATATGACCAGTGCCAAGGCCGGCCGCGGCGTGAATTCCGCCAGCTTGCGGCTGTACAACGAGCGCGCGCTCCTGCTGGCGCTGCGCCATGCCGGGGAGGCCTCCAAGGCCGATCTCGCCCGCATGGCCCAGCTCACCAATACCGCGGTGGGCAGCATCGTGCAGTCGTTGACCGACGAGGGCCTGATCCATATCGCCGGGCGCCGCCAGGAAGGGCAGCGCGGCCAGCCGGCCAGCCTGATCCGCCTGCAGCCCAAGGGCGCCTTCGGTATCGGGGTGCGGCTCGACCGCGCCAGCATCGAGTGCGTGATGGTCGACTTCGGCGGCGAGATTCTCGCCAGCCGCGCGCACCAGATGGTCCTGCCCCATCCGGAACAGGCGCTGGCAATGGTGCGCGACGACGTGGCCGCGCTGCGCGCGCAGCTGACGCCGGCCGAGCGCAAGCGCCTGCTCGGCATCGGCGTGGCCCAGCCCTACAACCTCGGCGCCTGGCTGCGCGAGCTCGACCTGCAGGACGAAGCGTCGCAAGCCACCTTCCGCGCCTGGGACGAGGTGGATTTTGCCGCCGAGCTGGCGGATGCCGCCGGCCTGCCGGTATTCGGCGAGAACGATGGCACCGCCGCCGCCGTGGCCGAACTGTTCTACGGACACCACCACGCGCAGAACTTCCTGTACGTCTTCGTCGGCCCCGCCATCGGCGGCGGCGTGGCGCTCAACGGCGACTGCGTGCGCGGCGTGTCGGGCAATGCCGGCGATATCGGCATGATGCCGGTGCCGCACAGCACGCTGGCCTCGGCGCCGCATACCGGCAAGCGGCGCGACATCCTGCTGGCGCGCGCCTCGCTCAATGCGCTGACGCGCCACCTGCGCCATCACGGCGTGGCCATCGACAGCCATGCCGACCTGGAAGCCCAGGTGCGCGGCCAGCATCCCGCCGTGGCCGAATGGCTCGACGACTGCATCGATGCGCTGGCGCCGGCGCTGCAATCCGCGCTGGCGGTGCTGGACGTGCCGCTGGTCATCCTCGACGCCGATATCGATGCCGGCCTGGTGGCCGCGCTGATCGGGCGCCTGCAGGCCGAGCTGGACGAGGGGGCGCCCGAGGCGCGCCGGCCGCCGCGGGTGGTGCGCGGGTGTTTCGGCGCCAACGCCGGCGCGGTCGGCGCGGCTTCGCTGCCGATGTTCATGAATTTTTCGCCGCGGGCCGAACTGCTCAAGGGTGCGTCCGCCATGATTCCGGAGGCCAACCATGCCATCGTCTGATCCGCACGGCCCGGTGCCATTGCTGGCGTTGCGCAATATTTCCAAGACCTTCCCCGGCGTGCGCGCGCTGCGCAACGTCGAGCTGACCGCCTACGCGGGCGAGGTCCACGCCTTGATGGGCGAGAACGGCGCGGGCAAGTCGACGCTGATGAAGATCCTGTCGGGCGCCTACATCGCCGACGCCGGCGGCGAATGCCATATCGATGGCAAGCCGGTGCATATCGACGGCCCGCAGGCGGCGCGCGAACTCGGCGTGGCCGTGATCTACCAGGAACTCAGCCTGGCGCCCAACCTGAGCGTGGCCGAGAACATCTACCTCGGCCGCGCCTTGCAGCGCCGCGGGCTGGTGGCGCGCGGCGAGATGGCGCGCGCCTGCGAGCCGACGCTGGCCCGGCTCGGCGCCGATTTCCCGTCGACCGCGTGCGTCGCCAGCCTGTCGATCGCGCAGCGCCAGTTGGTGGAGATTGCCCGTGCCGTGCACTTCGAGGCGCGCATCCTGGTGATGGACGAACCCACCACGCCGCTGTCCACGCACGAGACCGACCGCCTGTTCGCGCTGATCCGCCAGCTGCGCGGCGAGGGCATGGCGATTCTCTATATCAGCCATCGCATGGCCGAGATCGACGAACTGGCCGATCGCGTCACCGTGCTGCGCGACGGCGGCTTCGTCGGCACGCTGGATCGCACGCACCTGTCGCAGGCGGCGCTGGTCAAGATGATGGTGGGGCGCGACCTGTCGGGCTTCTATACCAAGACGCACGGCCAGGCGCGCCAGGGCGAGGTGGTGCTGTCGGTGCGCGATCTCGCCGACGGGCGGCGCGTGCGCGGCTGCAGCTTCGCGTTGCGCGCAGGCGAGGTGCTGGGGCTGGCCGGCCTGGTGGGCGCGGGCCGCACCGAACTGGCACGCCTGGTGTTCGGCGCCGACGCGCGCACGCGCGGCGAGGTGTGCATCGCGGGCCCCGCCGGCCTCGTTACGCTGCCGCCTGGCGGCCCGCGCCAGGCGATCGACGCGGGCATCGCCTACCTGACCGAGGACCGCAAGCTGCAGGGCCTGTTCCTGGACCAGAGCGTGCACGAGAACATCAACCTGATCGTGGCCGCGCGCGACGCGCTCGGCCTCGGGCGCCTGAACCGGCCGGCGGCGCGCCGGCGCACCACCGAAGCCATCGATGCGCTCGGCATCCGCGTGGCGCATGCGCATGTCAACGTGGGCGCGCTCTCGGGCGGCAACCAGCAGAAGGTCATGCTGTCGCGCCTGCTGGAAATCCAGCCGCGCGTGCTGATCCTGGACGAGCCCACGCGCGGCGTGGATATCGGCGCCAAGTCGGAGATCTACCGGCTGATCAACGCGCTGGCCGAGAGCGGCGTGGCGATCCTGATGATCTCCAGCGAGCTGCCGGAAGTGGTGGGCCTGTGCGACCGCGTGCTGGTGATGCGCGAGGGCGCGCTGGCCGGGGAAGTGCAGCCGTGCGCGAGCGCCGCCGAGACCCAGGAACGCATTATCGCGCTGGCCACGGGCGCGGCGCAGCCGGCGAGCGCATGGGCCAGCATGCTGCCGCAGCAGATGTCGGCGCAGGCGCACGGCCTGCTGCATTGAGATAGCGCGCGGGGCACGGCCCCGCCATCGGACACGAGATATCGACGCCGGCCTGCCACTCTACGCAGCCGCCGGTGCAGGAGACCACCATGCAAGATTCGATCACCCGCCCCGCCCATCCTTCCGGTCCGGCGTTGCCAGTGGCTGCCCGCGGCCGCCTCACCACGCAGGAGCGCCTGCGCGCGCTCGGCATGCTGCCCGTGCTGGTGCTGCTGTGCATCGGTTTCACGGTGCTGACGGAGAACTTCGCCAGCTGGCAGAACCTGTCGATCGTCGCGCAGCAGGCCTCGATCAATATGGTGCTGGCGGCCGGCATGACCTTCGTGATCCTGACCGGCGGCATCGACCTGTCGGTGGGATCGATCCTGTCGATCTCCGCGGTGGTGGCGATGCTGGCCTCGCTGGTGCCGCAGCTCGGCGCGCTCAGCGTGCCTGCGGCGCTCTTGTGCGGCTTGCTGTTCGGCCTCGTCAACGGCGCGCTGGTCGCATTCATGAAACTGCCGCCGTTCATCGTTACGCTCGGCACGCTGACCGCCGTGCGCGGGCTGGCGCGGCTGGTCGGCAACGACAGCACCATCTACAACCCGGACATCGGCTTTGCCTTCATCGGCAACGGCGAGGTACTGGGCGTGCCCTGGCTCGTGATCATCGCCTTCGCCGTGGTGGCCGTGTCGTGGTTCGTGCTGCGCCGTACCGTGCTGGGCCTGCAGATCTACGCGGTGGGCGGCAACGCGGAAGCGGCGCGGCTGTCCGGCATCAAGGTGTGGATCGTGCTGTTGTTCGTGTACGCGGTGTCGGGTTTGCTGTCCGGCCTCGGCGGCGTGATGTCGGCCTCGCGCCTGTATGCCGCCAACGGGCTGCAACTGGGGCAATCGTACGAGCTCGACGCGATTGCCGCGGTGATCCTGGGCGGCACCAGCTTCGTCGGCGGCACCGGCTCGATCGGCGGCACGCTGATCGGCGCACTGATCATCGCGGTGCTGTCCAATGGCCTGGTGCTGCTGGGCGTGTCCGATATCTGGCAGTACATCATCAAGGGCCTGGTCATCATCGGCGCGGTGGCGCTCGACCGCTACCGCCGCAAGGACTCGGCGCGCACCTGAAGCGCAGGCTGCGGTTACCGCGAATACACGGGCTACAGGAGACTCGACATGTCCAAACACAACCTGGCGGATTACCTGGCGGCACTCGCGCTGGCGGCACTGGCGGCGCTGGGCACCAGCGCGGCGGCGCAGACCGCTGCGGCGCCGGCCTCCGCGGCACCGGCCGCCGCCGAAAGGCCGCTGAAAAAAGTCGGCGTCACGCTCGGCTCGCTGGGCAACCCGTACTTCGTCGCACTGGCGCGCGGCGCCGAGGCGGCGGCCAGGAAGATCAACCCGGACGCCAAGGTCACGGTGCTGTCCGCCGATTACGACCTCAACAAGCAGTTCTCGCATATCGACAGCTTTATCGTGTCGAAGGTGGACCTGATCCTGATCAACGCAGCCGATGCGCGCGCGATCGAGCCCGCCGTGAGGAAGGCCCGCAAGGCCGGCATCGTGGTGGTGGCGGTGGACGTGGGCGCGGCCGGCGCGGATGCCACGGTGCAGACCGACAACACCCAGGCCGGGGAACTCGCCTGCGGATTCCTGGCCGAACGGCTGGGCGGACACGGCAACCTCATCATCCAGAACGGCCCGCCGGTATCCGCCGTGCTGGACCGCGTGAAAGGCTGCAAGACGGTACTGGGCAAGCACCCCGGCATTCATATCCTGTCCGACGACCAGGATGCCAAGGGCTCGCGCGAGGGTGGCCTCAACGTCATGCAGCTTTACCTGACCCGCTTTCCCAAGGTCGATGCGGTCTTTACCATCAACGATCCGCAGGCGGTGGGCGCCGACCTGGCCGCGCGCCAGCTCAACCGCCGCGGTATCCTGATCGCTTCGGTCGACGGCGCGCCGGACATCGAGGCGGCGCTCAAGGCCGATACCTCGGTGCAGGCCTCGGCCAGCCAGGACCCGTGGGCGATCGCGCGCACCGCGGTGGAAATCGGCGTGGGGCTGATGCACGGCAAGCCGCCGGCGAACCCCACCATACTGCTGCCTTCCACGCTGGTGACGCGCGCCAACGTGAACGACTACAGGGGGTGGGCCACGCCGCGCTAGCGCGGCAGCGGCTCCCCCGATACCCGAACCCAACCCGACCAACCGACTGGTGACATGATGCAAAGCAATGCTGTAGCCCCGGCACCCGAATTCGACTTCGTGCTGTTCGGCGGCACCGGCGATCTCGCCACGCGCAAGCTGCTGCCCGCGCTGTTCGATGCGCACTGCGTGGGCTCCCTGCACGCGCGTGGGCGCATCGTCGCGCTCGGCAGCCAGCCGCTCGGCCAGGACGCCTACCTGGCCATGCTCGAAGCCAAGGTGCGTCCCGCGCTGCCGGCCGCCGCCGCCGGGGAGGCGTGGCAGGCTTTCATCGAGCGCATCCGCTACCTGCAGGTGGACGCCAACGCGCCGGAAGGCTTCGACGCGCTGGCCGAACTGGTGCGCGCGCGCGCCGCGCCGGTGGTGGTGTTCTACCTGGCCACCGGGCCGCAGCTGTTCGTGCCGATCTGCGATCAGCTGGCCCGCACCGGGCTCAACCATGCCGGTGCCCGGGTCGTGCTGGAGAAGCCGCTGGGCCACGACCTGGCCTCGTCCGATGCGATCAATGCCGCGGTGGCCCGCCACTTCGCCGAAGACCAGATCTACCGCATCGATCACTACCTGGGCAAGGAGTCGGTGCAGAACCTGATGGCGATGCGCTTCGGCAACGTGCTGTTCGAGCCCTTGTGGCGGCGCGAATGGGTGCGCGACGTGCAGATCACCATCGCCGAGGAACTCGGCGTGGAAAAGCGCGGCGCCTTCTACGACGGTATCGGCGCGCTGCGCGACATGGTGCAGAACCACCTGCTGCAATTGCTGTGCATGGTGGCGATGGAGCCGCCCTCGAGCCTGTCCGAGGACGCCATCCGCGACGAGAAGCTGAAGATCCTCAAGGCGCTCAAGCCGATCGAGCTGGGCGAGGTCGCCGAGAAGGTGGTGCGCGGGCAATACTGCCGCGGCGCCGCGGGCGGCGACGCGGTGCCGGGCTATGTGAACGAGGCGGCCATCCCGCCCGACAGCCAGACCGAGACCTTCGTCGCCATCAAGGCCGAGATCGCCAACTGGCGGTGGGCAGGGGTGCCGTTCTACCTGCGCACCGGCAAGCGCATGCAGTCGCGCGTGGCCGAGATCGTGATCCAGTTCCGCGACGTGCCGTATTCCCTGTTCCCACGCCCGCTCGACCACGAGCCTGGCAACCGGCTGGTGATCACGCTGCAGCCCGAGGAAAGCATCCGCCTGCATTTCCTGGTCAAGCAGCCGGGCGACACGCAGGCGCTGCAGCCCGCTTCGCTGGACCTGCAACGCATGCTGCCGCGCGGGCAGGGCGCACGGCATGAGCGCAAGACCGGTGCTTACGAGCGCCTGCTGCTCGATGTCATCCGCGGCCGGCTTGGCTTGTTCGTGCGGCGCGACGAGCAGGCCCAGGCCTGGCGCTGGGTCGCGCCCATCCAGCAAGCCTGGGAGCAGAGCAACTTCGCCCCCAAGCTGTACACCGCCGGCACCTGGGGCCCGGCTGCGTCGAGCGCGCTGCTGTCGCGCGATGGCGCGGTCTGGCACGAAGAGCTGTAAAGGCCGTCCGAAGCGCATTTGAAGCATAACGTTGCGCCGGTCCATGCCAGCGCGGCGGCGAGTACAGGAGTCGAACCGATGTCTCATTCCCCACCTTCCCTGCCTGCCTGGCAACGGCTGCAGGCGCATGCGCAAGGCATCCGCCATGCCCATCTGCGCGACTGGTTCGAAGGCCGGCAGGGCGAAGCCCGTGGTGCGGCATTCGTGCTGGAGGCCGCCGGCCTGACACTGGACTACGCCAAGAACCGCGTCACCGACACCACCATGGCGCTGCTGTTCGCGCTGGCCCGCGAGGCAGGCGTAGCCGCGCGGCGCGACGCGATGTACCGTGGCGAGGCGGTCAACACCACCGAGCGGCGCGCCGCGCTGCATATGGCGCTGCGCGCCTGGCCGGAGGATGGCTTCCATGCGCAGGGCGTGCCGGTGGCCGGCGAGGTGGCCGCGGTGCTGGCGCAGATGGAGCGCTTTGCCGACGCGGTGCGCGGCGGCGCGTGGCGCGGCTGGGACGGCCGCGTGATCACGGATGTGGTCAATATCGGCATCGGCGGCTCGGACCTGGGGCCGCGCATGGTTTGCCGCGCGCTTGCGCACCTGGACAGCGATGGGCCGCGCATGCATTTCGTCGCCAACGTGGACGGCAGCGATCTTGCCGCCGTGCTGCCGCGGCTGGATGCGGCCAGCACGCTGGTGGTGGTCTGCTCCAAGACCTTCACCACGCTCGAGACCATGGCCAATGCGCACACCGCGCGTACCTGGTTCCAGCGCCATGGCGTGCCGCAGGCGCAGCTGGCGCGCCATTTCGTCGCGGTCTCCACCAACCGGGAGGCGGTGGCTGCGTTCGGCATCGATCCCG
>NZ_JARJLM010000635.1 GCF_029335485.1 Cupriavidus basilensis
TCCAGCGGCGGCAAGCCCGATGACACGGGCTCGTCGAGCGGTAGTGGTTCGTCGTCGGGTAGCAGCAGTTCGTCCAGCGGTAACGGTTCCTCGTCCGGCAATGGCAGTTCGTCGAGCGGCAGCGGCTCGTCCTCCGGTAGCGGTAGCTCGTCCAGCGGTAGCGGTTCGTCCTCGGGCAGCGGCAGTTCGTCGAGCGGCAGCTCCAGCGGGGATACGGCTGGCAAATCGGGTTCGTCGAGCAGTGATTCGTCGAGCAGTAGTGGCAGCTCGTCCAGCGGTAGCGGTTCGTCGTCGGGCAACGGGAGTTCGTCGAGCGGCAGCTCCAGCGGCAGCACATCGAGCAGCTCGGGTTCGTCGGGCAGTGGCTCGTCGTCCGGTAGTGGCAGCTCGTCCAGCGGTAGCGGCTCGTCATCTGGCAGCAGTGGTTCGTCGAGTGGCAGCTCCAGCGGTAGCACGTCCAGCGGCTCGAGTTCGTCGAGCGGCAGTGGTTCGTCGTCCGGCAGCGGCAGCTCGTCCAGCGGCAGGGGTTCGTCCTCCGGCA
>NZ_JARJLM010000636.1 GCF_029335485.1 Cupriavidus basilensis
TCCATCTTTGCATCTCCTTCGCGAAGCGGCGCCGCCGCCTCTGTTCAAAATCCTGGCAAACAAGTTACTTGCATGATGATATCTACAACTCTATACTAACTTTCATCTTGATAGCAACATGATTCCGGAGGTGGCGAATATGCAAAGAAAGCCGCTCGGCGACGCGCCATGCCCGATTGCCCGCAGCCTGGCGCGGGTAGGGGAGCCGTGGAACATCCTGATCCTGCGGGAGGCCTTCTATGGGCTCAGCCGTTTCGACGAATTCCAGAAGCAGCTCGGCATCGCGCCAAACATGCTGGCCCGGCGCCTGGACTCGCTGGTGCGCGACGGCTTGCTGGCGCGGCGCCAGTACTGCGACAGGCCGCCACGCTGGGAATACCTGCTGACAACGCGCGGGCGTGAATTCCGGCCGGTGATGCTGGCGCTGCTGGCCTGGGGCAACCGGCATTTCGCGCCGGAGGGCGAAAGCATCCAGCTGGTGGACCGCCACACCGGCGCCACCGTCACACCGCTGCTGGTGGATGCGGCGAACGGCAATCCCATCACCGAAGCGGACCACAGGATCGCGGCCGGCCCGGCCGCCAGCGAGCGCCTGCGTGCCCGTCTCGAAAAATCGGCGGCGGCACGCGCCGCCGCCATCTCGCATGTCCCGCGGCCAGCGGGCGTGATCTGAAAGGAAGAGGAAGCATCATGACAAGCGATATCGCCGCCGACCGCATGGGTTCGGAGCCTCTGCCGGCCGCCAGGCCCCGGCTTGACCGCAAGCGCATCCTGCTGGCAGGCGTGGGCCTGGCCGCGGCCCTGGGGGCTGCCGCTTATGGCCAGCACTGGTGGACGCACGGCCGCTTCCTGCAAAGCACCGACGATGCCTATGTCGGCGGGGAAGTCACCGTGATCGCGCCCAAGGTGGCGGGCTACCTGGCGCAAGTCGCCGTGACCGACAACCAGCAGGTCCACGCCGGCGACCTGCTGGCCCGCATCGACGATCGCGACTACCGCGCCGCGCTGGCCAAGGCGGAAGGCGCGGTGGCCGCGCAACAGGCGCTGCTGGCCAACCTGGATGCCACCCGGTCCTTGCAGGAGGCCGTGATCGGCCAGGCCAGGGCAGCGGTGAGCGCGGTCGATGCCGACACCGTGCGCGCGCGCGACGACCAGGCCCGCTACCAGAGCCTGGCGGCCAAGTCGGCGGTGTCGCTCCAGAGTTCGCAGAAGGCCGATGCCGACTACAAGCAATCGCTTGCCAATACCCAGAAGGCGCAGGCCAGCCTGCTGGCCGCGCAGCGCCAGGTCGAGGTGATCGCCACGCAGAAGCTGCAGGCCCAGGCCGCGCTGGCGCAAGCCATCGCCGAGCGCGATATTGCCAGGCTGAACCTCGGCTACACGGAGTTGCGCGCACCAATCGATGGCACCATCGGCAACCGCCGCGCCCGCGTCGGCGCCTATGCCGCGGGCGGCACGCAACTGCTGTCCATCGTGCCGGCGCGCGGCTTGTGGGTCGATGCCAATTTCAAGGAAGGGCAGCTTGCCCGCTTGCGGCCGGGCATGCGGGCCACCGTCGAGGCCGATGTGCTGCCCGGGCGCGTTTTCCACGGCCGCGTGCTCAGCCTGGCGCCGGCCACCGGCGCCCAGTTCAGCGTGCTGCCGCCGGAGAACGCCACCGGCAACTTCACCAAGATCGTCCAGCGCGTGCCCGTGCGCATCCAGCTTGACGAGAACGAGGCCACGCTGGCCATGCTGCGGCCTGGCCTGTCGGTGGTGGCCGAGGTCGATGCCCGCGCCGATGCGCAGGTGCGGCCATGAGCAGCGACGTCCTGACGGGACCGGCGCAGGCTGCGCCGGCCTCCAGGCCCGCGAGTCCGCCTGCCGCGGCGTTTTCCGCTGCGGCCATGAGCACGGGGGCCAAGGTACTGGCCTTCGCCACCATGTGCGTGGGCATGTTCATCGCCTTGCTGGATATCCAGATCGTGTCGGCCTCGCTGCGCGACATCGGCGGCGGGCTGTCGGCCGGCGCCGACGAGACCGTCTGGGTGCAGACCAGCTACCTGATTGCCGAGATCATCGTGATCCCGCTGTCGGGCTGGCTGTCCCGGGTGATGTCCACGCGCTGGCTGTTTGCCGCCTCGGCGGCCGGCTTCACGCTGACCAGCCTGCTGTGCGGCATCGCCTGGAATATCCAGAGCATGATCGCGTTCCGCGCCATGCAGGGCTTCCTGGGCGGCTCGATGATCCCGCTGGTGTTCACCACCGCCTTCGCCTTCTTCGGCGGCAAGCAGCGGGTGATCGCCGCCGCCACCATCGGCGCCCTGGCCTCGCTGGCGCCCACGCTCGGCCCCACCGTGGGCGGCTGGATCACCGACAACTACTCCTGGCACTGGCTCTTCTTCATCAACCTGGTACCCGGCATCTTCATCACGGTGGCGGTGCCCATGCTGGTGCACGTGGACCGCCCGAACTGGTCGCTGCTGCGCGGCGCCGACTATGCCGGCATGGCGTTGATGGCGCTGTTCCTCGGCTGCCTGGAATACACGCTCGAGGAAGGGCCGCGCTGGGACTGGTTCGGCGACGACGTGATCCGCGCCACTGCCTGGATCGCGGCCGTGGCCGGCGTCGGCTTCGTCTGGCGCAGCCTGACCTACGCGCAGCCGGTGGTGGACCTGCGCGCGCTCAAGGACCGCAACTTCGCGCTGGGTTGCTTTTTCTCCTTCGTCGCGGGCGTGGGCATTTTCGCCACCATCTATCTCACGCCGCTGTTCCTCGGCCGCGTGCGGGGATTCAGCGCGCTGCAGATCGGGCTGGCGGTGTTTTCCACCGGCGTGTTCCAGGTCATGTCGATCCCGCTCTATGCCTTCTTCGCCAACCGCGTGGACCTGCGCTGGCTGCTGATGTTCGGGCTCGGCTGCTTTGCCTTCTCGATGTCGCAGTTCTCGCCCATCACGCACGACTGGGGCGCGCAGCAACTGCTGTTGCCGCAGGCATTGCGCGGCATAGCGCAGCAATTCGCCATTGCGCCTGCGGTCACGCTCACGCTCGGCGCGCTGTCGCCGGAGCGGCTCAAGCTGGCGTCCGGGCTGTTCAACCTGATGCGCAACCTGGGCGGCGCGATCGGTATCGCTGCCTGCGCCACCATCCTGAACGATCGCACCAACCTGCATTTCCTGCGGCTCGCCGAGCACCTGAACTACCGCAACGAGGCCATGGGCGCGCTGCTGCAGGCGGTCGGCGGCAACCTGGCTGCGTGGGGGCACGACGCCGCCGATGCACAGGGCGCGGCGCTCCGGCAATTGTGGGCGCTGGCGTGGCGGGAGGCACAGACGCAGACGTTCGGCGATGCCTTCCTCGCCATCATGGCGTGCTTCGTCGTCGCCACCGCCATGGTGCCGCTGATGCGCAAGGTGGTGCCGCCCAAGGCGCCGTCGGCCGATGCGCATTGAGGCGCCGGCTTTCACCGATGCGGAGTACCGGCATGCCAACTCGCCATCTGATCGTCCTC
>NZ_JARJLM010000637.1 GCF_029335485.1 Cupriavidus basilensis
TCCCACGACGTGTCCTCTCACACCTCCTTGCATCACGCCTCTCATGGCTCGTCTCCTATCGACGCGTACCGGATAGAAGACGAACCCTTCTACCGATCGTCCGGCGACGAGATCGCCTGGTTCGGGCACGCGTATGCCCACCGGCTGCCGATGGTCCTGAAGGGGCCCACCGGCTGCGGGAAGACGCGGTTCATCGAGCATATGGCCTGGAAGCTGCGCAAGCCGCTGATCACCGTGGCCTGCAATGAAGACATGACGGCTTCCGACCTGATCGGGCGCTACCTGCTGGATGCGCAGGGCACCACCTGGCACGATGGCCCGCTGACCACGGCCGTGCGCCATGGCGCGATCTGCTACCTCGATGAAGTCGTCGAGGCGAGGCAGGATACGACGGTGGTCATCCATCCCCTGACCGATGCACGCCGTATCCTGCCGCTCGACAAGAAGGGCGAGATCGTGCACGCGCATCCGGATTTCCAGTTGGTGGTGTCCTACAATCCCGGCTACCAGAGCCGCTCCAAGGACATGAAGCCGTCGACCCGGCAGCGCTTCGTGGCCATGCAGTTCGACTATCCGGAGAAGGAGGCCGAAGCCGCCATCGTCGCCGGGGAGGCCCGGGTGCCGATGGCGCTGGCGGCGCGGCTGGTCGATATCGCGCACCGGTCCCGCGCGCTGAAGCACCGCGGACTGGACGAGGGCGTCTCGACCCGGATGCTGATCTACGCGGCCGTGCTGATCGGCGCGGGCGTCGCGCCACGGCAGAGCTGCGAGATGACGATGACGCAGGCACTGACCGACGACCCGGACATCGCCCTGGCGCTGCGCGGCTTCGTCGAGGCGTACTTCACGTGAGGGCGGCCGCCATGCGTTCGAGCTTTCCTCCGGAGGCGGGCCATGCCGGCGGCGCGCTCGACCGATCCGTGCCGATGCCTGCCGCGGATGCCATGGCGGGCGAAAGCGGGCAAAGAGACGTGGCCGGGCGCTGGCTGGCGGCGCTGGACGATGAAGATCCCGCCTGCGCGCGTGCGGCCGGTGCGCGCCTGGAGACGCTGCTGGCCCGGCTCTCCGGCGACGCCTTCGGACGCTGGGTGCTGACCGGCATGCGGCTGTATCCCAACGAGCCGGCCAGGCGCGAGCAGTATTTCCGGCTGGAAGATGCCCGGGCGATCGCGGCATTCCATGCCGAGGCGGGCGCCGGCGACCTGTCGTCGGCAATGCCGTCGCTGACGCTGTTGCTGGAAGGCCTGTCAGGGCGGCGTATGCATATCCAGCCACGGAGCCAGTTCGCGCTGCATGCCGCACCGCTCAGGCCGGTCCTGGCGAGCGGCCACCTGCTGCTGCCCGACGACTACACATCGCTGGACGCGCCGGACCGCTACCAGCTTTATCGCGCCGCGGTCGCGCATGCCGTCGCCCATCTGCGCTACTCGCCAGCGGCTTTGCCCGTCGAGGCGCTCAAGCCCATGAGCCTGGCGGTGGTCGCCGCGGTGGAGGACGCGCGCGTGGAGCGCCTGCTGGTGCGCGACTGCCCCGGCACGCGGGCCTGGTTTGTCCCTTTGCTGGAGCAAAACCTGCAGGCCCATGGGCTGGGTTTTGCGGCCTTGATATCGCGGATGAGCCTGGCCCTGATGGAGCCGGCCTACCAGGACGACAACTACTGGGTGAACAAGGCGCGCACGCTGTTCGACGCCCTCGGCGACGAGCAGGGCGACTATGCGGCATGCCGGCGGGTGGCCTCGGTCCTGGCCAACGACCTGGGGCAGATGCGGGTTCGCTTTCATCCGCAGCAATATGCCGTGCCGGCAGCCTACCGCGACGACAATGCCTATCTCTGGGATTACGGCAACCCGGAGACGCCGCCGCAGGCCCAGGAGCTGGAGGTGCAGTCTCATGCTGCCTTCCAGGCGGCGCAGCAGGAGGCGTGCCATGACGACAAGCGGGACGCGCAGGAGCCGGTAGCGGTGACCGCGGTCGAATTGCGGCGGGCGTTGTATCCGGAGTGGGACTACCGCCTGGCGCGGTCGCGCAGCGACTGGTGCACGGTCATCGAGCGGTCCTTCGCCGCGCCCGTGCGTGCCGTCGGTGCTGCGCCGCCGCAGGCCCGGGCGGTGCCGGTCCTGACGCTTGCGCGCCGCCGGCATCTCAGCCGCGATGCGCGCCTGCGCCGCCAGCTCGAGGGGGAGACGCTGGATCTCGATGCGGCCATCGAACTGGCGGTCGAGCGCAGGCTCGATCTCGCCCCGGAACCCAGGCTGTTCATCCGCCCCGCGAGCAAGGCGCGCGTATCGAGCATCCTGCTGCTGCTGGATGTCTCCGCGTCGACCAACGACGTGTTGCCGGGGGCGCAGCGCTCGGTTCTCGATATGGAGAAGGAGGCCGCCATCGTGCTGGCGCGCGCGGCGAGCGCCAGCGGTCACCGCATCGCGGTGCACGGCTTTTCGTCGGATACGCGCGCGTCCGTGAACTACTATCGCCTGCTCGATTTCGGGGCGGCCTTCGACGATGCGGGCGAGCGTGCGATCTGGTCGCTGACGGGGCAGTACTCGACGCGCATGGGAGCCGCCCTGCGCCATGCGGGCAATTGCCTGCGCGGCGAGCCGGGCGACCACCGCGCCGTCATCGTCATCACCGACGGCGCGCCCTCCGATGTGGATGTGTTCGACCATGACTACCTGATCCGCGACGCGCAGGCCGCCGTCGACGACGGCTGGCGGGCAGGCGTGGCCAGCTACGGCATTGCCGTCGACCCCGGCGCGGCCGCCTACATGCGCACGATCCTGGGCCATGGCAATTTCCGCATCGCCAGCGAACCTGCGGCATTGCCCGCGCAACTGGCCGCGCTATATGCGAGGCTTGCCGCGGCATAGCCGCGCCAGATCGGGAGAACTGCCTTGGAAACCTGTTTTTTCGCCGTGTCCACGCGCCTGCGTCCGAACTCCTTTGGAGTAGAATCGGGCGCTGAAACCACGGGTTGCCGCCCGCTCTCCCTGCTGTCGCCGGCCGGATCCGGCAGGGAGCCGCTGGCGCGATCGAGGCCACGGTGATCATCGCGATGTTGCACCGGCGGCATCGCTACCTACAGGGATGTTTTCGAGCATGTCTTTGCCAGTACCTTCAGTCGGGATCGAAACCGGCCTGCGTTGCGCCCGGCGCGGGCCAAGTCTGCGAAGGAGTGTGCGCCGTGGCGAATAAGGACCCGATCCGCATTGGCGTGCTGTTTTCCGAAACCGGGGTGACTTCCACCATCGGGCGGTCGCAGCTGCAAGGCACGCTGCTTGCCATCCAGGAGGTGAACGACGCGGGCGGGATCGACGGGCGCGAGATCGTGCCGGTCGTCTACGACGCATGCTCGTCGCCGGCGGTCTATGCGCAGATGGCGGAACGGCTCATCGTCCATGACAAGGTCAACGTCATCTTCGGCTGCTATATGTCCAGCAGCCGCAAGGCCGTGCTTCCGGTCGTCGAGAAGTGGAACAGGATCCTGTTCTACCCGACCTTGTACGAGGGCTTCGAGTTCTCGAACAACATCATCTACACGGGCGCCGCGCCGAACCAGAACAGCGTTCAGCTTGCCGAGTTCATGACCGCCAATTTCGGCGCGCGGGTGTACCTGATCGGTTCCGACTATATCTATCCCTATGAGTCGAACCGCATCATGGGCGAGCTTGTGCTGCAGCGGCAGGACAGCGACAAGGTCGGCGAGCGCTATGTGCCGCTCGATGCCACGGAGAAGGATTTCAGGCCGATCATCGCGGATATCCTCGACAAGCGGCCGGACTTCATCTTTTCCACGGTGGTGGGCGACTCGACCGCCAGCCTCTATCGCGCCTACGCCGATGCGGGGCTGGATCCGAAGACCATGCCGATCGCCAGCCTGACCACTTCCGAGGCGGAGATCAGGCAGATGGGCGCCGATGTGGCCACGGGGCATTTCACGGCCGCTCCGTACTTCCAGTCGATCCAGTCCGATGCCAATCTGCGTTGCCTCGAACGTCTGCGCCGCAGGTTCGGGGAGGATTCGGTGCCGAACCTGTGCTGGGAGGCGGCCTATTTCCAGGTGCATATCTTTGCCAACGCATTTTCCCAGGCGGGCGACGATGAAATCGTGAACATCATGCCGCACATACTCGGCAGCGAGTTCGAAGCGCCGCAGGGCCGTGTGCGCATCGAGCCGTCCAATCACCACACCTGTCTTTATCCCCGCATCGGGGTGGCCAACTCGAAGGGCCAGTTCACCATCGTGCGCGAAGCCACGCGTCCGGTCCATCCCGATCCCTATCTCGTCACGCATTCGCTGGGCGACTGGACCACCACCCTGAGTACGCTGGAGCTTTGACGTGGAAGGTGGCAGCCAAAGGCGGACTATCCGGGCAACGCCCGCACTCTTGAAGGACCTGCGCACGCTGCGGGTGCTGGTGTTTCATCCGGACGATGCCGATGGCAAGCAGCTGACCCAGCAGTTGCAGCGGATCGGGTGCCAGGTGCAGGCGTTCTGGCCGCCGCTTCCCACCCTGCCCGAAGGGGTCGACGTGATCTTCCTGGCGGTCCGCCCCGACAGCATCGACGTGGGCTTCGAGTGGCTCAAGGCGGAGGAGGTGCCGACCATCATCGCGGTCGTCACCTACGAGAATCCGACGATCGTGGAGACGGTGCTGCATATCGGCTCGCAGGCGGTGCTGCCGTCGCCGGTGCGCTCGTTCGGCCTGCTGTCCGCCCTGGTCGTCGCGCGGCAGGTACATGGCGAGATCAAGTCGCATGTACGCAAGGTGCGCAAGCTGGAGGGCAAGCTGCTGGGCGTGCGGCGCATCGCCGAAGCCAAGGGCATCCTGATGCGCACGCGCCAGATCAGCGACGGCGCCGCCTATGACCTGATCCGCGACCAGGCCATGAGCAAGCGCGTCACCACGGAGGAGATCGCGGCGGCCATCATCAATGCCAACGAGATCCTGTCGTTGGGCAAGCGCTAGCCGCTGGTGGCGCAGCGTGCCCGCGCGGGCCGCTTGGCCGGGCGGGCTTCCTGGTTGCCGGCAGCCTGCTGCACCGCAATGCGGCGCTGCGCGCGCGCCCGGAAATCCGCCGAGGCCGAAAAAGTGCAACCGGACACGCATTCCCCGCAGGATTTCCTAAACTGCAAGACGTTCGCATTTTCCGTCCGCAGCCAGGCCACCCGCCATGACCCGTCTCGTCTTTGCCTCCGCCATCCAGCGCCATATCCCGAGCCCCGAGCGCGAAGTATCCGCGGCCACGGTGGGCGCCGCGCTGGAACAGGCTTTTATCGCGCAGCCGGAACTGCGCGGCTATATCCTGGACGACCAGGGCCAGTTGCGCCGGCATCTGGCGGTGTTCGTCGATGGCTCCGCCATTCTCGACCGCCGGCACATGAGTGACCGCGTGGGCGCCTGCAGCCAGATCTATGTGGTGCAGGCGCTATCCGGCGGTTGACGGCGACCGGCGGGCTGCATGGGACATGCCTGAAGCGGATGTGGATGAGCACAGGAGTTCAGCATGAGCGACCAGCTTCTCGTTGGCACCCGGAAGGGCCTGTTCATGTTGCGGCGCGACAGCGCCGGAGCATGGCAGACCGAGTCGGTGCATTTCCTGGGCGAGCCGGTCAGCATGGCGCTGGCCGATGCGCGCGACGGGGCCGTGTATGCGGCACTCAACCTCGGGCATTTCGGCGTCAAGCTCTGGCGGCGCCGGGCGCACGATGCGGCGTGGGAGGCCTGCGCGGTGCCGGTCTATCCGCCGCAGCCGGAGGCGGATTCCAGCGGCGGTGCCACGCTATCCGGCGTACCCGCCGCTGCGCAAACCGAAGGGAATGCCGCCGGGGCTACGGCGCCGGCGGAACCCCAATCCGGCCGGCCGCCCCCGGTGCCGTGGTCGTTGCAGCAGATCTGGTCGCTGGAAGCCGGCGGTGCGGACGAGCCGGGCGTGCTGTGGGCCGGCACCCTGCCGGGCGGGCTGTTCCGCTCCGGCGACGGCGGCGCCAGCTGGGCGCTCAACCGGCCGCTGTGGGACCGGCCCGAGCGCGGCGAGTGGTTCGGCGGCGGCTACGATGCGCCCGGCATCCACTCCATCTGCGTGGATCCGCACGACAGCCGTCACGTCACGGTAGCCGTATCCTGCGGCGGCGTCTGGCAGACCCGGGACGGGGGCGGGAACTGGACCTGCACCACCAGTGGCATGGTGGCGGACTACATGCCGCCGGAGCGGCGCGAGGACGCCAATATCCAGGACCCGCACCGCCTGGCGCAATGCACCGCGCATCCGCATGCCATGTGGGTGCAGCACCATAACGGTATCTTCCGCTCGGGGGATGGCGGCATGCGCTGGCAACGCCTGCAGGCGCAGCCGTCGAGCTTCGGCTTTGCCGTGGCGGCGCATCCGCGCCGGCCCAATACCGCGTGGTTCGTGCCGGCGGTGAAGGACGAATGCCGCGTGCCGGTGGGCGGCCAGCTGGTTGTCACGCGCACGCGCGATGGCGGGCACAGCTTCGAGGCATTCTCCGATGGCCTGCCCGCGGCGCCGGCTTACGACCTGATCTACCGGCATGGACTGGCAGTGGACGACAGCGGCGAGCGTCTCGCCATGGGTTCCACCACCGGCGGCCTGTGGATATCGGAGAATGGCGGCGAGCGTTGGCGCATGGTCTCGGCGCATCTGCCGCCGGTCTATTGCGTGCGCTTTGCCTGAGTTGTGCAGGCGTGTTCCCTGATTCCCAACTCATCCCGAATCATTCCGGATCATCACGAATCCCGACCAGCCGATAAGGACGAGAACGCATGACAGAAGCCAGTACAAAGAAGAGCGGCGCGGCCACCACGGCCGCAGCGGCCAGGACCCGAAAGCCCGCCGGCGCGGCCGCCATCGCCCGGGTAGGCATAGGCGGCTGGAACTTTGCCCCGTGGCGCGACAACTTCTATCCGGCCAAGCTGGCGCAAAGCCGCGAACTCGAATACGCCAGCCGGCAGCTCACCGCGATCGAGATCAACAGCACCTATCACGGCACCCAGAAGCGCACGTCCTTCGCCAAATGGCGCGACGAGACGCCCGACGGCTTCGTGTTCTCGCTCAAGGCGTCGCGTTTTGCCACCAATCGCCGCGTACTGGCGGAATCCGGCGAATCGATCGCGCGCTTTCTCGGCAGCGGCATTGCCGAGCTGGGCGACAAGCTTGGCCCGGTGGTCTGGCAGTTCGCGCCCACCAAGCAGTTCGATCCCGAGGATTTCGAGGCCTTCCTGGCGCTGTTGCCGGCGTCGGTCGAGGGCCGCTCGCTGCGCCATGTGCTCGAGGTGCGTCACGCAAGCTTCATGACACCGGACTTTCTCACGCTCGCACGCAAATATGGGGCGGCCACCGTCTTTACCGATGCGGACAAGTTTCCCTCCTTCGCCGATCTCACCGCGGACCTGGTCTACGCGCGGCTGATGTGCAGCAGCGAAACGCTGGCCACCGGCTACGCGCCGGAGGCGCTCGATGCGTGGGGCGAGCGGGTGAGGACCTGGGCGGCGGGCGGCATGCCCGAGGATCTGCCGCGGGTGGACGGCAAGGCGGCGGCAAAGCGCAAGCGCGAGGTTTTTGTGTTCTTTATCAACGGCGCCAAGGAGCGCGCGCCGGCGGCGGCGGGGGCGTTGCTGGCGCGGCTGGGGTGGCAGGCGCCGCCGTGGGATGCCGGTCGCAAGGCGGGATGAGCGGCGCCCGGGGGGCGGCGGGGATGGCAGGATTCCCCTGCAACGGCCCCCCGTGGCGGTTTGCCGCGCCATCCCGCCGTACCTGCCGCTGCGCCGCCAGCGTCCCGGCTCGTTCGTCACCGCCATCCCGCTATAATCCGGCATGACCTCAAGCCCTACCCAATCCGCAGCGCCCGCCGCTGCCGGCGCCTCTTTCTCCAAACTGCCCCTTTCGCCCGCTACGCTGGCGACCCTGGAGCAGCTCGGCTACCAGACCATGACCCCGATCCAGGCGGCCAGCCTGCCGATCGCGCTGGCCGGCCAGGACCTGATCGCGCAGGCCAAGACCGGCAGCGGCAAGACCGCCGCCTTCGCGCTGGCGCTGCTGAGCCGCCTGGATGCGCGCCGCTTCGACGTGCAGGCGCTGGTGCTGTGCCCCACGCGGGAGCTGGCCGAGCAGGTCACGCAGGAAATCCGCCGCCTGGCGCGCGCGGAAGAAAACATCAAGATCCTGACCCTGTGCGGCGGCTCGCCGATGCGCCCGCAGGCCGACAGCCTGGCGCATGGCGCACATATCGCCGTGGGCACGCCCGGCCGCATCATGGATCACCTGGAGCGCGGTACGCTGCACCTGGATGCGCTGAACACCCTGGTGCTGGACGAAGCGGACCGCATGCTCGACATGGGCTTCTTCGACGACATCGCCTATGTGGCGAGCCACTGCCCCAAGGAGCGCCAGACGCTGCTGTTCTCGGCCACCTATCCTGACGGCATCGCCAGGCTCAGCCAGCAGTTCCTGCGCAAGCCGCGCGAGATCAAGCTGGAGGAGCAGCATGACGACAGCAAGATCCGCCAGCGCTTCTACGAGGTGGACGACAGCGAGCGCCTCAATGCCGTGGGCCTGCTGCTCAACCATTTCCGCCCGGTCAGCACGCTGGCCTTCTGCAACACCAAGGCGCGTTGCCGCGACCTGGTGGAACTGCTGCGCGCGCAAGGCTTCGAAGCCCTGGCGCTGCACGGCGAGCTGGAGCAGCGCGAGCGCGACCAGGTGCTGGTGCAGTTCGCCAACCGCAGCTGCTCGGTGCTGGTCGCCACCGACGTGGCCGCGCGCGGGCTCGACATCGCCCAGCTGGAGGCGGTGATCAATGTCGACGTCACGCCGGATCCCGAGGTCTACGTCCACCGCATCGGCCGCACCGGCCGCGCCGACCAGGACGGCTGGGCGCTCAGCCTGGCCAGCATGAACGAGATGGGCCGCGTGGGCAATATCGAGCAGGCCGTGAGCGCCGAGATGGAATGGCAGCCCCTGTCCGCGCTGGCGCCGGCCAGCAACGAACGCCTGCTGCCCCCCATGGTGACGCTGCAGATCCTCGGCGGGCGCAAGGAGAAGATGCGCCCGGGCGACATCCTCGGCGCGCTCACCGGCGACGCGGGCTACGCCAAGGACCAGATCGGCAAGATCAACGTGATGGAGATGTCCACCTACGTGGCGGTCCAGCGCGCCATCGGGCGCGAAGCGGTGCGCAAGCTGAACGACGGCAAGGTCAAGGGCAAGCGCGTGAAAGTGCGCATGCTGACGGAATAACGGTGGCCGCGACGCTGCGGTACCCGATGCGCGAGGACGGCGTGCGGGGCGGGATGGCGCAAGGCCATCGCCGCGTGTCCCCGTGAAGACCCCGAAGCGGCTGCTGCCGCTGGTCGAAGACGGCCTGGTCGATGAAGTGCTGCGCCAGTTGATGAGCGGCAAGGAAGCCACCGTCTACGTAGTGCGCTGCGGCGAAGAGATTCGCTGCGCGAAGGTCTACAAGGATGCCGCGCAGCGCAGCTTCCGCCAGGCCGCCACTTACCAGGAAGGCCGCAAGGTCAAGAACAGCCGGCAGGCGCGCGCCATGGAGAAAGGCACGCGCTACGGGCGCAAGGTGGCGGAAGAAGCCTGGCACAACGCCGAGGTGGATGCCTTGTACCGTCTTGCCGCCGCCGGCGTGCGGGTGCCCAGGCCCCATCTGTGCTTCGAGGGCGTGCTGCTGATGGAGCTGGTGGTGGATGCCGGCGGCAACGCCGCGCCGCGCCTGAACGATGTGGCGCTGAGCGAGGAACTGGCACTGCAGTTCCACGCGGCGCTGATCGGGCAGGTGATCCTGATGCTGTGCGCCGGCGTGGTGCACGGCGACCTGTCCGAATTCAATATCCTGGTGGACGCCGAAGGGCCGGTCATCATCGACCTGCCGCAGGCGGTGGACGCCGCCGGCAACAACGACGCCAGCGCGATGCTGGAGCGCGACGTGGATAACCTCGCGTTCTACTTCGGCCAGTTCGCGCCGCAGCTCAACGGTACCCAGTACGGCAAGGAGATCTGGGCGCTTTACCAGGCCGGCTTGCTGCATCCCGGCGTGAAGCTGACGGGGCGCGTGGCGGTGGACGACACGCCGGTGGACGTGGAAGCCGTGCTGCAGGAAGTGGAAGACGTGCGCCTGGAGGAAGAGGCGCGGCAGCGGTATCTGCTGAGCGCGGAGTGAGCGGGCGTTGATGGGGCGTTGAAGCCGCCGGGCGAGGCGGCCCGGCGCGCGTGCCTCCCTCGCCCGCCGCGCTTCCCTGCGTCAGCCCCACGCCGCCTGGGCATCAGGGCCGCATCAGGGCAGGCGCACCACATAGCCCGCCTTCGGCTCGCTCGCTCCCGCCACCAGGCTGGCAATGCGCTCCTGCGCCGCACCGAAGCCCTGCTCTTCGATTAGTGTCAGCCAGCCGTTGGCCGGCGCTTTCACATAGTCGATAAACGCGCGCTGCGCGGCGTTGAAGCGCTGGTTCACGCCTTCCGGCCCCCAGTCTGCATTGCGCTTGCGGATCTGCACCGGCGCGAAATAGAACTCGGGTCTGGGCCCGGGCAGCCCGGTGTCGCGCAGGAAGCCGGTGTTCTGCGCCGAGCCGGCGAAGCAGTCGTACACCAGCGCGGAACCGA
The DNA here is from genome assembly GCF_029335485.1 of Cupriavidus basilensis. Taxonomy (GTDB): domain Bacteria; phylum Pseudomonadota; class Gammaproteobacteria; order Burkholderiales; family Burkholderiaceae; genus Cupriavidus; species Cupriavidus basilensis_E. The sequence goes on from NZ_JARJLM010000637.1 coordinate 10,627, forward strand.
AGTGATGGTGCACGCGCGCGCGCAGTGCCTCGTCCCCGGAGAAGTCCACGTAGAGGGTGGGCTCGCCGGTGGCGAGGGTTTCCAGCGTGTCGTAGGTGACCACCTCGCGGTAGCAGCCCAGCCCCTGCACAAAGGCGCGATTGCGTTCCGAGGTGACGGCAGCCAGAGAGACGCCGGGAATGTCCCGCAGGCAGAACGCGGTGCCATAGGCGGTCTTGCTGGAAGCGCTGGAGACGACCAGCCGGCTGGCGCCGAAGAAGCGGTTGTCTTCGAGGAAATCCGCCAGCATGAAGGAGGTGATGAACAGCGGCCGGTACAGCATCTGGTAGTTTTCCAGCGCGCTCGCGTAGGCGGCGTCGTTGCTGACGCGGGTGTATTGGTTGTAGGCCGAGGTCAGTGTCTTGCGATGCTCGCTGCCATCGTAGAAGCCGCGCGCGGTCACGCGCTCGGGCTGCATGCGCAGATGGCTGGCGATGGGGAAGTAGCCATAGAAGCGCTCGCCCGGCGCCACGCCGGGCACGCCGGAGTCCACTACGTCGGCAAAGCCCCATACCGGCATATGGCCCCATTCCTCTTGCCCGGTGGGAAAGAACTGCCAGTAGTGCATGGCGTCGCCAAAGGCGGCGTAGGTGACGTTGTTGGTGGTGAGGGCGAAGCGGTCGAGCTTCAGCAGCACTTCGCCGGGGGCGGCGTCGGTGCGTTCCTGGCGCGCTTCCAGCCGGCTCTGGTTTAGGGCATGCTTGCGGGTCAGCAGGCGGGTTACCTGGAGCGATTGTTCCGCGTTGTCCCGGTTGTTGCCGTGGTCCATGTTGTCTCCTTTTCCATCTTCGAGGTCGATTCGAGGTCGATGGCACCAATGTATCGCCGCAAGCCGGCTGGCGGGTTCGGAAACGCGGGCACCGCCGCCGGGCCGGCGCCGGGGCCGGCCCGGCCGTTGAAACGCCCGTCGCAGCAGCGCGCGCGCTTTACCGTGAACGCCATTTACGAGGCCTTTGTTCGGATATGGCTGGCACGCGGCTGGGACGGCGTGACCACGCGGGCGGTGGCGCTGGAGGCAGGATGCTCGGTAGGCACCCTGTACGAGTATTTCCCGAACAAGGAGGCGCTGCTGTCGGGCTATGTGCGGCACACCATCGAACTGCTGCTGGCGCGCATCGGGGCCGAGGTGGTGGACGCGCCCGGGCTGGACTGGCGCACGCGCATCGTGCGCCTGGTACGGCTGACCTGCGGCACGGACGACGCCCCGCCGGAAGGCTTCGGTCACGCCATGCTGATGCTGGAGGCGCGCATCGCCGAGACCCGGCACCATCGCCGCGTGTTCGACGAGTTGTGCGGGGCCTGGCTGCGCGCGCTGGCCGCCTGCCCGGACCTGCCGCGCGCGCCGGAGGCCAGCGCCGTGCGGAGCCTGCTGCAGGCGCTCTGGGGCGCGCGCCGCTACCGCCTGCTGCTGCAGGCGCCCGAGCCCGCGCAGGCGGCATGGGTGGCGGAGATGGAACGGCTTTGCCTGCTGTGGCTGGGCGATGCCGCGCCGCCCGCCGATGCTACTGACGCTACTGATCGCTCCTGAACCCCACCTTCTTGTGCGTGCCGTCGCAGAAGGGCTTGTTGCCCGACTGGCCGCAACGGCAGAGCCAGGCCTCGGTCATGCGGGCGACGGTCCTGCCGGTGCCGCTGATGACTTCGAGATTGCCCTTGACGTGCAGCGGCCCGTTGGGAATGGGATGGACGTCGAGCGGCCCGCCGCGCTGTGCCAGCGGTTCCGATGCCGCGGTGGCCGGCTCGCCGCTGGCGGCAAAGCCCGAGCCAGCGTGGCTGCTGTCGCACAGCGGCTTGTTGCGCGAGGCGCCGCAGCGGCACAGCGTGAGACGGAAGCCGGCCGGCTGGCCGTCGATGGCGATGGTGGCGCGCACCGCCAATGGTCCGTTTTCGAGTACACGCACCACGTTGACGAGGGGGCCGGCTTCGCCCGGGGAATCGTCGAGGGTCTGGTAGCTGATGGCGCCGGACGGACAGTTGTGCGCGATTTCGGCGATCTCTTCGGTGGTGGCGTTGTCGGGGTGGATCCACTCGCCCTGCACACCGGGCACGAAGACGTCCGGACGGTCCAGCACGCAATGACGCGAGTGGATGCAGCGGCTGTCGTCGAAGAGCACGATGACGCGCTTGCCGGCAACGGACTCGGTGGCCATGGCTGGGCCTCCTGCGCAATGCGCGCGCCGGAGCCGGCGCGCCTCTTCCTTTATAGCGCCTGCCGCGGGTTTGCGGGGGGCTTTTCCGGGGGCTCGGCCTTTTTGTAAAGATTCGTGCGCGTCACCCTGTAAGGCGCGGGCGGCTGGTGCTAATCTGAAAGCTACCGGTAGCGGCGATGCGCGCACAAGCCCTGCCGGATGCTCCCGCTTTGCGCGGCGGGTCATGTTGCAATCCATCGGGACAGAACAAGGAGTGGGTGATGAAGACTGCACGGCAGGTTCTTGAATCCAAGCCGACACAGGCTATCTACAGCATTTCCCCTGGCGCTACGGTTTATGCCGCGCTGCAGTTGATGGCGGAGAAGAGCATAGGCGCCCTGCTCGTCATCGAACATGGCGACATTGTCGGCATCCTCAGCGAACGGGACTATGCGCGCAAGGTGATCCTGATGCAGCGCACCTCACGCGAGACCTTTGTGCGGGACATCATGACCTCGGCGGTGATTTATGTCCGGGCCGAGCAAAGTACCGATGAGTGCATGGCGTTGATGACGCAGCACCGGATGCGGCATTTGCCGGTGATCGAGGGGGACACGCTGATCGGGATGGTATCGATCGGGGACCTGGTGAAGGATATTATCTCGGAGCAGAAGTTCATCATCGAACAACTGGAGCATTACATCACCGGGACCAGCCATCGCTGAGCCGGTGAGCCGCTCGGGGTTTGCGGGAGCGGGGAGCAAACCGGCGGTGGACCAGGCCAGGTCCTTGGCATTGATGCTAAGTCGTTGAAGTCAAAGAACTAATCTCCGGCCCCGCTGGAACGGGTACGCCCGGCCAGCCGGAGCCGGGGCCACGGCAGTAAAAAAACCACAGCGCTCCACACCATCTTCTTGCCATCCGCTTCCTGCGCGATAACGGCGAGAAGTCAAAAGATGCCCTCACGTTCGCTCGGAAGCCACGTCCGCGCTACATCGAAAACCAACTTGGCCGGCAACTCGATATTCGGTATCCGCATATAATTATGCGTTCACTGAATTAGGTCCTCCCCCGGGCCACCGCAAAGGCTTCGCCAGTCGCGCAGCACCGGGTACGCCCTCACTCGGCTGAATCCAATTTTGTGGCCATGTTCACCGCTGTAGGCTGACAAACAAGGTGGTTTGTCCGCCGTTGGGCGCAACGCTGGCTGCTTTTGCTCACGTGCCCTGCCGCCCCCCGATGTCTTCCTCTGCTGCCCCAACCGCATCTTCCGCATCTTCCGCATCTTCCGTCGCTACGCCGGCCCTGAGCCACCAGGCCATCATGCGCGTGATCGGCGGGATCATCCTGTGCATCCTGCTCGCCGCGCTGGACCAGACCGTGGTGATCCCGGCGGTGCCGGCGATCGCCAATGACCTGAACGGCTTTGGCCATTTGTCGTGGATCGTGACGGCCTACCTGATCACTTCCACGGTTTCCACGCCGCTCTACGGCAAGCTGTCCGATACCTACGGCCGGCGGCGGCTACTGATGCTGGCGATCGGGCTCTTTATCCTGGCTTCGGTGGCGTGCGCGATGGCGGCTTCGCTGGAGCAGCTGATCCTGTTCCGTGCGCTGCAGGGCATCGGCGGCGGCGGCCTGATGTCGCTGGCGCAGGCGGCCATTGCGGATGTGGTGGCGCCGCGGCAGCGCGGGCGCTACCAGGGTTACCTGGCCACCGTGTGGGCGGTGGCTTCCATCGCCGGTCCGCTGGTGGGCGGCTGGACTTCGGACCACCTGTCCTGGCGCTGGCTGTTCTGGATCAACGTGCCGCTCGGCCTGCTGGCCATGTTCATGTGCCATCGCGGCCTGAGCCAGCTGCAGGCGCGCGGCGGCTCGGCCCGGGTGGACTGGGGCGGGGCGTTGCTGCTGACGGTTTCCATCGTGGCCTTCCTGCTGGCAATGAGCTGGGGCGGCGATGTCTATGACTGGATCTCCCCCGAAATGGCCGGCCTTGCCCTGCTCGCCGTGGCGGCGCTGGCCGGGCTGGTCTGGCAGGAGCGCCGCGCGGCCGATCCGATGCTGCCGCCGCGGCTGTTCGGCAACCGCGCCTATGTGCTGGGCGTGGCGGCTTCCGCCCTGGCGGCGCTGAATATCTTCCTGTGCATCTTCGCGCTGCCGCTGCACTTCCAGCTGGTGCGCGGCGCCGATGCCTCGGAGTCCGGTTTGCTGGTCGTGCCTTTCCTGCTTTCCACGGTGGCGGGCAACTTCATCGTGGCCGGGCTGGCACCGCGCCTGGGGCGCATGCGCGGCATCCTGACCGGCGGCTTCATCGCTGCCGCGCTCGGCCTGATGGCGCTGGCGGCGGTCTCGCCCGCGACGCCGCTGGCCGTGGTGCTGCTGGCGATGATGCTGGCCGGCGTGGGCCTGGGCATGACCATGGTCGGTACCCTGATGACGGTGCAGAACGTGCTGGAGCGCCGCGATACCGGTGCCGGCACCGGCGCGCTGCTGGTGCTGCGCTCGCTCGGCAGCGCCTTCGGCGGCGCGTTGGCCGGCACCTTGCTGACGCTGGAATTCCGCAAGGCCCTGCATGCGTCCGGCCTGGCCCGGCAACTCGACCTGGGCGCGCTGCGCCACGGCAGCGAGGCGCTGGCCCACCTCTCGCCCGCGGTACGGGCGTTGCTGACGGGGGGCGTGGAATCGGGTTTTCGCCTGATCTTTACCCTCGGCGCCGTAGCTGCCTTGCTGGCCCTGACGATCGTGCGGCGCATGCCGGACGTGGAACTGCGCAGCAGCGTGACCGAACACGCGGCGACGCTGGCGATGGAGTAAGCGGGACGGCGGACAGGCATCGCCGGGGCCCCGCATCCATGGCGCGGCCAACGGCGTAAACTACGGTCAGACCACTTCCGGAGTTCCGTTCATGCGCCGCCCATCCTTCCAGCCTCCGCTCGCCCTGCGACCCATCGCCCTGTCCGGCGCGCTGGCCCTGGCCGCGGTTGCTGCCGCCGTCGCCACGCCGCGCCTGGCGCAGGCAGCCGACGTCCAGCCGGCGCCGGCCGCCGCCAAGCCCGCGCTCGCCTGCCCGGCTTCGCTCAATTTCAAGTTCCCGCGCCTGCAGGACGAGGCGCCGCAGAACCTCTGCCAGTACGCCGGCAAGGTGGTGGTGGTGGTCAACACCGCCAGCTACTGCGGCTTCACCCCGCAGTACGAGGGGCTGGAGGCGCTCTATGCCAAGTACCGCGAGCGCGGCCTGGTGGTGCTGGGCTTTCCCTCCAACGATTTCTCGCAGGAGCCGGGGTCTTCCAAGCAGATCGCCGACTTTTGCTACAACACCTATGGCGTGAAATTCCCGATGCTGGGCAAGTCGCATGTGCGCGGCAGCGATGCCAATCCCATGTACGCGCTGCTGGCCAAGGAGTCCGGCACCACGCCCAAGTGGAATTTCTACAAGTACCTGATCGACCGCAACGGCCAGGTGGTGGGCAGCTACAACAGCATGACCAAGCCGGACGACCGGCAGTTCGTCGGCAAGATCGAGCAGTTGCTGGGCGAAGCGCGCTGAAGCGCGCCGGGCCAGGGCGCGATCCGAACGATACTTGACCGGCGTCAAGCCGCCGCCGCGCCACCATCGCTACTTTCGCCGCTTTGGGGAGAGACAGCCGATGGCAATCACGCTATACGAAGCCGACGGGCATACCTGCCTGTTGTTTTCCGACCTGGTCGAGGAGGAGCACGGCGAGGTGGTGCAGACCAACCAGTTCCTGATCGTCGATCATGGCCACGGCGCGCTGATCGATCCCGGCGGGCATATGACCTACGGCGAGCTGTTCCTGGCCATCAGCCGCTATTTCCCGCCCAAGCAGCTGGATTATGTGCTGGCCTCGCACGCCGACCCGGATATCGTCGCCTCGATCGGACGCTGGCTGACCGCCTCCACCAGCAGCGTGCTGATCTCGCGCGTATGGGCGCGCTTCCTGCCGCATTTCTGCCAGGCGGGCAAGACCGAAGGCCGCATCGTCACCATCCCCGACGCCGGCATGCCGATTCCGCTCGGCAACTGCACCCTGCTGGCGGTACCGGCGCATTTCCTGCACTCGGAGGGCAATTTCCAGTTTTACGATCCGGTCAGCAAGATCCTGTTCTCCGGCGACCTCGGCGCGGCCATGACCAGCGCACGGGAAGCCGGCGCGGTGGTCAGCGATTTTGCCGCCCACACCCGCGCCATGCTGCCGTTCCACCAGCGTTACATGAGCGGCAACCGCGCTTGCCGGCTGTGGGCCAATATGGTGCGCGAGCTGGATATCGAATGGATCGTGCCGCAGCACGGGCCGTCCTTTCGCGGCAAGGCCATGGTGGCGCAATTCATCGACTGGGTCGCGGCGCTGGCGTGCGGGCTCGACCTGCTGAGCCAGGACGACTACAGGCTGCCGCCCTGTAACAGCGCGCCAGCCTGAGCCGCGCGCTCAGTCGCGCGTCAATCCTTCCGCCTTGAGCGCCTCGTGCACCTTGGGCCGTGCCGCCACGCGCGACAGGTAGGCCTGCAGCGCGGGGTAAGCGCTCAGCGGGATGTGCAGGAAGTTGGCCCAGTTGACGACGGCAAAGCAGTAGGCGTCGGCCACCGTGAACTGTTTGCCGCCGAGGTACTCGCGCGTGGCCAGGTGCTGGTCGAGTTCGGCGAAGCGCCGGGCCACCTTGGCCAGGCATTGCTCGCGCGTGCTGTCGGCGGTTTCCTTGTGCCACAGCCAGGGGCTGAAGACCTTGTGCAGTTCGGTGGAGACCAGGGTCAGCCAGCCTACCGTTTCGAGGCGTTCCCTGGTGCCGGCCGCCGGCAGCAGCGCATGGCCGGGCGCCAGGTCGCCCACGTATTGCAGCAGCGAGGCGGCTTCGGTGTGGCGCGAGCCGTCGTCCAGCTGCAGCAGCGGCACGTAGCCGCGCGGGCTGATCGCATAGAAGTCGTCGCTGCCGTTCTCCGCCACCGTCAGCTTGTGCGCGGGGAGTTCGACCTTGGCCAGCGTGAAAGGCAGCCCGGCTTCGCGCAGCGCGATATGGACGGCCAGGGAGCAGGCACCGGGGGAGTAATAGAGTTTCATCGGATTCCTTTTCTTTTCATTTCTTTTCGGGGAGGCGGCAAGAGGGCGTGCCGCCGGGGGTTGCCGTCACGGCTTGTCGTGACCGTGGCGTCAGTCTAGGATTGCGGTTACGCAATCACAATGCGCACCGACGCAAGTCATGATTGCGTCGGTGCAATACGCCATGCCATACCAGCTATCCTCCCCCGACCTCGACATCGTGCTCGCCCTGGTCCGCGGCGCCACCCTGGCCGAAGCCGGCCGCAGGCTCGGGCTCGATGCCTCCACGGTATTCCGCGCCTTGCAGCGCATCGAGAAGGGCCTGGGCCGGCGCCTGTTCGAGCGCAGCCGCGCGGGCTACCTGCCCACCGAACTGGCCCAGCAGTTCGCCCAGCATGCCGAGCGCATCGAGTCCGAACTGGAAGCCGCGCGCAGCCATGCGGCGCTGTCGGCACAGACCGTGACCGGGCTGGTGCGCATCACCACCACCGATACCGTGCTGCATGGCATGGTGCTGCCGGCGCTGGCGCCGCTCGGGCGCCGCCATCCCGGGCTGCGCTTCGAGATGATCGCCACCAACGAACTGGTCAGCCTGACCCGGCGCGATGCCGACATCGCCGTGCGTGCCACGCGGCAGCCGCCGGACCACCTGATCGGCAGGCGCCTGGGTCCCTTGCGCGTGGCGGTGTTCGCCGCGCGCGAACTGGTCGAGGCGGCGGGCGTGCCGGTGCCGGCGCCGGGCGGGACCTTCGACGCTGCCGCGCTATCGGCGCTATCGGCCCTGCCGTGGATCGCCCCCGACGAGGCCTTGCCCGATCACCCGTCGGTGCGCTGGCGGCGCAAGCACCTGCCGCGCGTGGCGCCGCAGTACGGCGTCAACAGCATCGCCGGCGTGGTGGAGGCGGTGGAGGCCGGCCTGGGCGCGGGCGTCGTCTCGCTGATGATGGGACGGCGCAGCGGCAGGCTGGTCGAACTGACCGGCCCGCTGGAGGAATGCCAGACCGACCTGTGGCTGCTGACCCATCCCGAGTCGCGGCACCTGCGGCGCATCGCCACCGTGGTCAGCCATCTTGCGGAGCATGTCTGGCTGGACGGGTAGTCCGTCTATCCAGGCTGCGCGGTCCGCGGCTCATGGCGCTGCCAGCGCGGCGGGAATGGCACTGGCGAGGAAGTCGTAGACGGCGCGGATGCGTACGCTGGCGCGGATCTCGCGATGCACGGTGAGCCAGACCGGCAGCGGCGGAATCGGCAGCTCCGCCAGCACGGTGCGCACGCGCGGGTCGCCGGCGGCGATATAGCGCGCGGCGAAGCCCACGCCCAGCCCGGCACGGATCGACTGCCACAGCACGATGTCGTCGTCGCTGCGCACGCCGAAGGCCTCGCGGCTGATTTCCAGGCCCATGCCGCGCATGCCGCGCACGATGGTGTCGTCGCGGTCATAGCCGATCAACTCGTGGCGCAGCAGGTCCTGCGGCGTGCGCGGCACGCCCTTGCGGCGCAGGTAGTCCTCATGGGCGCAGGCGCATAGCGGCACCGCCGCCACCTTGCGCGCGATCAGCGAGGCCTGCTCCGGCCGCACCATGCGAATGGCGATATCTGCCTCGCGCCGCAGCAGGTTGCTGACCTCGTTGGACGACACCACCTCGATGGCGAGCTGCGGCTCGCGCAGGCGCAGATCGGCGAGCAGCGGCGGCAGCAGGAAACTCGCCACCGCGCGGCTGGCCGAGATGCGCACGGTGCCTTTGACGCCGGTCTCGCTGCGTGCCAGCGTGCGCGCCACCGCATCGGCGCCTTGCTGCATCGCGCGCGCATGTCCGGCGATGGCGCGCGCCGCGTCGGTGGGCTGCAGGCCGTGGCCGGTGCGCTCGAACAGCGGCACGCCGAGCTGCGCCTCCAGTTGCGCCACATGGCGCCCCAGCGTGGGCTGGCTGCTGGATAGCCGCCGCGCCGCGCCCAGCAGGCTGCCGCATTCCATCACGGCCAGGAAGGAGCGCATCAGCGTCCAGTCGAATTCCTCGGCCATCCTGATCTCTCCCTGCGCCGCGAAGGCGCGGCGCGATATTCAAAAATGCATCCCGGACTTGCAAGTTCATGCAATTGTGGGGCAGCGCGGGATCGGCCACAATGGTCTCGAACGAATCCCGCCGGCCACGGGGCACGGGCGGCAGGGGCGGCATCAAATGGAGAACGTCGTGAGCGAAACCGTATTGATCCTGGGCGCCAACGGCCGGCTGGGCCGCACCCTGGTGGAGGCCTTTGCCGCCGCCGGCTGGCGCGTGCTGGCACAGGCGCGGCGCCCGCTTGCCGGCGCGGTGCCGCACGGCGTGCGCAGCCTCGCCACCGGTGTGGCGGACACTGCCCAGCTGGTGACGGCGGCGCGCGGCGCCAGCGTGGTGGTGAACGCCCTCAACCCGGTCTACACGGAATGGGAGCGGCACGCCGAAACGCTGGCGCGCAACGCGATGGACGTGGCGCAGGCGCTGGACGCGCTGTTGCTCTTCCCGGGCAATGTCTACAACTTCGGCGAATCGATGCCGGCCCTGCTGCGGCCCGACACCGTGGCGCGGCCGAGCACGCGCAAAGGCGAAATCCGCTGCGCCATCGAAGCCGCCATGCGCGCACGCGCACCCGCGCTGCGCAGCGTGGTCATCCGTGCCGGGGATTTCTTCGGCGGCCCGGGGCGGGGCGCGTGGATGGACCTGGCGATCGCCAAATCGCTCGATCAAGGCAAGGTGGTCTACCCCGGCCCGCGCGACCGCGCGCATGCCTGGGCCTACCTGCCCGATCTGGCGCAGGCATTCGTTGCGGTCGCCGCGCGCCATGCCGGCCTGCGCGGCCATGCCGTACTGCATTTCGCCGGCGATACGCTGACGGGCGACGAACTGGTGAGCGCGCTGGCCGAAGCCAGCGGCATGCGGCAAGCGCCGCGCGTGGGCGGCATGCCGTGGTGGCTGATCCGCGCGGGGGGCGCGGTGGTGCCGATGTGGCGCGAGCTGGCCGAGATGGCGTACCTGTGGAAGGTGCCGCACGCGCTCGACGGCAGCGCGCTGGAAGCGCTGGCAGGCGCGTTGCCGCGCACGCCGCTCAGGCAGACGCTGCGTGCGAGTCTTGGCGAACTGGGTTTGCGTGTGGCAGCGTAGGCGCGGCGGCGGCTACGTCATCGCATCGGCCCGCGCGATCACGCTGCCGAAATGATGCCGCCACAGCTGCACGCCCAGCGCGCCGGAAGGATCGAGTGAGGAGCCCACGGTGAGGTCGGAGACCAGCGTGGGCTGCAGCCCGGCGTCAAACAGCGCGAATCCCGCCGCCAGCACGCACGTCTCGGTCTGGATGCCCGCGACCAGCACGCGCTCGGGCGCCAGTTCGCGCAGATACGCGATGGTCTCTGCGGACGGCAGATAGCCATGCTTCACGAACACGCGATCCGCCGGAATCAGGGACTGGTCGCCTGTGCCGGGTGCCCAGCCAAGCTGGCGCATGAACGGCGTGCGCGCTTCGTCATGGTGTTCCACGGTCGCCGCCGAAGGCATCCGGCCTATCAGTGACAGCAGGCCGTCGATCAGCCATTGCGGCGGCGAGAAGGTGGGCTGGACATCGACGATCAACAGGGCTTGTCGCAAGGTATTGCTCTCCGGCGGTCGCATCGGCATGCTTGGCCGGAGCATTATAGGAGACGGCCGCTCCATGTCCGGCTGCACGCGACAACCTCGTCCTGGTCCAGCATGGCCGCCAGCGTCGGCGGCAAGCCGCGATTGGGCTTGCGCGGCGGCCGCGCGAAACTGCCTTCCGCGGCGCCGGTGGGCGCCAGCGCGACCAGGCTCTCGCAGTGGCGGATGGCGCTCGACACGCCGTCCACCACCGGCACCGGAATCCGGTCCCTGAGCGTACGCGCCAGGCCCGCCAGCGGTGCCCCCGCCACGATGATCACGTCCGCGCCGTCCTCGCGCACCGCCTGCAGGCTCATTTCCTCCAGCCGCGCGGCGTGGTCCTCCTGCACGCTGCCGATATCGCGCAGCGGCTGCTGCAACGACCGCACGCTGGCCAGCCGCGCGGTCAGTCCGCTGGCCGCCACGCACTCGCGATACCACGCCTCGATCCGATGCGAAATCGCGATGATGGAAAAGCGCTGCCCCAGCAGGCAGGCGCTCGCCAGGGCGGCCTCCGTCATGCCCACCACCGGCACATTGAACAACTCCTTCAGCCCCGCCAGCCCCGGATCGCCGAACGCCGCCACCACCAGGCCATCGAACCGCCCCTGGTGCTCCGCCGCCACGCAAGCCGTGGCATAGCCGCCCACCAGCGCCTCGAAGCGCGTCTCGATATAGGCCACGCCAAACTGCGCCGTAGCCATGGTCAACGAAGTGCCGGGCGAAACCGAGCGCAAAGCCTCCGCGTGGATCAGTTCGGTAACGCTCTCGGAAATATTGGGATTAACAACAAGAATGCGCATGATCAAGTCCGGAAAATACATCAGGGATCAGGCCCCCAGGGGCCACCCTTCAAGCGATGCGAAGCGAGCCGTGAAGGTCTGCCAGGCCGTATGGGGCGCCTCGTCGTTGACGTCAAGCAGTTGAAGCGAAGAAGTTGACGTTGAAGTCGAGGCATCCATCCACCCAAAACCATCAACCCAACACCGGCGCCCCAGCCGGCAAAAACCGCCCCCGCCCTGGCGAAGGTTCCAGGTACTTCCCATCCTCCACCAGCAATTCCCCACGCGAGAAGCAGTGCACCGGCCAACCGGTGACTTCGATCCCCTCGTACGGCGTGTAATCCACCGCATGGTGAAGCGCGGCATTGGCAATCCGCACCTTCTTCTGCGGATTCCACAAAGCGATATCCGCGTCCGCGCCCACGGCGATCGTCCCCTTTCTCGGATACAGGCCATAAAGCCGGGCCGGCCGATAGGACGTCAACTCGACGAATTGATGCAAGGAGAGCCTGCCCTTCGCAACGCCGTCGAACAGCAACGGCAAGCGCGTCTCGATGCCGGGAACGCCATTGGGAATATGATCGAAACGCTGCGCCGCGCCGCCCGGTTTCTTGCCCTGCGGATCGTCATAGTTAAATGGCGCATGATCCGATGAGAACACGCTGAACACCCCGTTGGCCAGTGCGCGCCAGACCGCGGCCTGGTTCTCCGGATCACGCGGCGGCGGGCTGCAGACGCACTTCGCGCCTTCATAGCCGTCGTCGCCAGTCCAGCCCATGTCCTCGGCCGTGAGATACAGATACTGCGGACAGGTCTCCGCCAGGATCGGCAGCCCCCTGCCCTGCGCCCAGCGGATCTGCTCGATCGCTTCCTTGCCGGATACATGGACGATCAGGATGGGCACATCGACCAGTTCGGCGAAGGTGATCGCGCGATGCGTGGCTTCGCGTTCCACCAGGGCAGGACGCGCCATGCCATGGAAGCGCGGCGAAATGCGCCCTTCCCCAACCAGCTTCTCGGTCAGCCACGAGATGCAGTCGGCGTTCTCGGCATGCACCATCACCAGCGCGCCGTTGCGCTTGGCCACCTCGAGCACGTCCAGCATTTCCCGGTCGGAGAGCTTGAGATCGTCGTAGGTCATATAGACCTTGAACGAGGTATAGCCCTGGCGGATCAGTTCGGGCAACTCGTTGCGCAGCACTTCGGGCGTGGGATCGGCCACGATCAGGTGGAAGCCGTAGTCCGCCACCGCGCGGCCTTCGGCACGGCGATGGTAGTCGGCCACCGCGGCCTTGAGCGAGCCGCCCTTTTCCTGCGCCGCGAACGGGATCACCGTGGTGGTGCCGCCGCACACGGCGGCGCGCGTGCCGGTGAAGAAATCGTCGGCCATGCGCATGCCGTCGGGCATGGGCTGGTCGAGGTGGCAATGGCCATCCACGCCGCCGGGCAGCGCCAGCAGGCCCGTTGCATCCATCTCGCGCGTGCCGCGCGGCAGGTCATGGCCCAGCACGGCGATGCGGCCATCGCGCACGCCGATATCGCAGGTGAAGCGATCGGCGGCGGTGACCACTTCGGCGTTGCGGATGACGAGATCGAGTTCGGTGTTCATGCGCCCTGCTCCTTCATTCCACTTCGGCAAACAAGCGGCCCCAGCCGCGCAGCGCGCGCGTGTCCACGCCGGCCAGCCGCAGCGATTTCCATACCACGGTGGAGATGGTGTCGTAGACGGGAATGCCGGTCTCGGCTTCCAGCGCCTGCGCCAGGTGCGCCGCGCGCAGGTTGGTGCAGAACGTGGTGATGGCCGCCGGCCTGTGCTGCGCCACTTCGCGCACCATGCGGCGGATGGTGTCTTCCTCCACCTCGGCGAAGCTGTAGTTCACGTGCAGGTCGAGATGGCGCTCGGCGGCGCAGCGGTAGCCGTTGCGCTCGTAGTTCTGCACGATGCGCTGCTGCACGTCGTCCAGGTAAGGCGTGACCAGGCCGAAGTCGCGCGCGCCGGTCTTGTCGAGGATCTCGTTGAGCGCCAGCACCGAGGTGGTGGCGGGGATGCCGGTGGCTTCGGTGATCTGGCGGCACAGCGCCTGGTCTTTCTCGAAGCCGAGCCAGCCGGAGGAGGTGCCGTTCCAGGCGATCACGTCCACGCGCGCGTCCGCCAGCAGCCTGGCGGCGCCGATGATCTTGTCCAGATCGAACTGGCCCAGCGCCTGGTCGCGCAGCGAGATCTCGGTGACGGTGAAGCGCGAGAAGTGCGCGCTGACGTTCGGCAGGCCGCTCACCATGGCGCTGGTGATGGGTTCCAGCGCGGTATTGGATGACGGCGTGAGCATGCCGAGAAGGGTGCGTTTGGTCATGGGAGTCGTGCTCTCGGGAGTTGGCGAGGCCGGCGCGCATGGTTGCGGCGAGCCGGTGCCTCGCTTTTTGTTGTCCGTTCTTTGCGGTTTTACTGTTCGGGCGCGCCGTTGAAGGCGAGGGCGGTGCCCGGCCCGGCTCAGACCGGCAGCTTCTTCTCGTAGTCGATCGCGGTGGAGGCGATCAGCAGGCCCACGCCGGCGGCGGCGAAGAACATCAGCGCCAGGAAGTAGGAGCCGGTGTACTGCACGATCAGGCCGACGATGATGGGCACGGTGATGCCGCCCACATTGCCGCCCAGGTTCATCACGCCGCCCAGGAAGCCCACCTTGTTGCGGGTGCCGAGGATGGACGGGATGCACCAGTACAGGCCGCACCAGCGCAGGAAGAACAGCGTGGAGGAGAGCAGGGCCACCACCACCACCGGATCCTTCACATAGGCCACCGAGAAGATCGACACGGTGGCGACCACGGCGGCGATGCCGAACAGGGTGCGCATCACCAGGTTGGGCGCGCCGCCGGCGGCCTTCCACTTGTCGGCGATCCAGCCGCCGATCAGCTCGCCGATAAAGCCGGCGAAGAAGATGATGAAGCTGGCGCCGCCCATCTGCTTGATGTCGAAGCCATGCACCTTGTTCAGGTAGTTGGGCATCCAGGTCAGCAGGCCGTAGAAGACGCTGTTGAAGCACATCCAGCCGATCGCCATGCACCACACCGAGCGGTACTTGAAGAAATCGAGCGAACGGCCGGACTGGTTGACCGGTTCGGCGCGGTGTTCGCTGGCTTGCGAGGCTTCTATATAGGCGGCTTCCAGTTCATTGACGCCACGGTGCTCGCGCGGGGAATTGCGCACGTAGTGCCAGGCCCACATGCCGGCCAGCACCGTGCCCACGCCGGCCACCACGAAGGCCAGGCGCCACGAGCCCAGCGCGGTGATCAGCCAGGTGATGATGATGGCGCCGAGCGCCGCGCCCAGCGGCGCGCCGCCGTCGAGCAGGGTAGCGCCGCGGCCGCGTTCGTTCTGCGTCATCCAGATGGCGTTGAGCTTGCCGCCGGCCGGGTAGATCGGCGCTTCGGCCGCACCCAGGCCGAAGCGGGTCAGCAGCAGTGCGCCGGCGCTGGTGCAGACCGCCGCCAGGGCCTGGAAGGCACCCCAGAAGATGGTGGCGGTGGCGATCACGATACGCGGCTTGTACTTGTCCGCCAGCATGCCGCCGGGGATCTGCATGACCGCGTAGGTCCAGAAGAAGCCGCTGAGGATCAGCCCCTGCATGGTGGGGCTCAGGTCGAATTCCTTGGCGATCAGCGGCATCGCCACCGAGAGCGAGGCCCGGTCGATGTAGTTGATGGCGATGAGGAACAACATCATCAGGAAAATCTTCCAGCGCACGGAGCTCTTCGTCTCCGTTAGCGCTGCGGCCCGGCTTGTCGTTTGCATGACGCTTGTCTCCTTTGGGGGAATGGTAGGGCGGTTTGAATAGTGTGTGTCGCGCAACTGGACCGGAGTATAGGATACGTAATCTGTAATTACAACTCATGTAAGTTGTTGATTTTTATATATTGCGTCCGCACAATTTTGGGATGTGTTAGCCTTCTTGTGGTGCATGTTCCCCATCCCGGTGATGTCTGTGACTCAAACGCTTCCCAAATCCGCGCGCCTGCGCACCCTCGGCATGTCGGCCGAAATCGCCGCCCGGCTGCGCACCATGATCGAAGAGGGCGAGCTGCCGCCCGGCGCGCGCATCGACGAACGCGCCTTCTGCGAGATGTTCGATGTCTCCAAGACGCCGCTGCGCGAGGCGCTCAAGGTGCTGGTGTCCGAGGGGCTGGTGCTGCATCGGCAATACATCGGCTACCGCGTGGCGGCGCTGGATCTCGACGAGCTGCGCGCCACCTTCGAGACGCTGCACGGGCTCGAGGCCACCGCCGGCGAACTGGCCGCGGCGCGCCTGTCCGAGGTGGCCATGGCGCGGCTGGAGCGCAAGCACCAGGCCATGCTCGACGCCCACGCCGCGGGGCGGCGCACCGAGTACTTCCGCACCAACCAGGAGATCCACCAGCTCATCATCGACGGCGCCGCCAATCCGGTGCTGGCCGGCATCTACGCCACGCTGATGAGCAAGGTCCACCGCGCGCGCGGCGCCGCCAATGCGGATATGCTGCGCTGGCAGGAGTCGTTCGAGGAGCACGAGGCCATCATGGCCGCGCTGCGCGAGCCGGGCCGCCCGCGGCTGGCGCAGGTGCTGCGCCAGCACTCCGAGAACACCGCAAAAGAAGTCCTTACCGTGGTCGCGCGGACCCTCTCCGAGCCCGCCGGCCGCACCGCCACCGAAGCCAAGGGGAAACGATGAAACTAGTACGTGTGGGTAAGCCTGGCGCCGAACGCCCGGGTCTGATCGATGCCGAGGGCCGCGTGCGCGACCTGTCCGGCGTGCTGGATGGCCTGGGGCCGCAGCAGCTGTCCGCCGAGGCGCTGGCGCGGCTGGCCCAGGTGGACCCGGCCACGCTGCCGGTGGTGCAGGCCGAGCGCTTCGGCGTACCCTGGAGCGGCATCGGCAAGATCGTGGCGATCGGCCTGAACTATGCCGACCATGCCGCCGAAGCCGGCATGCCGCTGCCGGCCGAGCCCATCGTCTTCCTCAAGGCCAACAGCTCGCTCAACGGCCCCAACGACGACGTGATGCTGCCGCGCGGCTCCGGGAAGACCGACTGGGAGGTGGAGCTCGGCGTGGTGATCGGCAAGGTCGCCCGCGATGTGCCGCGCGACCAGGCGCTCTCCCACGTCGCCGGCTACTGCGTGGTCAACGACGTATCCGAGCGCGAATTCCAGCTCGAGCGCGGCGGCACCTGGGACAAGGGCAAGGGCTGCGACACCTTCTGCCCGGTCGGGCCGTGGCTGGTCACGCGCGACGAAGTGGCCGACCCGCAGGCGCTGGGACTGTGGCTGGACGTCAACGGCGAACGCGTGCAGAAGGGCAGCACCGCCACCATGGTGTTCGACGTGGCCACGCTGGTGAGCTACGTCAGCCGCTTCATGACGCTGCACCCCGGCGATCTGATCTGCACCGGCACGCCGCCGGGCGTGGGCATGGGCTTCAAGCCGCCGCGCTTCCTCAAGGCGGGCGACGCCATGCGCCTGGGCATCGACGGCCTGGGCGAGCAGGGGCAGACGGTGGTGGCGTACGCCTAGGGCCATCTGGTCCGGTTGAACGCCAAGGGAAGGGCGGCCCGCGATGGGCCGCCCTTTTTGCGGTGCGCCCGGCAGGGCGCACTCACTTGAGGGTGCAAGTCCCTTACACACCCGGCAAGGGGAAGTGTTAGCCAGAGGCAAGGGTTCCCCGGGCGACTGGGGGTCTGAAGGAAGCCCGAGGCAAAGCGCTGGCCTGACGAACAGGAAGCGGATACGAGGCGCCGTATTGGGGTGAGGTAGCCGTAATTGCTGAAGCCCAATACTTGCACGGAACGATGCGGCGTAAATCCGACAGGCATAAGCATGAAGGTGAGTGCGTCATACCCGGGGAGATCTGCACCGCTGCCATGGTGCTACCGACGTCGAGAGGCGTCGGGATGGCGGTGCAGAAGTCAGCAGAGGCCATAGTAGGCGAGCGGTTGGCGGTGAAGGGCCGAACATGAACGAGCGCGATTAGGACGACAGACCTCGATGCTTACCGACGAAGCCCAAATGCACGAACGAGTGCAGCCCACAGCGGAGGACGGCAGGCGGAACCTGCCTGGGGCCGATGGGGGTGCGGAGGCTGGCACGGCGGCTGTCGGGCAAACGAAAGCGCGGGCGCCATCGCTGATGGAGGCGGTGGTCGAGAAGGGCAACATGTGGCTGGCGTACCGGAAGGTGGTCAGCAACGGCGGCGCGGCCGGGGTGGATGCCCTGGCGGTGACGGCGTTGCGCGACTGGCTGAAGGTGCACTGGCCGAGCGTCAAGGTGGCGCTGTTGACCGGCCAATACATCCCGCAGGCGGTGCGCGCGGTGGAGATCCCCAAGCCTGCGGGCGGGGTGAGGACACTGGGCATCCCGACGGTGGTGGACCGGCTGATCCAGCAGGCGCTGCTGCAAGTTCTCCAACCGATCTTTGAGCCGGGATTCTCCGAGTCGAGCTACGGCTTCAGGCCGGGGCGCAGCGCTCAGCAGGCGGTCTTGCAGGCACAGCGGTATGTGCGGGAAGGCCGGCGCTGGGTGGTGGACATCGACCTGGAGAAGTTCTTCGACCGGGTCAACCACGACATCCTGATGTCGCGGGTGGCGCGGCAAGTGAAGGAGGTCCGGGTGCTCAAGCTGATCCGGCGGTATCTGGAAGCGGGGCTGATGCGTGGTGGGATGGTCGAGGCAAGGAGGCAAGGCACGCCGCAAGGCGGGCCGCTGTCGCCGTTGCTGTCGAATATCCTGCTGACGGATTGGGACCGTGAGCTGGAGAAGCGGGGCCTCGCGTTCTGTCGTTACGCGGACGACTGCAATGTCTATGTGCGCAGCGAGACGGCAGGGCAGCAGTTGTTGGCCGGCATGACAGCATTCCTGGAGGAGCGGCTGAAGCTGCGGGTCAATGAGGGCAAGAGCGCGTGTGCACGACCTTGGGCGCGCAAGTTCCTGGGTTACAGCCTGACAGGGCAGCGTCAGCCGCGGCTTCGTATCGCGGCGGAAAGCCTAAGCAGGCTAACGGCCCGGGTACGGGAGTTGGTGCGTCCGGGGCGAGGGGGGAGCCTGGCCCATACGATTGCAGTGCTGAATCCGGTGCTGCGCGGGTGGATCGGGTACTTCCAATACACGGAAGCGAAAGGGGTGTTGGAGACGCTGGACGGGTGGGTGCGACGACGGCTGCGCTGCTTGCTATGGAGGCAGGCCAAGAGACGTGCTACCCGCACTGTGATGCTGCGTCGGCAGGGATTAACGAAGGATCGCGCGTGGCATTCGGCCCGCAATGGTCATGGGCCATGGTGGAATGCGGGGGCTAGTCATATGAACACCGCGTTCCATAAGCGCTACTTCGACGCCATGGGGCTGGTCTCGCTGCTTGATACCCAGCAGCGCCTGCAGTCTCGCTTGTGAACCGCCGTATGCGGAACCGCACGTACGGTGGTGTGAGAGGGCTGAGGGGGTGACCCCTCACCCTACTCGATTTGTGCGTCGTGTGTTTTGCGTCGTGCCGATGGCCGGGGCAAGTGCCTGGCGGGCGTCGCTTGTACCGCCAGCGATACCTGCTGCCATTCGCGCCGCGTTGAAAAGGCAGGCCCGCCATCCCCGTGCGCGGGTGGGGGTTGCCCCTGTGACCCTCGCGCGCGCAGGACCGTCCCCCGTTCGCAACAGTTGTTCCCCTGATTTCGCTACAAAGGGTTAAACCGTTTGCGCTCTGCGCCCAGCGTGAAATACTGTTTTCTATACGCTTCGAAACGCCTCGAAGACATAACGACATAACGAGTACTGCCATGTCAGAACACGCCCCCGAATTCGTCGAGTCCCTGCTTGCCGACTCGCCCGCTCCCGCCTCCCGTTCCCAGCGCTTCTGCGAACTCGCCGACACCGCCGGCAGCCGGGCCGAGCTGGAAGCGATCCGCCACAGCATCCACCAGCATCCCGAACTCGCCTTCGACGAAGTGCGTACCGCGGAGCTGGTCGCCACCCGGCTGGAAGGCTGGGGCTACCAGGTGACGCGCGGCGTCGGCGGTACCGGCGTGGTGGGCACGCTGCGCCAGGGCGATGGCCACCGCAGCATCGGCGTGCGCGCCGACATGGACGCGCTGCCCATTCACGAGCGCACCGGCCTGCCGTACGCCAGCATCCACGCCGGCAAGATGCACGCCTGCGGCCACGACGGCCACACCACGGTGCTGCTCGGCGCGGCGCGGCAACTGGCGCGCACGCGCAACTTCGATGGCACCGTTCACCTGATCTTCCAGCCTGCCGAGGAAATCGGCTCCGGCGGCGGCGCCGAACGCATGCTTGCCGATGGCCTGTTCGAGCGCTTCCCATGCGATGCGGTCTTCGGCCTGCACAACCACCCCGGGGTGGAGGCCGGCACCTTCATGTTCCGCGCCGGCCCCTTCATGGCGGCCTGCGACACGGTCGCCATCACCATCCGCGGCAAGGGCGGCCACGCCGCCCGGCCGCACCAGTCGATCGACCCGATCCTGGTCGCGGGCAGCCTGGTGATGGCGCTGCAGAGCATCGTGTCGCGCAATATCGACCCGAACGAAACCGCGGTGGTCACCATCGGCACGCTGCACGCGGGCCATGCGCCCAATGTGATCCCGGAAAGCGCGAAGCTGGAGCTGAGCGTGCGTTCCTTCAGTCCCGACGTGCGGCGCACGCTGGAGAACCGTATTCGCCGGCTGGTGGCTTCCCATGTCGAGGGCTATGGCGCGGCCGTGGAGATCGACTACATCCGCGGTTACCCGGTGCTGATCAATAGCGAGCGCGAGACCGAGTTCGCGCGCCAGGTGGCCGAAGAACTGGTGGGGCCCGACCGGGTCGTGGCGAATTTCCCGCTGATCGCGGGGAGCGAGGATTTTGCCTACTTCCTGCAGCAGCGGCCGGGGTGCTTCGTGCGGATGGGGAATGGGGCGGGGCAGCCGTTATTGCATAACCCCGGCTATGACTTCAACGATGAGAACCTGACGGTGGGGGCGGCTTATTGGGCCAGGCTGGTGGAGAGGTACCTGGAGGGGTGAGAACTGGGGCAGACACCGTCGTCATTGCAGATGGTCCTGGCGCATCGGGATCGGCAACGACGCCGCAGCGCTCGCTGGCGCACCAAGAACCTCACTTGAAAAACCCGCTGGGCGGTACCCCGAACTGCCGCCTGAACATGGTGGAAAACGCGCTGGGACTCTCATACCCGAGATCCAGCGCCACATCCACCACCTTGGCCCCGGCGGCCAGCCTTTCCAGCGCCGCCAGCAGCCTGGCCTGCTGCCGCCATTGCCCGAACGTCATCCCCGTCTCCCGCGCAAAGCGCCGCTGGATGGTCTTGGGATCGACCCCGAGCCGCTCGCCCCATTGAGCCAGCGTCAGCGCCGTATCCGGTGCGCCAACGATGGCCTCGCAGATCTGCCGCAGGCCGGCGTCGGCGGGCCGGGGCAGGTGCAGGGGCAGCGTCGGCACCAGCATCACCTCGTCCAGCAGCAGCCGCATCAGCCGCCCGTCGCGGGATTCGGCGCTGTAGGGGGTGGGAATGTCGATCGCGGCGAGGATGAGTTCGCGCAGCAGGGGCGTGATGCCCAGCACGGTGCAACGGGTCGGCAGGCTGGCGGCGGCGTCCGGGCGGATATAGGCGGTGCGCATGCGCACATGGCCGACCATGCGGATCCAGTGCACGGTACCGCCGGGCATCCACATGCCGCGCGTGGGCGGCACGATCCACTGGCCTTCGGCGGTGGCGACCACCATGACGCCATGCACGGCGTGCACCAGCTGCGCATTCGGGTGCTGGTGCGGCCTGGTGACATGGCCCGGCTGATAGTCGGCCGCCATGGCCGTGACGGGCATCGGGCTGCGGTCGTACTTGAGGTAGGCGGGCGATCCGGAGTAGGTGTCGGCCCGGCCGCCACCGGCGGCATCCCGTGGCGGCCGCGTGGCGCTGGCGCCTCGCGGTCGCG
>NZ_JARJLM010000638.1 GCF_029335485.1 Cupriavidus basilensis
TCCCGCGTGCCACCTATTTCACCGCCCTTGCGCCGCAGCCTGCGCGGTGCGCGCCGACGCCGCCCTGCGGGCGACAATTCCGGCCGCACGGTCTGGCTGTTTGACCTCGACAACACGCTGCACGACGCGTCGCACGCGATCTTTCCCGCTATCAACCAGTTGATGACGGCGTATGTCGCGCGCGTGCTGGGCAGCGACGAGGCCACCGCCAGCGAGGTACGGGTCAAGTACTGGCAGCGCTATGGCGCGACCCTGCTCGGCATGATCCGCCATCACGGCGTGGACCCGGCCGACTTCCTGCGCGCCGCGCACGACTTCCCGCAACTGGCGGAGATGGTGCGGGTGCAGCGCGGCCTGGTCGCTCACCTGCGCCGCCTGCCGGGCCGCAAGATCCTGGTGACCAATGCGCCGGAGCATTACGCGCGTGCGGTGATGCGCGTGGCGGGTATCCAGCATTGCTTCGAGCGCGTGGTAGCGATCGAGGACATGTGGGTGCACGGCCACCTGCGGCCCAAGCCGGACCGGCGCATGCTGCGCCGCCTGCTGGTCCAGCAAGGCGTGGCGCCGCACCGCGCGGTGCTGGTGGAGGACACGCTCTCCCATCTCAAGCGCTATGCTGGCACCGGCATCCGCACCGCCTGGGTGACGGGCTATCTGCGCACGCTGGCGCCGTCGCGCCCGCACGACGTGCCGATGCCCGCCAATGCGGCCGTGGCCGGCGTCAGCGGCGACACGGTGCTGCGCACCACGCTGGACGCGGAAAACCGGCGGCATGCCGGCCATGCCGCGCAGGAGCATTCGGTAACGCTGGTGGCGGCCGAGACGCAGGACCCGCCGTCGCGGCCGCAAGGCGCGACGGCGCCGCAGGCGCTGCCGGCATCGGCACCGCGCGTGCGGGCGCGCATCGTAAATCGCCCCGGCTATGTGGACGTAAAAGTACAATCCATGCATCAACTCCAACGACGAATTCGGAGAATCGGGTCATGAT
>NZ_JARJLM010000639.1 GCF_029335485.1 Cupriavidus basilensis
TCCCGCTGGAACTGGAACAGCGCCAGCGCCGGCACCACCGTGATGCCCAGCCCCGCCGCCACCAGCGCTGCCACCGTGGCGAGATGTTCCACTTCCATCACCCCGTTGAGCTTGAGCGGATGCAGCGCCGCGTCCAGGTGCTGGCGCACGCTGCTGGTACGCGAGAGCTGGATGAAGGGCAGGCCCGCCAGCGCCTGCGGTGCGACGCGCCGGCGGCGCGCCAGCGGGTGGTCCGCCGGACATACCAGGTGGAAGCTGTCCGCCACCAGCGGCTCGATGCGCAGGTCGCTGTCCTGCGCCGGGGCGGGCGCCAGCGCAAAGTCGGCACGGCCGCGCCGTACCAGGTCGATGCAGCCGTCCGCCAGCAGGTCGAACAGTTCCAGCGCGATGCCGGGATAGCGCTGGTGGAAGGCGGCCAGGACCGGTGGCAGGTCGCCCGCGGCCAGCGACGGCAGGGCGGCGATCGATACCCGTCCCTTGCGGCGCTCGGCGTGGTCGCGCAACTCTTCGAAGGCGGTCTCGAAATCCGCCAGCAGGC
This sequence comes from Cupriavidus basilensis, assembly GCF_029335485.1. Taxonomy (GTDB): domain Bacteria; phylum Pseudomonadota; class Gammaproteobacteria; order Burkholderiales; family Burkholderiaceae; genus Cupriavidus; species Cupriavidus basilensis_E. Next base: position 539 of record NZ_JARJLM010000639.1, read on the forward strand.
GCGCCGCCACTTCCTCGAAGCGCCGCCCCTCCACGCTCAGCTCCACATGGCGCGTGGTGCGCTCGAACAGCCGCGTGCCGGCCTGTTCCTCCAGCGTCTGGATCAGCGCGCTGAAGGCCGACTGCGACAAGTGGCAAGCCTGCGCCGCGCGGGTGAAGTTGCGGTGCGTGACCAGGGCCACGAAGGCGCGCAGGTGTTTGACGGAGAGGTTCATTGGCAAGTACCCGGCGGCAGGCAGGCTTCGATGGCAAGCGGCTCCGGCCCTGCCGCGTTTCATCGGGAAAGTCGATAGATTAATCCAAATTATCCGCTTTTTGGCTGACGCGGGCGCGTCTAGAATGCCTCCATCGCCCGCGCCGTGCGGGCCTTGTTTTCCTCACCAGGCCATTTCCCATGACCGCCCCTTTGCTGATCGGCTGCGGCGCCGGCTTCTCCGGCGACCGTACCGATGCCGCCCTGCCCGTGGTGCGCACCCTGATCGCGGCGGGCGGCCCGGCCGTGCTGATGTTCGAGACGCTGGCCGAGCGTACGCTGGCGCTGGCCCAGCTCGCGCGCCGCTCCGATCCCGCCCATGGCTACGAGCCCCTGCTGGACGCGCTGCTGGCGCCGGTGCTTGGGCTGTGCCTGGCCAACGGCATTCCCATCGTCGGCAATTTCGGCGCCGCCAACCCGCGCGCCGCGGCGCGGCGCGTGCGCGCGCTGGCTGCGGAGCTAGGCCTGCCGCCGCCGCGCGTCGCGGTGGTGGAGGGCGACGACCTGTCGCACGATGCCGGCCGCGCCGTGCTGCGGGACATCGTCGGCGCGGGCTTTCCCGAGGCGCGCTTCGTCTGCGCCAATGCTTACCTTGGCGCGCGGGGCATCGCCGATGCGCTGACCGAAGGCGCCCAGGTGGTGGTATGCGGCCGCGTGGCCGATCCCGCGCTGGCGGTGGGCCCGGCGATGGCCCACTTCGGCTGGTCGTGGCAGGACTGGGACCGCCTGGCGCGCGCCACCATGGCCGGCCACCTGCTGGAGTGCGGGGCGCAGGTCACCGGCGGCTATTTCGCCGATCCCGGCATGAAGGACGTGCCCGCCGTGCATGCCGTCGGCTACCCCATCGTGCGCCTGGATCAAGACGGCAATATCGAGGTGGGCAAGGCCGCGGATACCGGCGGCTGCGTGGACCTGCGCACCGTCAAGGAGCAACTGCTCTACGAAGTGCACGACCCCGCTGCTTATCTCACGCCCGACGTGATCGCAGACATCAGCGCGGCCACGGTCGAGCAGACCGGGCCGGATCGCGTGGCGGTGCGCAATGTGCGCGGCCGCGAGCGGCCCGAACAACTCAAGGCCAACCTGTTCTACCAGGGCGGCTGGATCGCCGAGGGCGAGATCTCCTACGCCGGCCCCAACGCCGCGGCGCGCGCGCGCCTGGCCGCGCAGATCGTGCGCGAGCGCATGCGGCTGCTCGGCCACGACGCCGCGATCCGCTTCGACCTGATCGGTGTGCTGAGCGTGTTCGCCGACGACGGCGGCCGCCTGCTGGCGCAGCCGCAAGCGGGCGAGGCGCAGGCACGGGACGTGCGCCTGCGCGCCGCGCTCGCGCATGAGGACAAGCCCGTGGCCGAAGCGCTGCTGCGCGAAATCAATGCGCTCTATACCTGCGGGCCGGCCGGCGGCGGCGGCGTGCGCACCGCGCTGCGCGCACGCCTGAACGCGATGTCCTGCCTGGTGCCGCGCAGCGCCGTCAACGCAAGCCACACCCTGCTGCCATGAACGCTACCCAAACCCATGCGGGCCACCCGCACGCCCCGGCCGCAACCATTGCGCTCTACCAGCTCGCGCATGGCCGCACCGGCGACAAGGGCGATCGCTCCAATATCAGCGTGATCGCCTACGACCCGCGCGATTTCGATCACCTTGCCGCCCATGTGACCGAAGACGCCGTTGCGGCGCTGTTCCGGCATCGTCAGCCGCAAGCGGTCAGGCGCTACCTCGTGCCATCGCTGCAGGCCATGAACTTCGTCATCGACGGCGTGCTCGATGGCGGCGTCAACGATGCGCTCAACCTGGACACGCACGGGAAGGCACTGTCCTTCCTGCTGCTGCAACTGGAAATTCCCCTGCCGCCACGCCTGTCCGGCGCCGGCTGAATATCCGCATCAAAACCAAACCACGACGAATCAAAGACTACAACGCATCGAGATTCGAACAGGAGACCAACGATGTCCGCATACAGCAAGCCCGCTTCCGCCCTGAAGGCGGCCACCGGCATCGCCGCCGCCGCGCTCGCGCTGCTGGCCGGCCCCGCGCACGCGGAGTTCCCGGACAAGCCGATCCGCTTCGTGGTGCCGTTCGCCGCCGGCAGCGCGACGGACCAGCTCGCCCGCGCGATCGGCCAGGCCATCACGGTGGATGCCAAGGTGACGGTGGTGGTCGACAACAAGCCCGGCGCCAACGGCTTCATCGCCGCCGGCGACGTGGCCAAGGCCAGCCCCGACGGCTATACCGTGCTGATCAGCACTAACACCACGCATGCGGCCAACGAGCATCTGTTCAAGAAGCTGCCCTATGATCCGGTCAAGGACTACGCGCCGCTGACCGCGCTGGGCCGTGGCGGGCAGATCATGGTGGTGAACCCGCAGTTGCCGGTCAACAGCGTGGGGGATTTCATCGCGCTGGCGAAGAAGGAGCCGGGCAAGCTCAGCTTCGGCAGCGGCAGCTCGTCCTCGCGCATCGCCGGCGAGCTGTTCCAGCAGATGGCGCATGTGCAGCTGCTGCACGTGCCCTACAAGAGCAACCCGCTCGCGCTCACCGACCTGCTGGGCAACCAGATCCAGATGATGATCACCGACACCGCAACCGGCCTGCCCCAGGTCAAGAGCGGCAAGCTCAAGGCGCTGGGCGTGTCGGGCAAGGCCCGTTCGCCGCTGGCGCCCAATGTGCCGACCATCGACGAGGCCGGCGTCAAGGGCTACGAGATGAGTTACTGGTTCGCGGCCTACGCGCCGGCCAGGACACCGCAGCCGGTGGTGGACAAGCTCAACGCCATGCTGGTGAAGGCAGCCAGGAGCGAGACCGCGGCCAGCTTCTACCAGACCACGGGCACCGAAGTGTTCACCAGTACGCCGGCCGAACTGGCCAGGTTCCAGGCGCTGGAATCGGCCAAGTGGGGCCGCATCATCAAGGCCGCCAATATCCAGCCTGAATAAGGCATGGCAGCCGTATCACCGTGCGGATGACCCGCACGGTGATACGGCCTTTTCCGCTTATTGCGGCAAGGTCGCCTTGTAGCCCACGGCATACGGCAGCTTGCCGGGCTTGGCGCTGCCCACCGGCTGCGACAGCGCGGTGAACTCGGTCTCGTTGACGGCGGCGAGACCGCCCAGTGCCGCCGCGGTCTTGCCGTTGCTGACCGTATCGGCCGGGGCTAGCGCCACCATGGCGGTGGCCGCCGCGCGTACGGCGCTCAGGTAGCTCGCGGTGTCATCCAGGCGGTAATTGTCCAGGTTGACGCGCTGGCGCAGCCAGTCGCCCCAGTAGAACTCCGTGAACTCGGTGGCGTCGGTCAGTTGCTGATAGCCGATATCGCGGGTGAAATACACCAGCGAGCGGTAGCGGTCGTTGCCCATGCCGTTGCGCAGGCCCAGCGACAGCGGCAGCTCGGCCGGCGTGGTCGGACGGTTCGCGGTGTCTTTCAGCCACGTCAGGTTGCGCGCGCGCAGCGTGCGGAAGAAGGTGGCGCGGTCCTGCGTGGCGAAGTTGTCCTGCACCTTGATCCACATCTTCGCCTGCGGGCCGCCGTCCGCCGTTTCCCACACGCTGGTGAAGGTATGGTGGCCGTCGGTCAGGTACGGCTTGCCGGCCGGCCCGATCACCACGGTCTTCATATCCTCCGGCTTGGTGCCGACGGTCTTGGTGCAGGTGAAGGAAGCCAGGTCGTCCACGCGCGAGGCGGCGGTGGTGGTCTTGGCCTTGTTCTGGCCGTTGGCCTCGCAGGCATCGTCGAACTTCTTGGCCGGGTCGGCGGCGTAGCGGCCCAGCTTGTAGTAGATCTGGTCGAAACCGATGGCGGGCTGGGTGGGGCGCAGGTCGGCCAGCGTGACTTGCACGATATCGCCGGCCTTGGCCTGCAGATAGGTGGTGGTGGGAGATTCGGCCGCCAGCGGCGTGCACACGCCTTGCAGGCGGCGCGCGGTGCCGGGCACGTCGCGCAACTGGTATGCCAGCCTGGCGCTGACCGGCAGCAGCGCCAGCGCGGCTTGCGGCTGGCCGGCGGCGGCGTCCTGCCAGGCTCCGTAGACCAGGCCGTTGGCCCCATTGGCGAGCGTGCCGCCGGCCCCGCCGGCCGTGTTGTAGCTCAGCGTGACGTTGCTGGCGATATGGTCGGCGGCGAGGCGGGTGCCGGCGATCGAGACAAAGTTGCGGCGGGTGCGGCCGGTCGGCGCGTTGCCGCCATCGAGCTCGGGCTCGGCGCACAGCCAGTCGCCGTCGCTGGCGCCCGCGGCGACCGCCTGCGCGCTCTTGAGCACCCAATTGCCGTTGCGTGCGCTGCCGTTGGCGTTGGTGGCCGCCTCGTCGACGAACAGCGTGGCCTGGCCGTCCTGGCGCGCCACGAACAGGCGGCCGATCCTGGCGCCGCCCAGGGTCACGGCAAAGGCACCGGGGAAGCGCTGCTGGTCGGCTTCCGCGCTCAGCCGGCCGCTCTCGCCGCCGGCGCAGTTGTCGGCATAGGCGGCACCGGCGCAGGCGCGCAGGGTGCCGTCGGCGAAGATCCTGACCTGCCCCGCGCCGGACGTGCCGCCGGCCTGGCGCAGATAGCTGTAGACCCCCGCGATATCGCTCAGTTGGGCGCCCTTGTTGGCGGCGCTGACGTAGCCCTGCAGCAGGGCACCGCCGCCGGCGGCCAGGTTGGGCACCTGGCCCAGCGCGCCGGACAGCACGCCGGCATCGACCACGAATTCGAAGCCGATCGCGCTCGCGGCGGCAGCCAGGCCGGCGGGGACGTCGGCCGTAGCCGCCGCCAGCCTGGCAACCTTGTAGGTGTCGCCGTTGCGCGTGTAGCTGCCCACCAGGGCGCCGGCCAGGCCAAAGCGGGAATCGAGAAAGCGCAGCGTGACCTGGCCCGCGGCCGGCTGGTCGAGCTGCACCGATACCGTGTCGCCAAAGCTCGCCGCACCCACATAGAGCGAGCCGCCCGCCAGCGGCGCGAGGGCGGCGGGCTGCGTCACCGTGCCGCCATTGCCGCCGCCCGTATTGCCACCGGCGCCGGTTTGCGGTGCCGTGTCACCGTCGCCGCCGCAGGCTGCCAGCGCTGCCGTGACCACGCCGCAGGCGATAGCCGCCCAATGCTTGCGCTTGATCATATCGATATCCCTCACCCGTTCCGTTGTTCTCGTTTGCCGTCCCGTGCTGCGCCGGGTGGCTAAAGAGCATCAATCTATGTCGGTTCGATGACCTGCCTGTGACGCAAGGCATTGTGGGCAATACATTGAGGACGGCGGCGGCGAACGCAAACCCGGGCGCGGCGGCGACCTTGCTGGCGGCAGGGCTGCTTCGCCGCAGGCCCGCGCGCCGGGCTACCATGCCGGCAGACCACGCATTCCACCCACCATCGCCGCGCAAGGCCCGCAGCCATGCGCAGGCATACACAAGGCACAACATGAACGCACCTGCAGTTCCCAGCGCAACGGCGCACCCGGATGCCCTCGCCCCACAGGCGCTGATCCGCACCTATGTCCGCGCCAAGGACGAAAACCGCCCGCACCTGATGGCGCATGCGTTTGCCCCGGACGCCACGCTGGAGATGACGGTCAAGTCCGAGACCATCGCCTTCCCCGGGCGCAGCGAGGGCCTGGCCGCCATCAGCGACGTGCTGGTGCGGCGCTTCGGCCAGACCTACGACAACGTCTACACGTTCTGCCTGACCGACGCCCCGCCCGGGGCGGAGGCCGGGCGCTACGGCTGCGACTGGCTGGTCGGCATGACCGACAAGGCCACCGGCGGCGTGCGGGTGGGCTGCGGCAGCTACGCTTGGGTTTTCTCCATGCAGGCGGGCATCCGGCGCGTGCAGGCGCTAACCATTGTGATCGAGGCCATGGAAGTGCTGCCCGCCGACGCCGCGCAGCCGGTGCTGGACGGCTGGCTGGCCCGGCTGCCCTATCCCTGGTGCACCGCCGGGCAGGCCTGCGGGCAGGCGCCCGCGCTGGCGCAGCTGGCGCCGGTGCTGGCCTATCTGCAGGCGGGGGCAGGGTCCGGGGACCGCTGATCATGTATGGTGCGGTGTTGCGGTGTTGCGTCGTATCCCGCCGTCCCGTTCACCGGATAGATCAGAGGAGCATCCCATGACCCTGCCCAACCTTGCCGGCCGCCGCCTCGTGGCACTTTCGCTGAGCGCCGCGCTTGCCCTTGCCGGCCTGCCTGCGCTGGCGCAAGGCCCGGCCCCCAAGGCGCCGCCGGCCCGGCAAGAGAACCAGGTTCCCGGCTATTACCGCATGATGCTCGGCCAGTTCGAGGTCACCGCGCTCTACGACGGCTATGTCGACCTCGATGCCAGACTGCTGAAGTACACCAGCCCGGGCGAGGTGCGAAGGCTGCTGGCGCGCATGTTCGTGGCTGCCACGCCGGGCATGCAGACCGCGGTCAATGCCTACCTGGTCAATACCGGCAGCAACCTGGTCCTGGTCGACACCGGCGCGGCCGCGTGCTTCGGCCCCACGCTTGGCCGCGTCGCCGCGAACCTGCGCGCATCGGGCTACGACCCCGCCCAGGTCGATACGGTGCTGCTCACCCACCTGCATGGCGACCACGTCTGCGGCCTGAGCGAGGACGGCAAGCCTGTGTTCGCCAACGCCACGGTCTATGTCGGCCAGGCCGAAGCCGGCTATTGGCTGGACGACGCCGCCGCACAGCGCGCGCCGCAGGCGGACCAGTCCGCCTTCGCCATGGCGCGCGACGCCTTGGCGCCGTATCGGGCCAGCGGCCAGCTGCGCACCTATCGCCCCGGCGACACGCTGGTGGCGGGCGTCAGCGCGGTGCCGGCGTATGGGCATACGCCCGGTCACAGCGGCTACCTGTTCAAGTCGGGCGGGCAAAGCATGCTGGTGTGGGGCGATATCGTGCACAGCCATGCGGTGCAGTTCCGCCGCCCGGATGTGGCGATCGAGTTCGATTCGGATAGCCGGCAGGCGGTGCGCACGCGCAAGCGGCTTTTTGCCGATGCCGCGCGCGGCAAGCTGTGGGTGGCCGGCGCGCACCTGCCGTTCCCGGGGATCGGCCATGTGCGGGCGGAGGGCAAGGGCTATACCTGGGTGCCGGTGGAGTACGGGCCGTTGCGCACGGAGCGCTGACGGCTTACCGCTTGAATCCCAGCACCAGCACGCCGGCGCCCACCAGCAGGATGCCGGCCCATTCGCGCAGGCTGGGGCGCTCGCCCAGGAAGATCACGGCGAACACGGCCACCAGCAGCAGGCTCAGCTTGTCCACCGGGGCCACCTTGGAGGCGTCGCCGATCTTGAGCGCGCGGAAGTAGCACACCCAGGAGGCGCCGGTGGCCAGGCCCGACAGCACCAGGAAGGTCCAGGTGCGGGGCGATAGCGTGAGCGGATTGCTCCACTTGCCCGTCAGCACCACGAAGAAGGTCAGCACCACGATGATCACCGCGGTGCGCACCAGCGTGGCCAGGTCGGAGTTGACCCCTTCCAGCCCGATCTTGGCGAAGATCGCCGTCAGCGCGGCGAACCCGGCCGATAGCAAAGCCCAGTGGAACCAGCCGGTGGAAGTGGCCATGGTGTCGGTGAAGTGCGGTGAAAAGTTGAGTGGCCGGCAGAGCCCGGGGGGCGATCCATGCACGGCTCAGGAGCGCCGGCGCTCCATGGCGACCAGCGAAGGCACGAAGCCGAGCTGGCCGAAGAAGGCCGCCTCGGACGAACGGCCGGCGCGCAGCACCCAGGTGATATCGGGATCGTTGCCAACGATGTGGCGTACCAGCGCGCGGCCGATGCCTTGCCGGCGATGGCTGGGCGCCACCGCGACCATCGACAGGTAACCGTTGGAGATATCGTCGCACAGGGCGCGCGCGAAGCCGACGACCTGTCCGTCGTCGACCGCCACCACCACGCGTTGCGAGTTGGCGATCAGGCGGGCGAAGCGTTCCACATTGGCGACCCGGTGGGCCCACCCGTTGGCCGCAAGGAGTTGTCTGGCCGCCTCGGTTTCTTCTGGCAGCAGATTGCGGATTTCCATCGGGGCTCCCCATGCAAGCACATACGGCAACTCGGCGCAGCCCTTCTGGCGTGGGGCGCATCGCGAGGCGAGTGCGGCGCCTGGCCGCAAAAGACTGCACGCAGTGTAGCGAGCGCGCGCAGGCCCGTCAATTTGCGGGCCCCGTGTTGCGTCCGTCCGGTGGCGGGGTATCATGTTTGCCATGAATGCCTCGATCTTCTCTTCCGCCCATCCGGCCGATCAGCTGGCCGAGTTCACCGACGCCGATGCCGCGCTGGCTCGCATCCGGGAAATCTACGACGCTTCGGTCGGCGCCATCCGCGCGCGCTTCGACGCCTTTGCCCAGCGCCAGCCGCTGCCGTCCGCGGCACACGCCTGCTACCCGTACCTCGGCATCTCGGTCAACCTCGAGACCATGGTTACCGACAGCCGGCCATCCTGGGGCACGGTAGCCTACCCCGGCGTGTACGGCACCACGGTCACCCGCCCCGACCTGCTGGCCGACTACTACCGCGACCAGATCGAGCGCCTGATGCGCTACCACCGCGTGCCGGTGGTGGTCGGCGTGAGCCGGCGCCCGATCCCGCTGCCCTTTGTCATCGAAGCCTCCACCACGGATATCAGCTACACGCAGGCGCGCGAACTCGAAGCCTCCTTCGTGCTGCCTGAGCTGAGCCGCATCGACGACGCCATCGCCAACGGCACTTATGAGCCGGTTCCCGGCGAGGCCGGCCCGCTTTCGATGTTCCCCGCGGAGCGGGTGGACCTGGCGCTGCAGCGCTTGTATCACTACACCGGCACCGCGCCCCAGCACTTCCAGCGCTTCGTGCTGTTTACCAATTACCAGCGCTACGTGGACGAATTCATCGCCCTGGGCCGTTCGCTGATGGCGGCCGAAGACGCGCAGGGCGCCGACGGCTGCGTGCGCTTCGTCGAACCCGGCGATGTGGTGCAGCAGCGCGGCGAGGCCGAGCCCGACGACGCCCTGCGCCCGCGCGCGCTGCCGCAGATGCCTGCCTATCACCTGGTGCGCGAGGACAAGCTCGGCGTCACGCTGGTCAATATCGGCGTGGGCCCGTCCAACGCCAAGACCATGACCGACCATCTCGCCGTGCTGCGCCCGCATTGCTGGCTGATGGTGGGGCACTGCGGTGGCCTGCGCCGCTCGCAGCAGCTCGGCGACTACGTGCTGGCGCATGCCTATGTGCGCGACGACCACGTGCTCGACCACGACCTGCCGCCGTGGGTGCCGGTGCCGCCCATTGCCGAGATCCAGGTCGCGCTGCAGGAAGCGGTGGCGCGCGTCACGGGGCTCTCTGGCAATGAGATGAAGACCCGCATGCGCACCGGCACCGTGGTTTCCACCGACGACCGCAACTGGGAGCTCAAGTCCAAGTCGCTGTACGCGCGCTTCAACCAGTCGCGCGCCATTGCCATCGACATGGAAAGCGCCACGGTGGCGGCCAACGGCTTCCGCCTGCGCGTGCCCTATGGCACCCTGCTGTGCGTCTCCGACAAGCCGCTGCACGGCGAGCTCAAGCTGCGCGGCATGGCCAATGCGTTCTATCGCCAGCGCGTGAGCCAGCATATGTCGATCGGCCTGGAAGCCATCCGCATCCTGCGCGAGAGCGGTGCCGAGCAGCTGCATTCGCGCAAGCTGCGCAGCTTCGACGAGCCGGCGTTCCGCTAGCGCTGCCTCCCGCCGGACGTGCTTGCGCCCGGCATCTTCCCCTTGCGGGCATGCCGGCGCCGGGACCGGAGTCCACGACCCGGCAGGCGGTGGCCGCGCTTACTGCTTGACGAGTTCGACGCGGCGGTTCTTGCCGCGGCCGGCATCGTCGTCGTTGCTGGCAACCGGCGATAGCGAGCCCACGCCCTTGGCCGTCAGGCGCGCCGCGGGAATCTTGTAGGACGCCGTCAATGCCTGCACCACCGCGTCGGCGCGCTTCTGCGACAGGTCCAGGTTGCGCGCCAGCGCGCCCTGGTTGTCGGTATGCCCGACGATATAGACCTTGAGCTTGGGATCCGCCTTGAGCAGCTTGGCCATCTCATCCAGCGCGGGCTTGGACTCCGTCTTCACCTCGGCCTTGTCGGTGTCGAAGTAGACGCCATAGATGGCCACCTTGCCGGTCGACGCGATCGAGGTCTGCATGGTCTTGGCGTCGATCACGCTGACCTGCCCGGTCTGCATCGCCTTGGTCTCGACTACCTGCTGATAGATGGCGGACAGGTTGTTGGACGGGTCCGACATGATGTCGAGGAAGACATAGACGTCGCCCTTCGGCGTGGCCTTCTTGGCGAGGATGGCGCGGAACCCATCGTTGAAGGCGGCGTCGCCCTGGCCGGCCAGGCGCACCTTGCCCCCGTTGATCACATAGGACTGGAATTCGGGGCCACACTGATCGTTGCCCTTGCAGGAGAACAGCGTCTGGAAGCCGCCGTTCTGCAATGCGGCCTCGTAGTTGCGCGAGATTTCGAGCACGGACTTCTGCCCGGGAATCCGATAGGCGATGCGGGTGATCTTGCCTTCCAGCGCGAGCGTCTTTGGCGAGTGGTTCGTGGCGATGGGCTGGTTGGGCAATATCGCCTCGTCGTAGTCGACCTGCTGGTAGGCGCGTATCTGGGCGCCGGCAAACCGGGTCAACATCGGGTGGTCCTTGGAACCTGGCTCGTCCGGCAAGGACGCGGCAAGGACTGAGCCCGCCAGGCCGAGGCCAAGGACGGATACCGCAACACGCGCACGCACATCGACTATTCGGTTCTTCACTCGCAACTCCCTGGTAAATAACAAATTAACAAATACCGTTAGAGGCGAGATTTTGTTCCATGTCTGTGGTTTCTGTTGTTTTGCTGGTGGCTGTGTCTTGTGCACGCAACATCTGGCGCAGATTTCTTGCCGCTGCCAGTGGACAAGAGGCAGCCGCATACGCATGCGTCTTGACAGCGGTGATTCGCATCAGCCACACGAATGCGCGCCGCTTTTCCCGGCGAGACGAATCCGGCCTTGCGGCGCACCGAAAAAACAGTTGCGAAGACTGCAACGCATTTGTTACCCTTCGCTCCGTCTTTACTACGGATTTATTTCCATGGACTGCTGTTCTAGTTGGCCCTCGGCCAAATCCTGAACGGCTAGGCAAGTCCAGGCGATACCTCGCCACTGCCTAGCCGATACCGGCGGGTAGTGGTTTCTTGCACGGGTTCTCCGTGCAAGCCATTCCCTCTACGCGTTGCTTTACCAGGCGATCCGCTTGCCGCGGCATGCACGCTTTCGTCCGTGCATGCCCACGCATGCCGCCGCCTGCGCAGACGCTGGCCATGTCAGCCAGCGTGGAGGACCCATGCTGTACAGCTTCATTGCATCGTGCCACGTCCCGCCGCACCAGGCCGCTCTTGCCGTGCCAGGCGGTGCTGACAGCCTCGCCGCCAGGCGCGGCCACGCGGGGGGCTGAGGGCGCTGCAAGCGCCAGGGGGGAGCGCGGAGCCAATCCGCCTCCAGGTGTGCCGGACTTGGCCTTTCGTCCCGGGAATAAGGAAACCATATGGACAGTTGCCCCAGTCGATTTTCTTATCGAAACCAGGCGCGCCAGCAGTCGTTCACCGGCCGCTGTCTTGCCTGACTGGTAAGGCGGCGGTGTCTTGGGGCCGGTCGGATACGACCCGCCCCGGCCAATCGGCAGGCCCGCTCCTTTGTTGAATTCCGCCGGGATTCCCCGGCATTGCGCCGCCCCGCCAACAGTGCAAAGTGCAATAGCGAAAAAGGGCGGCCAGGAGTCGAGCATGCGTAAGATCTTTTCCTCAACCGTTCGTGCATCCGCCATCACCGCACGGCTGGCCTCGCCATTTCTGCGCCGCATCGAAGCCGGCGCTTCCAGCTCCGCCTCCGGCACGGCACGGGTAGCCGATGCGCGCCACGTCCCGCACAGCAACCGCGAGTTCGCCGACGCCGCCATCCGTTCGTGCCGGACCCTCTGGTAGCGTCTGCGCCGGTGAATTGAAATGGCATCCGGCGTGTCGGCCGCATCGGCGCGCTGGCTGTGTTCCTGCCGCGGGCACGTGCCGCGGAATTCTGTCTGTGAAGCCAAGGCCCCTTGGCGATATGCCGGGTCAGGCATAGAATCTCGCGCTTTGCCGGCAATGTCTGTTACCGCGCCGCGCTCGCCCGAGGGTCGATGGGGCGGATCCAGCAGGTATCGGCCCCTCCCGTGGTGGGACAAGACACCCCGCGGCGCCGGCGATAAACTTCGAAGCGCCTGATGGCACCGCACGGCATGGCTTGCGTTCCGGCGGCCTTCGCACTTCGCACCTCGCGCGACTTTAGAACAATGACCAAGAATCACCATGCGGTCGTTACGCTGGCCAGCCTCACGCTTGCCGGCTGCTTGCGCTATCCGCATGCGTCAGGGCACCTGGTCCGTACCGCGGCCATCGCTGCCTGCCTTGCGGATCTGGTTGGCCTGGACGCGGCGGACTGCGAGCGCATACGGCTTGCCACGCCAGTGCACGACGTCGGCAAGCTTGCCATTCCCGATGCGGTGCTGCTCAAGCCCGGCAAGCTGCTTGCCGAGGAGCGCCAGGTGATGGAGCGTCACGCCGAAATCGGCGCGAACATACTTGCAGGCAGTTCGAATGCGCTGTTGCGGCTGGCGTCGCAACTCGCTCACCATCACCATGAGCGCTTCGATGGCACCGGCTATCCGTGCCGCCTCGCTGGCCGGGAGATCCCGCTGGCGGCGCGTATCGTGGCGGTCGCGGACGCATTCGATGCCATGACCGAAGCGCGTTGCTATCGCCCCGGGATGACCGACGACGATGCCTTGTCCATCGTCTCGGCGGGGTCCGGCACGCATTTCGACCCGGACGTGACGCGCATCTTTCTCGCCAGCATCCCGCAGATCCTGCACAGCCGCCGCTCAGCGGAAGCGCTGATCGCCGCCGGCTCCGAGATGGCCGTGGTCGCGCGCTTCTACGGCCTGAATCGCGGCGCATTGCGGCAGATCCCTCGCCGGGACCATGCCTGACGCGAAAGCTGCCGCAGCGTCCTTCGGGCTGGCGTCCCGGGCAGGCGTCCCGGGCGGGCGTTAGAAGCGGTAGCCCACGCCCATGCTGAACAGCCACGGATCCAGGCTCACGTTCGAGACCTTGACGCCGCCCGCCTTGACGTCGCTCGACAGCCACACCTTCTTGACGTCGGCATTGAGGAACCAGTTCTTGGTGAGCTTGTAGTCCATGCCGATCTGCAGCGCCGGCGCCACGCTCCAGCTATCGAGCGATAGCGAGTTGTTAGCGATGTCGGCACCCCAGATGCGGGTGAAATTCAGGCCGGCGCCCACATAGGGACGGAAGGTACCGTTGGGGATGAAGTGATACTGCACCAGCAGCGTAGGCGGCAGATGCGTGAAGGAGCCGATCTTGTTGCCGTCCAGCGAGACGTTCTGCTTCTGCGGCACGGTCAGCACGAGTTCGGCGGCGATGTGCGGCGTGAAGAAGTAGGTGACGTCGAGTTCGGGAATCCACTTGTCGTTCACCGTGATGCGGTCCGACGGGCCGACCCCGCCGATCGGGTCCGACTTGTTGGCCATGTTGAGGGAGGTGGCGCGCAGGCGCACCATCCAGTTGCCCTGCGTTTCGTCGTCGGCGGCGGCAGGCGTCGCGGCAACGGCACCGAGCAAGGCAAGTGTGGCAAGAACGGTGGTGGAAAGACGGGTAGGTAGAGACTTCTTCATGATGGTTGGCTCGCTTATTGGGAAACTTCACGCACAGTGTGGCGGAGCGTTCCTGGTCGAACCTTGACCGAAAGCAAGAAGATCCCTATCGGTGGCGCACGCTGCCCTGGGCGTCGCGGCGTTGCCACGGCGTCCCGTTCATCGGTGCCGATTGCAGCGGAATGCGCCCTGCATTGGTCCGTTCATGGCCGCCTTCCGCATTTCCAATGCCGGCGCGGGCTTCTAAGATCATGCGCAAATATTCGTGGCAGCGAGCCGCGGCGGGCCTTACGCTGTGCACACAGTCAAGCAACGAGCATGTCGTGGGCGTCCCGCAAGGGCGTCTTTCCGCGTGTGCCCCGTGGGGGCGGGGCACACCGGTTTTTCCGCGGCGAGACCTTGGTTGCGGATGCAGCCGTTTTAGTCCGCGATGGCCTCTTCGCGCTGCGCCTGGCTGGCGGCGCGCAGGTGGCGGTTTACACCCGAGACCACGGCCTTCAGCGAAGCCGTGACGATGTTGGCGTCGATGCCGGCGCCGAAACCGGTAGCGGAATCGCCTACGCGTACCTCCACATAGCAGGCCGCGGCGGCGTTCGCGCCGGACGAGAGTGCGTGCTCGTGGTAATCCATCACCCGTACCGGCATATCGAGCGCGCCGGCGAAGGCGCCGACGAACGCATCGATCGGGCCGTTGCCCCGGCCGCGCACGCTGACGGGTTTGCCCTCCCGCACCAGTTCCACTTCGATCTCCACCTGGCCTTTGCTGTCGGACACCAGCTGGTGGCCAGCGTAGCGCAGCGGCACCTCGTCTTCAAGATACTCGCGCCTGAACAGGCGGTAGAGATCGTCGGCGCTGGCTTCGAGCCCGCTCTGGTCCGTCATGGCCTGCACCGCGCGGCTGAATTCGATCTGCAGGCGCCGCGGCATATAGATGCCATGCACCTGCTCCAGCAGGTAAGCCATGCCGCCTTTGCCGGACTGGCTGTTGACGCGGATCACGGCATCGTAGCTGCGGCCAAGGTCCGCCGGGTCGATCGGCAGGTAGGGCACTTCCCAGATACCGTCGGCCTGCTGCTGCGCGAAGCCCTTGCGAATCGCGTCCTGGTGCGAACCGGAGAAGGCGGTGAAGACCAGGTCGCCCACATAGGGATGGCGCGGATGCACCGGCAACTGGTTGCAATGCTCCACGCACTGCCGCACTTCGTCGATATCGGAGAAATCGAGCGTGGGGTCCACGCCTTGCGTATAGAGATTGAGCGCCAGCGTGACAAGGTCGACATTGCCGGTGCGCTCGCCATTGCCGAACAGGCAGCCTTCCACGCGGTCCGCGCCGGCCATCACGGCGAGTTCGGCGGCGGCTACCGCGGTGCCGCGGTCATTGTGCGGATGGACCGACAGCACGATGTCGCTGCGTCTCGCGAGATGCCGGTGCATCCATTCGATCTGGTCGGCGAAGATATTGGGCGTGCTGCATTCCACCGTGGTCGGCAGGTTCAGGATCAGCGGACGGGCCGCGCTCGGTTGCCAGATGGCCGATACCGCATCGCAGACCTCGAGCGAAAAGTCCAGCTCGGTCATGCTGAAGGTTTCCGGCGAGTACTCGTACGACCAGGCGGTCCCGGGCATGGCGTCCGTCAGCGCCTTGATCAGCCGCGTGCCTTCCAGCGCGATCTCCTTGACCTCGTCGCGGCTCGCGCCGAACACAATGCGGCGGAAGGAGGGCGCGATGGGGTTGTACAGATGGATCACGGCGCGCGGCGCGCCGCGCACGGATTCGACGGTGCGGCGGATCAGGTCTTCCCGCGCCTGTGTCAGCACCACGATGGTGACGTCGTCGGGAATGCGGTCTTCCTCGATCAGCATGCGCACGAAATCGAAATCGGTCTGCGATGCCGAGGGGAAGGCCACCTCGATCTGTTTCAGGCCGATCTTGACCAGCTGCTCGAAGAATTGCAGTTTGCGCTGCGGACTCATCGGCTCGATCAGGGCCTGGTTGCCATCGCGCAGATCGGTGCTCATCCAGATCGGCGCGCGCGTGATGCGCTGATCGGGCCAGGTGCGATCAGCGAGATCGACGGCGACGGCGGGGCGGTATTTGGCGGCGGGGTTACGCAACATCATGACGGTTCTCCTTCCTCGCGGGAAGATGCGGGACGCGAAGCGCTAAAAAAAGGCGCTGAATGCTAAAGCGGAAAAAGGGTGGCGCAAGGCTGCCGAACTGCCACGAGGCCCTAGGCCCGGCAACCGATCGGTAGGTCTAGCAGTAGCGAGGAGGAGAGGCGCGCGGATAGCGCCGGCGCGATGGCCAGTGCACGGCCTGCCGCCAGCACGCGCGCGGCAGCGGCGATGCGGAACGCATCGGCGGCTTGGCGGTGGAGGCAGGTGGTCTGGTGCATTGCGCGCTGGGTGGGAAGCGGGGCCGGATGATACGGCTTCCGTGGATTCCTTGGGTGTTTTGGCCGGGTGCGATAACGCCTTTGCGGCAGCTATGCACCCGAAAGAGAATAGTCGAGAAGCGACGCGGGCGTCAAGTAGCCGGCCATCGGACGCGTCATGGCCATCAGGCGGTCCGGTCGCGAATACCCATGCCGATGATTGACCGGCTTTATTGGAATGCAACGGAATGATGCCCGGTGCCACTGGGCAGGTATCGGAGCGGGAAAGAGCGGCGGGAACGAGGGGCGCGCTATTGCGAAGGGGGCGGGCGAAGCTGCAAATCCGTGCCGCGCACCCCAAAGCGTACCCGTTTCTGCGTGGTCGAAAACACGCCGGCGACGGCGTGTTTTCGATGTGTTTCAGCGTTTCGCCACGAAGCGGATGACCTGCTCGCCCGCACGGGCGCCAGGCGCCGGCTGAGCGGCGTCCGTGGTGCTGGAGCCGCAGGTATTGCAGCCGCCGCTGTCGCAGCCGCTGGCGCAGCCGGCCGCGGCCTGCGGCGCCAGCCATGCCACGGCGCGCTGGCGCCATCCGGTGGCTGCGCCGCCGCCGAGACGCGCGGCCAGCCCGGCCTTGAGACGCTCGCGCGTACGCGGCGCGTAGCGCGCCGCCACCGAGACCGCGCAGGCCAGCACGATCAGCGGCACCAGCAGGGCTTCAAAGGCGTGGTAGAGGCTCATGGCTGCGGTCCTTTGCTTTAGCTGAACATCAGCGCGATGCGGTAGGTAGCGAAGGCGGCCAGGTAGCCCAGCCCTGCCAGGTAGGCGGCCGAGGCCGCCATCACCTTCCAGGAGTTGGTCTCGCGCCGGATCACCGCCAAGGTGGAGATGCATTGCGGCGCGAACACGTACCAGGCCAGCAGCGACAGCGCGGTGGCCAGCGACCATTGGGCGGCAATCATCGGCGCGAGCTGGCTGGCGACGGCGTCCTCGCTGCCGGACAGCGCATAGACGGTGGCCAGCGCGCCCACGGCAACCTCGCGCGCGGCCAGGCCTGGCACCAGCGCGATGCAGATCTGCCAGTTGAAGCCCACCGGCGCGAAGACATGCTCCAGCGCGCGGCCGATCATGCCGGCGAAGCTGTAGTCGATGGCCGGGCCGGTGGCGCCGGCCGGCGGCGACGGGAAGGTGGCCAGGAACCACAGCAGCACCGTCAGCGTCAGGATCACCTTGCCCACGCGGGACAGGAAGATGCGGGCACGCTCCCACAATCCGAGCGCCACGTCGCGCGGATTGGGGATGCGGTAGGAGGGCAGCTCCATCAGCAGCGGATGGTCGGTGCGGTCGCGGCGGAAATACTTCAGCACGTAGGCCACCACCAGCGCGCTCACGATGCCCGCCACATAGAGCGCGAACAGCACCAGCCCCTGCAGGTTGAACAGCCCCATCACCGTGCGCGCCGGGATGAAGGCGCCGATCAGCAGCGCGTACACCGGCAGCCGCGCGGAGCACGTCATCAGCGGCGCCACCAGGATGGTGGTGATGCGGTCGCGCGGGTCCTGGATGGTGCGGGTTGCCATGATGCCGGGAATGGCGCAGGCAAAGCTCGACAGCAGCGGGATAAAGGAGCGTCCGGACAGGCCGGCGCCCATCATCAGGCGGTCGAGCAGGAAGGCGGCGCGCGGCAGGTAGCCGGATTCTTCCAGCGTCAGGATGAACAGGAACAGGATCAGGATCTGCGGCAGGAACACGATGACGCTGCCCAGGCCGGCGATCAGGCCATCCACCAGCAGGCTGCGCAGCATGCCTTCGGGCAGGTGGCTGCCGACGATCTCGCCGAACCAGTGCACGCCGCCCTCGATGCCGTCCATCACCGGCGCGGCCCAGGAGAACACCGCCTGGAACATCAGGAACAGCAGCACGGCCAGGATCATCAGGCCGAACACCGGGTGCAGCACGATGCGGTCGAGCCGGTCGTCCATGGCGGCCGTGCGCGCCGGCATGGTGACGGCGGCATCCAGCAGGCGCTTGACCTCCTGGTGGACGTCCAGGTCGGAACCGGTCTCGGCGGGCGCCGCCGGCACCGCCGGCAGGGCGGCGTCGAGCGCGGCCAGCAGGTTGGTCGCGCCGTTCCGCTTGACGGCCACGGTCTCCACCACCGGCACCCCGAGCGCGGCGGCGAGCTTGTCGCGATCGATGTGGATGCCGCGCTTGGCCGCCGCATCGCTCATATTGAGCACCAGCACCATCGGCAGGCCCAGGCGACGCAGCTCCAGCACAAAGCGCAGGTGCAGGCGCAGGTTGGTGGCATCCACCACCGACACCAGCAGGTCGGGGCGCGGCTCGCCCGGGCGCTGGCCCAGGCATACGTCGCGCGTGATGGCCTCGTCGAGGCTGGCCGCATGCAGGCTGTAGGCGCCCGGCAGGTCGAGCACCCGCACCTGGCGGCCGGCCGGCGACACGAAATGGCCCTCCTTGCGCTCGACGGTGACGCCGGCGTAGTTGGCCACTTTCTGGCGGCTGCCGGTCAGGCGGTTGAACAGCGCGGTCTTGCCGCAATTGGGGTTGCCCACCAGCGCAACGCGCAGGGCGGGACGCTGGGAAGCGGAAGTCGGGGAGACGGCAGACATGGTCTTGGCAGGTGCCCGGTCAGGCAGCGGAGCGTTTGGCGGCGGGCGCGTCGGGCTGCGCGGCCGGGGAGATGCTGGAGACGGAAGCGCTGACCGCCTCCACGGTAATGCGCGCCGCCTCCGAGCGGCGCAACGCAAACCGGGTAAAGCCCACCTGGGCAACCAGGGGATCCATGCCGAAGGGCCCCAGCGCGATGACCTGCACGGCCTCGCCGGGGACAAAGCCAAGCTCGCGCAGGCGACGAGCCACGGGATCGTTGGAGGAGGTGTCATCGACAGTCACGATGACTGCGGCAGTGCGCCGCGGAAGTTCAGACAACCGCATGAGGCTTCCAGTCCGTTGGCGCGAGGCACGGCACGCGGTCGGCAAACTCACGCCAGGGTTGGTAAATGAAAATCGTTCCCATTGTAGCCGATTTGCCTGGCGGCGTTGTGTTTTTGCGCGGCTGAGCGTGGTGCTTGTGCAGATGAAAAGCAAGCAGCCACGCCGCGCTGCGCGCGCGGCTTGCGCAAAGGCGGCGTGCTCGCCGCTTCCATGCCGCTTGCCCGGCCGCCGCCGATACGCGGCAGGCGAGTGTTAGCATGGCAATCTGTATCGAGACCCACGAGAGCGGGCTGCATGAAGCCATCCTGCTTGCGCACGCCGCGGCTGTTGCGCGCTTCTCGACACGCCAATCCACGGAGAACGAACGATGATTTTCGAAATTGCGCAGTTTCAGATCAAACCGGGTACGGAAGCCGCCTTCGAGGCCGGCGTGGCCAAGGCCGCAACGTTGTTCCAGCGTGCCCGCGGCT
The DNA here is from genome assembly GCF_029335485.1 of Cupriavidus basilensis. GTDB lineage: Bacteria > Pseudomonadota > Gammaproteobacteria > Burkholderiales > Burkholderiaceae > Cupriavidus > Cupriavidus basilensis_E. Next base: position 20,243 of record NZ_JARJLM010000639.1, read on the forward strand.
GCCACGGCATGCGGCTGCTCAGGTCGATCGAGAATCCTTCGAACTACACGCTCGAAGTCAAGTGGGAAACCGTCGAGAACCACATGGTCGATTTTCGCGAGTCGGAGGATTTTGCCGAGTGGCGCAAGCTGGTCGGCGAGTACTTTGCCGCGGCGCCCGATGTGGGGCACGTCAGCGTCGCGGTAGCAGGGTTCTGAGGACAGCCGGTCCCGCTGTTTCACCCGTGACTGTTTCACCGGTGAGATGGGGGGAGCCGATTAACGCATTTGCGTTATTGGTCGGAAGGGGGGGAGCGGGTAAGCTCTCCGCACGCTGAACACCCCGTTCCACGCGTATTTTGACAATGCCGCTTGCCGGTAAAGCAAGTGGCATTCTTCTTTTGTGGGGATGGATTGCCGGGGCCGGGGATGGCACGGGGCCCGTCGACATCGATGTTGCCGCCTGATCGCCCGGCGATGTCCCGGGGCAAGGGGCGAGCCGCCGCCGGCCGCGTCACTCCCCCATCCTCTTGACCATCTCCAGAAACCGGTCCCTCGCGGGATCGTCCGGTCCCGCTTTCCACACGCAATACACTTCCGACGGCACCGTATCCTGCGCCAGTGGCAGGAACACCGCCCCTGCCATCGCCGAGCGCTGCAGCGCCGCCGGCACCACCGCCACGCCGGTCCCCTGCGATACCAGCGACACCACCGATAGCCAGTGCCGTACCTCATGCCGGATCTGCGGATAGAACCCCTGCGCCGCGCACATCTCGAAGATGCGGTTGTAGTAGTCGGGCGAAGCCTTGCGCGAGAACAGGACGAATGGCTCGCCACGCAGTTCGCTCAGCGCCACGGTGGCGTGGCTGGCCAGCGGGTGGTCGTCCGGCACGCAGCACAGGAACGGCTCGCTGTGCACCAGGGCGGTGGCGAGTTCATCCGGCACGCGGTTGGTGTGGATGAAACCGGCATCCAGCCCGTCGTGCAGCAGCGCGTCGATCTGCTCCTGCGAGTTGAGTTCGGTCAGCGCCACCTGGATGCCGGGATAGCTGGCCTGGAACGCGCGCAGGCGCTGCGGCAGGCCGCGGTACAGCATCGAGCCGACAAAGCCGACGCGCAGCCGCCCGACCGCGCCGGCTTCGATTTCGCGGGCCAGCAGGCGGGCGTCTTCAGCCTGCGCCAGCAGTGCGCTGGCCGATTCGCGGAAAGCCCGGCCGGCGGCGGTCAGGCGCACGCCGCGGCTGTCGCGCTCGAACAGCCGGGCACCCACCGAGGCTTCCAGTTGCTGGATATTGAGCGACAGCGGCGGCTGCGAGATCGACAGGCGGCGCGCGGCGCGGCCGAAATGCAGTTCTTCGGCGAGCACAAGGAAGTAGCGCAGGTGACGGAATTCCATGGCGATATAAAAATTATATGGATCAAGCCAATTTCAGTATTAGACACGAATCGCCGGGCTTTGAATAATGCAGACAAAGCATCCGCCCGCCACCCCGCGCGCAATGCCACGGCCAGGGCTCACGCAAGTGGGCCACGCACCATAAAGAGCCGACGCAAGCACCAAAAAGCACCAAAAAGCAGCAAGAGACAGCAAAACCACCAGATATCGCCAGAATGGCCCGCCAGCAGCCCGGACTTCCGCCCAGGGGCAGGCCAGGCCCTGGCCCGGCGTCATGTGCCGGCAACCACAGGAGACCCCACATGCAGACCAGCGCAGCGCGCCAGACCGTCATCCCGGCCACCGCCGCATCCGCCGCCACGCCCGCGCATCCCGTGCCCGACCAGCAGGGCGTCAACCTGTTCACCAGTGACCCGGACCTGCGCGCGCTGCTGCCGCTGTACCTGCCGCCCGACCTGTTCGCCCACCTGCTGCCCTATCTCGAGCGCATGGGCGGCCTGGCAGGCGGCGTGCTCGACGAACTCGCGCATACCGCCGACCAGAACAAGCCCACCCTGTCGCACCGCACCCGCACCGGCATCGATGCGCAGCGCATCGACAAGCATCCCGCCTACGTGGAACTCGAAAAAGTGGCCTTCTCCGAGTTCGGCCTGGCCGCGGCCTCGCATCGCGGCGGCGTGCTGGGCTGGGACAAGCCGATGCCGGCCGCGGCCAAGTACGCACTGACCTATCTGTTCGTGCAGGCCGAGTTCGGCCTGTGCTGCCCGCTGTCGATGACCGATTCGCTGACGCGCACGCTGCGCAAGTTCGGCGATCCGGCCCTGGTCGAGCGCTTCCTGCCCAATCTCACCACCCAGGTCTTCGAAGACCTGTACCAGGGCGCCATGTTCATGACCGAGCAGGGCGCCGGCTCCGACGTGGCCGCCACCACCACGCGTGCCGCCCGCGATCCCCAGGCCGAAGGCGGCTGGCGCCTGTCGGGCGACAAATGGTTCTGCTCCAACCCGGACGCCGCGCTGGCGATGGTGCTGGCGCGCGTCGAGGACGAAAACGGCGAGGCCGCTCCCGGCATCAAGGGCGTATCGCTGTTCCTGCTGCCGCGCACGCTGGCCGACGGCAGCGCCAACCAGTACCGCATCATCCGCCTGAAGGACAAGCTCGGCACGCGCTCGATGGCCAGCGGCGAGATCCGGCTGGAGGGAGCGCAAGCCTACCTGGTGGGCGAGCTGGGCCGGGGCTTCGTGCAGATGGCCGACATGATCAACAACTCGCGGCTGTCCAACGGCGTGCGTGCGGCCGGCCTGATGCGCCGCGCGCTGTCCGAGGGCCAGTTCATCGCGCGCGAGCGCCGGGCCTTCGGCAAGCGCCTGCTGGACATGCCGCTGATGCGCCGCCAGCTGCTCAAGCTCGCGCTGCCCACCGAGCAGGCCCGCACCATGGTGTTCCAGACCGCCGAGGCGCTGCGCCGCGCCGATGCCGGCGAGGCCGATGCCTATCCGCTGATGCGCGTGCTCACGCCGCTGATCAAGTTCCGCGCCTGCCGCGATGCCCGCAAGGTCACCGGCGACGCCATGGAGATGCGCGGCGGCTGCGGCTATATCGAGGAATGGAGCGACCCGCGCCTGGTGCGCGACGCGCACCTGGGTTCGATCTGGGAAGGCACCAGCAATATCGTCGCCCTCGACGTGCTGCGCGCGATCCGCCGCGAGGGTGCACTGCCGGTGCTCGATGCCCACCTGGCCGGCCTGCTGCAAGCCACGCCGCTGCATCCCGAGGCGCGCGCCGCGTTCACCAAGGCAATCTCCCGTGCCGGCACGCTGGCCGCCCGCGCCGCCGAAGCCGGAGCCGACGGCGATGTACTGGCCCGCCAGGCCGCATCCGGGCTGTACCACGTGACCAGCGCGGTCGCCATGGCCTGGGAAGCCGGCCGGATCGGCTCGGTCCGGCGCATGCGCCTGGCCCAGCTGGTGCTGCTGCACCGCGTGTTGCCGCAGGACCCGCTGGCGGGCGAAGCCGAACCCGACTGGCTGGCCGAGACCATTGCGCCGCCCGCCGATGCCGCGAGCGGCACCGGCAAGGTGGAACAGGTCAACCTGTTCTGAATTCGCGCGGGAGCCGGCCGAAGCCGACAGGATGCGCCAGAGCCGCTCGAGTTGACGAAGGCTGTCGCTCCTTCCTCATGGGGAGAGGGGAGCGGACAAGAGGTGGAAATCGCCACGCAATACCACAGCAGCAACCAGCAACAACCAGCCCCCGCAGCGCCGCCAGGACCCGGCGCCGCACACTCCGCCACGGCATCACCCGCCCGGTGGAGATAGACCAGACAGACCAATATCAGGAGACAAGCATGACCCTCTGGCAACGTATCGCGGCGGTCGCCGCCTGCACCCTCTGCGTGGGCGTGGCCCCCGCGCTGGCGCAGAAGGCATTCCCGTCCAAGCCCATCATGATGATCGTGACCTATCCGCCCGGCGGCCCGACCGACGTGATGGCGCGCACCCTGGCCGCGGCGCTCAAGCCCAGCCTCGGGCAGAGCGTGGTGGTGGAGAACCGTGCCGGCGCCGGCGGCAATATCGGTGCCGAAGCGGTGGCGCGTGCCGAGCCCGACGGCTACACGCTGATGTTCGGCACCTCGGCCCCGCTGGCGATCAATGTCAGCCTCTACCGCAAGATCAACTACGATCCGGTCAAGAGCTTCGCGCCGGTGATCCAGATCGGCGAGTTGCCCAATGTGCTGGTGGTGAACCCGTCGGTGCCGGCCAAGAACGTGAGCGAACTGATCGCCTATGGCAAGGCGCATCCCGGCAAGCTGACCTATGCCTCATCGGGTAACGGCGCTTCCTCGCACCTGGCCGGCGTGCTGTTCAACAACCTGGCCGGCACCGACTTCCGCCACATCCCCTACAAGGGCACCGGCCCCGCGCTCAATGACCTGCTCGGCGGCCAGGTCAGCATGGCCTTCACCGACGTGCTGACCGCGCTGCCCTTCATCAAGAGCGGAAAGTTCCGCGTGCTGGGCGTGACCACCAAGGGCCGCTCGCAGGCGCTGCCCGAAGTGCCCACGGTGGCCGAGCAGGGCGTGGCCGGCTTCGACGTTTCGGTGTTCTTCGGCGTGGTCGCGCCGGCAGGCACGCCGCCGGCGGTGATCGCGAAGCTCAACCACGCGTTCGCCGACGCGCTGAAGCAGCCCGACGTGCGCAAGACCCTGCAGGCGCAGGGCCTGGAGTTCGCATCGTCGACCACGCCCGAGCAGCTTGGCAGCTTCGTCAAGGCCGAGGTGAGCAAATGGCACGGCGTGGTGCAGAAATCGGGCGCCCAGCTGGACTGAGCGCACGGGGCCGCGCAGCGAGGCTATGAACGAATGCCGGTTCGGCGGTAGTATCGACGTTTGCGAACCGGCCTGCGCCCCGGCGCACGCGATGGCATGACAGCGCAGAGGTGGGCGCCGCAACGCAGCGGCGCCCGCTTTGCCTTCATGGCAGCCCGTCGTCCCATCATCCCGGCCCTCCATGACCGCCACCAACCGAACCGACCCCGCCGTATATGAACGATCTCTCCCAGCCCGCGCCCGTCAACGAGTTTGCCGGTGAAGCGCCGGGTGTGCTGTTCGCCCTGCCGATGCCGATGGCCCGTGTCTTCGGGCTGACCGGCGTGCACGTTGACGCCAAGGAGGCGCGCGTGCGCATGGCTTATCACCCCGATCACACCAACAGCCGCGGCGACGTGCACGGCGGCGCGCTGGCGACGTTGCTGGATTGCGCGCTGTCCTGCGCCGCGCGCGGCCACGACCCGCGCCGCTTCGGCGTGGCGACGATCGACCTGTCGCTGCATTTCACCGCGCCCGGACGCGGTGAACTGACGGCCACCGCCTGGTGCGAGCGGCGCGGCCGTTCCCTGTGCTTCGCGCGCGGCGAGATCCGCGACGAACAGGGAGAACTGCTGGCGCTGGCTACCGGCACCTTCAAGCTGCTCGAGCGCGCGAGCGCGCCGGCTGCCTGAGCAGGCAACGTCAACCGTCAATCGTGAATAGTCAATCGGCAATCGCCGCAGCTACGGAACCCATTCGATGAGCAAACTCCCTGTCACCCCCGGCGCGCTCGCCGGCATCCGCGTGGTCGATCTTTCCCGCATCCTGGGTGGCCCCTTCTGCGGCCAGATCCTCGGCGACCACGGCGCCGACGTGCTCAAGATCGAGCCGCCCCAGGGCGACGACACGCGTACCTGGGGCCCTCCGTTCAAGGACGGCGTGGCCTCGTACTACTTCGGGCTGAACCGCAACAAGCGCGTGATGCGCCTGGACCTCACCACCGACGCCGACCGCGAGGTGCTGCTGGCACTGCTGGCGGATGCCGACGTGCTGGTGGAGAACTTCAAGACCGGCACGCTGGAGAAATGGGGCCTGGGCTATGACGTGCTGTCGGCACGCTATCCGCGCCTGGTGCATTGCCGGGTTTCGGGCTTCGGCGCCGATGGCCCGCTGGGCGGCCTGCCCGGCTACGATGCCGCCATCCAGGCCATGGCGGGCATCATGAGCATCAATGGCGAAGCCGGCGGCGATCCGCTGCGCGTGGGTTTGCCGGTGGTGGACATGGTGACCGGCCTCAATGCCGCGCTGGGCGTGCTGCTGGCGCTGCAGGAGCGGGAGCGCAGCGGGCGCGGCCAGTTCGTCGAGGCGGCGCTGTACGACTCGGGCCTGTCGCTGCTGCACCCGCATGCGGCCAACTGGTTCATGAGCGGCAAGGAGCCCACCCGCACCGGCAACGCGCATCCGAACATCTATCCTTACGACACCGTCGCCACCGCCACCGACCCGATCTTTCTCGCGGTTGGCAACGATCGCCAGTTCCGCATCCTGTGCGAGCACCTGGACCTGCCCGCGCTGGCCGACGACGAGCGTTACGCCACCGCGGGCGCGCGCTCGGTCAACCGTGCCTTGCTGAAGGTGGAACTGGAGGCCCGCATGGGCAAGCTGGACGGCAAGGTGCTGGCCGATACGCTGGTGGCCGCCGGCGTGCCGTGCGCGCCGGTGCTGTCGGTGGCCGATGCCTTGCAGCACCCGCACACGGCGCACCGCGAGATGGTGGTGGAGATGGCGGACGGCTACAAGGGCCTGGGCTCGCCCGTCAAGCTGAGCCGCACGCCGGCCACCTACCGCTATGCGCCGCTGGCCGAGGGAGACCGGTTCCTGCCGCGCGCCGCCGCCAACGACAGCGAGTGAAGGCTGCGGCATGGCGATGGCCGCGCCTGGCGCGCGGCCATCGCCGGTGTCCGCTCAGTGCGGCACCATGCCCGTGAAGACGTAGGCCTGCAGCACGGTGATGATGCCCACGATCACCGCGAACAGCAGGCTGTGCTTGACGGTGAAGCGGAACAGCTCCGATTCCTTGCCGACCAGCCCGGTTGCCGCGCAGGCCACCGCGATCGATTGCGGCGAGATCATCTTGCCGGTCACGCCGCCGGTGGTATTGGCCGCCACCAGCAGCGTGTCGGACACGCCGATCTGGTGGGCGGTGGTGCTCTGCAGCGAGCAGAACAGCGCGTTCGACGACGTATCCGAACCGGTCAGGAACACCCCCAGCCAGCCCAGGAAGGGCGAGAAGAAGGGGAAGGCCGCGCCGGTGCCGGCCAGCAGCAGCGCCAGGGTCGACGACATGCCGGAGTAGTTCGCGACGAAAGCGAAGGCCAGCACCAGGCCGATCGACAGGATCGGGCGGCGCAGTTCCACCAGCGTCTCGCCGAAGGTAGCCAGCGCGTCGCGCGGCTTCATGCGCAGCAGCACGGCCGAGATCAGCGCGGTCAGCAGGATGGCGGTGCCGACCGCCGAGATCAGGTCGAGCTTGAACACGGCCTCGTAGGCCTTGGGCTGCGCGACGATCGGCGCGGTCTTGACGACCAGCTGGTCCAGCGCCGGCACATGGAATTTCAGCACCCAGCCGGCCAGCGCGCCGTCACCGGCGAACAGCGCCTTGAACGGTTGCAGGCTCCATACCGTGACGATGGCGGTGAGGATGCCGAACGGCGCCCAGGCGCGCACGGTCTGCGCCGCGGTATAGGGCGACGCGCGGCGGCTGTCGCCCGCGGCGTTGCCGATGCCACCGGCGTTGCCGAGGCCGCCGCCCACGCGCGCCAGCGCGGCCGCGCCACCGATGCCCGCCTTTACCGCGCCGCCGGCGCGCTGGCTTGCGCCGCGCGGCTGCCATACCTTCAGGAACAGCGTCAGCGATACCAGGCTGACCATCGCCGAGGTGATATCCGGCAGTTCCGGGCCGATGTGGTTCGAGGTGAAGTACTGCGTGATCGAAAAGCTGGCGCCGGTCACCAGCGCCGCCGGCCAGGTTTCCCTCACGCCGCGCTTGCCGTCCATGATGAACACCAGCCAGAACGGCACCGCCAGCGACAGCAGCGGCAGTTGCCGGCCGGCCATGGCGCCGATGTGCATGGCGTCGATGCCGGTCACCTGGCCCGCCACGATGATGGGAATGCCCATGGCGCCGAAGGCCACCGGCGCGGTGTTGGCGATCAGGCACAGGCCCGCCGCGTAGAGCGGGTTGAAGCCCAGGCCCACCAGCAAGGCTGCGGTGATCGCCACCGGCGCGCCAAAGCCCGCCGCGCCTTCCAGGAAGGCGCCGAAGGCGAAGCCGATCAGCAGCATCTGCAGGCGCTGGTCATCGGTGATGGCCAGCACCGACGCGCGGATGATGTCGAACTGCCCGGTCTTCACCACGATCTTGTAGAGGAACACCGCGGTCACGATGATCCAGGCGATCGGCCACAGGCCATAGGCAAAACCGAATCCGGCGGCTGCCAGCGCCTGCGGCACGGGCATGCCGTAGGCGAAGATGGCAACGCCGAGCGCCAGCAGCAGCGTGATGGCGGCGGCCACATGGCCCTTCATGCGCAGCACCGCCAGCGCGAGGAAGAAGAACAGGATGGGCACGGCCGCGGCCAGTGCGGACAGCCACAGGCTGCCTAGCGGCGTGTAGATCTGGGTCCAGGGTTGCACGGTGGGTCTCCTCCGTTGATTGCGTTTGGATGGGTATGCGTTGGGGGCGTGTCGTTGCTCGTGTCTTGTCTGTTTCTATGTTTCTTTGTTTCCTGGCTGGTTTGGGATTGCTTCCCTTTGCCAACTTCTTGTGCGACTGGCTAACTGCAAAGTCTCAAAGTCAAAGGCAGTTTCACCACCCCTGCGGGGAGCCGTATCGTCACGGCTCGCTTCGCATCGCCTTGGGTGTGGCCCGAGCACGGGCCTCACAAAAATCAGCGCGCCGGCTTACTCGGCTTGCCCGCGCTCGCGCAGCAAGTCGGACAGGCTGCGCGGCGCGGGCGTGAGCGGTGCCCGGTGCCGCGTCCAGCCGAGCTGGCGCGAAGGCGTAAGCGCACGCAGTCGCGTCGCCGCCCAGCGGAACAGCCGATAGGTGAAGGGATGCGCGAAGGCCCCGCTCCAGAAGCGCCAGATCAGGTGCTCGCCGCGGCTGTATTTCGCCCCCTGGCCGCGCAGCGGATGCGCGACGTGTTCGTCCGGCGCGCGGTTGGCTTCGGTGCGCAGGCGGATCAGCAGTTGCGGGATCGGGATGCGCACCGGACACACTTCGCCGCAGGCGCCGCACAGGCTGGAGGCGGTGGGCAGGTCGGCGGTGGCCTCGAGCCCGAGCAGGTGTGGCGAGATGATCTTGCCGATCGGCCCGGGATAGGTGGTGCCGTAGGCATGGCCGCCGATGCGCGTGTACACCGGGCAATGGTTCATGCACGCGCCGCAGCGGATGCATTGCAGGGTGGCGCGCAGTTGCTCGTCGGCATAGGCCTGGCTGCGGCCGTTGTCGAGCAGCACCAGGTGCACCTCGCGCGGGCCGTCGCGTTCGCCGCGGGCCTCGTTGCGCGGCCCGGAGATCAGGTTGAAGTAGGTGGTGATGGCCTGCCCGGTGGCCGAGCGCGTCAGCAGGCTGGCCAGCGGCACGATGTGCTCCAGCCTGGCCACCACTTTCTCCATGCCCATGATGGCGATATGCACATCGGGTACGGTGGTGGAGAGGCGGCCGTTGCCCTCGTTCTCCACCAGCCACAGCGTGCCGGTGTCGGCCGCGGCGAAGTTCACGCCGGACAAGCCGATATCGGCGTCGACGAACGCCTGCCGCAGCGCGCGCCGGCCGGTCTGGATCAGTTCGTCCACATCCTCGGTGTAGGGCGTGCCGGGGATATGCCGCTCGAACAGCTCGGCGATGTCGCCGCGCGTCTTGTGGATGGCGGGCATCACGATATGCGAGGGTTTCTCGCCGGCGAGCTGGACGATGTACTCGCCCATATCGGACTCGATGCAGTCGATGCCGCGCTCGGCCAGGTAATGGTTGAGCTCCATCTCCTCGCTGGCCATCGACTTGCCCTTGATCACGCGGCGCGCCCGGCGTGCCTGCGCAATGCCGTGCACGATGGCGTTGGCCTGTTCGGCGTTCTCGGCCCAATGCACCTGCACGCCGGCTGCCGTGAGTTTTTGCTCCAGCTGCACCAGCAGGTCCGGCAGGCGCGACAACGCATGCTGGCGCACCGCCTCGCCGAGGTCGCGCAGTTGTTCGAGTTCGTCTGCGTCGGGGAACTGCACGGCGCGCTTGGCCTGCAGGAAATCCATGGCGCCGCGGAAGCTGCTGCGCAGCTTGGGATCGTCGAGCGCGGCGCGCGTGCGTGCCTTGAAATCGGCCGCGGGCACGAAGTGCAGGGGCGCGGCGCCTGCCGCGCCGGTGGTGTTGGGCGTACTCATTGCCTGGCTCCCGTGGCCGCGCCGCGCGTGACGATGATCACCCACAGCTCGCGCGGGCCGTGCGCGCCGTAGGCCAGGGTCTGCTGGATGTCGGAGGTCTTGGACGGACCCGACACCAGCACCAGGTTGGTCGGCATGCCCGCGCTCCAGCGCTCGGCGCGGGCGGCGGCATGCAGGTCGGGATGCAGCGTATCGGCATAGACCAGCGCGATATGCAGCGGCGGCACCAGCGAGACGGTGCGCGGCGTTTGCGCGTCGGGCGCCAGGATCAGCGTGCCGGTGGCGGCGATGCCGGACCGGGCCACGGTAAAGCCGGCGTCAACGGTATCGAAGAGCTCGGCTTTCCAGGCTTCGATGGGGCGGTCGTAGGAGAGCGCCGTCACGGTGGCCGGCAGCGCGGCGGACAGCGCCGCGCCCTCCGGGCCGGACGGGTCCAGCAGCAGGCGCGTCGCGCCGGCGGCGGCGAGCCTGGCCGCCAGTTGCGCGGGCCATTCGTCGGCGCTGGCGCACCAGGCCTGCGCGTGCGATGCGCCCAGGGCCGCTTGCATGGCTTGCGCGTAGCCGGCCGCGGTGGCCGGGCCGGTGGATGCGGCTTGGCGGCGGCCTTGATAGTGCGCGTCGATGCGCGCATCCAGCTGGCTGGTATCGGCCCCGGCGGCCGGCGCGGCCGCGCGCAGGCGGCCCAGCATGCGTTCGCGGGAGGTCAGCTCGCTCATGCCTGGCCCCCGCTACGCCGCCACAGGAAGCTGGCGAGGTGCTCGACCGGCAGGGCCGCGCCCTGGTGTTTTGCCGCGTGGCCGATATTGAGCAGGCAGCCGCAATCGGCCGAGACCAGCCGGTCGCAGCCGGTGGCGCAGGCCGAGGCGATCTTGTCCTGCACCATGGCGCCGGAGATATCGGGATGCTTGAGGGAGAAGGTGCCGCCGAAGCCGCAGCATTCGGATTCGCGCTGGTGCTCGGCACGGGTGACGCCGGGCAGGGCGTCGACCAGGGCCACGCCATGCTCGCGCGTACCCATTTCCCGGCGCGCCGCGCAGGAGGTATGCAGCACCACGGTCTCGGGCGGCTGCCCGGCGGCACCGCCGGCGTCGAAGCGTACCTTCAGCACGTGCAGCAGGAATTCGCTTAGCTCATACACGCGTTCGGCGAGTTCGCGTGCCTTGGGGCCTGCCACCGGGTCGTCCACGAAGAGCTGGGGCCAGTGGTGCCGCATCATGCCGGCGCAAGAGCCCGACGGCACGATCACCGGCCATGGCTGGGCGAACAGGTCGAGCTGGGCGCGCGCCACGTCGCGCGCCTGTTCCGGGTTGCCGCTGCTATAGGCCGGCTGGCCGCAGCAGCTCTGTCCGCGCGGGAAGTGCACCGTCAGGCCTTCGCGCTCCAGCAGGCGCACCGCATCGAGGCCGGCTTGCGGCACGAACAGGTCGACCAGGCAGGTGGCGAACAGGTAGGCCTGCGCCGGGGCAGGGGGGTAGCGCCTTTGCTTCATGTCTCGCTCCGTGGGGCCGGCGCCTGGCTGTCAGGCCTGCCGATGTTTGGCGCATAATTCCGCGAGACGCGCGCCGGTTCAAATTGGTTGGACCAGGCGGGGGCGATGGATGATTTCGGAGCGGAAGATGGCGGCGGGCATGCAGGCGCGCGGGCGCGTGGAACAGGTCATGCGGAAACTGGAAACGGCCATGCTGGACGGCACCTGGCCGGCCGGCGCCCGCCTGCCCGCGGAGCGGCTGCTGGCCGAACAATACGGGGTCGCGCGCAATACCATCCGCGAGGCCATCCAGCGGCTGGCGGCGCGCGGGCTGCTGCAGAGCCGGCAGGGCGCCGGGGTGTTCGTGACCGATCAGCTGCGCACCGGCATCGCCTCGCCCTGGCGCCAGCTGGTGGCCGACCACCCGGTGCTGCGCGACGATATCCTGGAGTTCCGCCGGGTGCTGGAAGGCGCCACCGCCTACTTCGCCGCGCTGCGTGCCGACGCCGCCGACCTCAAGCGCATCCGTGGCCTGCTGCGCGCGCTGGAGACCTCCCGCGAGCAGGACGACAAGGCGGCCGAGGCCGAGGCCGACGCCAGGCTGCACGAGGCCATTGCCCAGGCCTCGCACAACACCATGTTCCTGCATCTGCATACCAGCGTGATCGGCATGCTGCGCGAGCACATCACCATCAACGGCACCGGCCTGCGGGTGCAGGACGAAGACGCCTCCGCGCTGCTGCTGCTACAGCACCGCACGCTGTGCGAGGCGATCTGCGCGCGCCGCCCGGAGGAGGCGCGCACGGCCATGCAGACGCATATCGATTTTGTGCGCAGCCGCGTGGAAGAGGGCGCGGCTTAGGCGGAATTGGTCCAACCACGTCCGGATTGCCGGCATCCTTGCCTGCCGCCGCGGGTTTCCTGTGCCGGCGGCAGCGCTCCGCGGCGGCCGGGGATGGGCAATAGCGGGTAAATACCTACGCCTTGCCTGCCCCTCGCCGGCTCAGACCAGCCCGGCGTTGGCCAGTTCGCGCTTCAGGTAGGCGTAATAGATCGGCCCGGCGATCACGCCCGGGATGCCGTACAGCGATTCCATCAGCAGCATCACCGTCAGCAGCTCCCAGGCGGCGGCGTTGATGCGCGCGCCGATGATGCGCGCGTTGAGGAAGTATTCGAGCTTGTGGATCACCACCAGGTAGAACAGCGAGACGATCGCCATCGGCAGCGAGATCGACAGCGAGGCCACCACGATGCCCGCGTTCGATACCAGGTTGCCCAGCACCGGCAGCAGCCCGACCAGGAAGGTCAGTGCCACCAGCGTCTTGGACAGCGGCAGGTGCACGCCGAACAGGGGCAGCACCACCAGCAGGTAGATCGCCGTCAGCACGGTGTTGATCAGCGAGATCTGCACCTGGGCGAAGATGAACTGCGAGAAGGCCAGTTGCAGGTTGCGCGCCCGCTCCACCAGCGCGCTGGCCAGCGGCCTGCGGTTGGGTTTGACGATGGCGCGGTAGAGCGCCACCATGGCGCCGATCACGAAACCGATCAGGATGTGCGCCAGGGCGCGCAGTACCTCGGCGCCGAATTTCTGCGCCATCTGCGCGTGTTCGCGCAGCCAGGCGATCAGCGTGGTGGCCAGTTCGTCCACGCCGCGGGGCAGCGCGTTGCTCACCCATACCGGCAGTTGGGCGCGCGATTTGTCGATGATGTCGGCGGTGCGGATCAGCAGGGTGTCCAGGGTGTTGCCGTCGCCGCTGACGAAGCGCACCAGCCCCCACACGCCAAGCGTCAGCACCAGCAATGTGACCGACGACAGGATCGCCACCGCCAGCACGTCATGGCGCTGGTGCAGGCGCACCAGCCTGGGTGCCAGCACATCCACCAGGGAGTACAGCAGCAGGCCCGCCATCAGGGCTGACACCAGGTTGGCCTGCATCACCACCCAGAGCGCCAGGGCGGTCAGGATGTAAGCGGCCGTGCCGACACTGAACCACTTTGCTTCCGGCAAGCGGGGCAAGCGCGGCGGATCGGGTTGATTCATCAAGTCTCCTGCGTGGATGGCCGCGACGTCGGGAGGACGGGCGGGCGTCTGTGGATTGTACGTCGCTTGATTGTCCGGTGCGCGGGTGGCGATGGCAAGCGCGGACTATCGTACAAGGGCGACAACGTACGCCCGCGATTGCTATGATCGGGCTGGCGTTCGCGCATCCGCCAGCCTGCGGCCCGGCCCCTTGCCGGCGCACGGCCTGCAACGGGGCGCTCTTTCGTGGCTGACCGGGACGGATCGATCATGACCTTTGCCCACACCGTGGCGTCGCGGCGCCATTTCTTTGCCGATCTCAAGACCTTGCTGGCCAAGGCCAGCCCGGCGCGCTCGGGCGACTGCCTGGCCGGCCTCGCCGCCGCCAGCGAAGAGGAACGCATGGCCGCGCGCATGGCGCTGGCCGAGCTGCCGCTGGCGCATTTCCTGAGCGAAGCGCTGGTGCCCTACGAGGAGGACGAGGTCACGCGCCTGATTGTCGATCGCCATGACGGCCAGGCCTTCCGCGAGATCGCCGCCCTCACCGTGGGTGACTTCCGCAACTGGCTGCTGCTGCACGAGACCGACACCGCCGTGCTGGCGCGCGTGGCGCGAGGTATTACGCCCGAGATGGCGGCCGCGGTCAGCAAGCTGATGCGCAACCAGGACCTGGTGGCGGTGGCGCGCAAGTGCCGCGTGGTCACGCGCTTTCGCAATACCATCGGCCTGCCAGGGCGGCTCTCGGTGCGGCTGCAGCCCAACCATCCCACCGACGACGCCCGCGGCATCGCCGCTTCGATGATCGACGGCCTGCTCTATGGCTGCGGCGACGCCACCATCGGCATCAACCCGGCCAGCGACAACCTCGGCGCCATTGTCATGCTGCTGCGCCTGGTCGACGACCTGCGCTGCCGCTTCGACGTGCCGACCCAGTCCTGCGTGCTCACGCACGTCACCAATACCCTGCGCGCCATCGAGCAGGGCGCGCCGGTGGACCTGGTGTTCCAGTCGGTGGCCGGCAGCGAGCGCGCCAATGCCGGCTTCGGCATCAGCCTGGCGCTGCTGCGCGAGGCGCACGACGCCGCGCAAGGCCTGGCGCGCGGCACCGTGGGCAACAACCTGATGTACTTCGAGACCGGCCAGGGCAGCGCGCTGTCGGCCAATGCGCACCATGGCGTGGACCAGCAGACCATGGAGGCGCGCGCCTATGCGGTGGCGCGCGAGTTCTCGCCGCTGCTGGTGAACACGGTGGTGGGCTTTATCGGCCCCGAATACCTGTACGACGGCAAGCAGATCATCCGCGCCGGGCTGGAGGACCACTTCTGCGGCAAGCTGCTCGGCGTGCCGATGGGCTGCGACGTCTGCTACACCAATCATGCCGAGGCCGACCAGGACGATATGGACACGCTGCTGACGCTGTTCGGCGTGGCTGGCATCAATTTCATCATGGGCGTGCCCGGTGCCGACGACATCATGCTGAACTACCAGAGCACTTCCTTCCACGACGCGCTCTACCTGCGCGACACGCTGGGCCTGCGGCCGGCGCCGGAGTTCGAGGACTGGCTGCAGCGCATGGGCATCCTCGACGCGGACGGACGCCTGCTGGAGCTGGCCGAGCGCCAGCCGCTGCTGCAACTCGCCCACGGCCTGTGAGGGCCGCCTGATTCCACCGCGCACGTCCGGGGCCGCCGCCATGAGCCAGAAGCTGATCCACGACAACCCCTGGCAACGCCTGCGCCAGTTCACCGTGGCGCGCATCGCGCTGGGCCGCGCCGGCAACAGCCAGACCACGGACACGGTGCTCGCCTTCGGCCTGGCACACGCGCAGGCGCGCGATGCGGTGCACCTGCCGTTGGCGCGTGCCGTCATCGAGCAGGCGTTGCGCGATGCAGGCTTTGCCAGCGTGGCCGCGCACAGCGCTGCGGCCGATCGCCAGCACTATCTGCGGCGCCCGGACCTGGGCCGGCAGCTCGACCACGCCAGCCGTGCAAGCCTGGCGCAGGCGCGCCCGGCTGATGCGCCCGACGTGGTCTTCGTGATTGCCGATGGCCTGTCCGCGCTGGCTGCCGAACGCCATGGCGTGCCGCTGCTGCTGGCCGCGCGCGAGCGCCTGCCCGGCTGGCGTATCGGGCCCGTGGTGGTGGCCGAACAGGCGCGCGTGGCGCTCGGCGACGAGGCCGGGCTGTTGCTCGGCGCGCGGCAGGTGGTGATGCTGATCGGCGAGCGGCCGGGGCTCAGCTCGCCCGACAGCCTGGGGGTCTATCTCACCCACGACCCGCGTCCCGGCCGCAGCGACGCCGAGCGCAACTGCATCTCCAATGTGCGCCCGGAAGGACTGTCCTATGCGCAGGCCGCCGACAAGCTTGCCTTCCTGCTGCGCGGCGCGCTGGCGCTGGGGCGCAGCGGCGTGGACCTGAAGGATGACAGCGGGCATGCGGCGCTGCCGGCGTCTGGCGTAAAGACCGGCTGAGAGACCGATCGACCCGGCCGCCCACGCGGGCGGCCGGGCGTAGCCGTGCCGTTTTGCCATCGCACCACAACAAACAAAGAAGAAAATTGCCATGAAGCTCCGCCGCCACGCTAGACTTCCTGCGATCTCCGCCTGGCAACCGGCTGGAAGCGCTGGGAGGGAACCGCAAGGGGCAGCACAGCATCCGGGTCAACGATCAGTGGCGAGTGTGCTTCGTTTGGACGCCAGACGGCCCGGAGGCCGTCGAGATCGTGGACTATCACTGAAAGGAGATCACCATGGCCCGCTTCCAGAACGGTATGCGACCGATCCATCCCGGCGAAATCCTCCGCGAGGAGTTTCTGGTTCCTCTGGGTATGAGCGCCAACGCGCTCGCTGTGGCACTGCATGTCACCGCGGCCCGCATCAACGACATCGTGCGCGAACGCCGGGGGATTACGCCGGACACCGCCATGCGGCTGGCGCGCTACTTCGGCGGTGATGCCGAGTCCTGGCTCAACCTGCAACAGGCTTATGACCTGAAAATCGCGCAGCGCGAACACGGCAAAGAGATTGCCGCCCAGATCGCGCCACGCGACCTCGCGGCAGCTTGAACACATGACGGCGCGAACCGGGGCAGGCAACTTGCGATTTGCGCGCGCTCGCTTGCGGCATCAATGCGCCTTCATCAAGCGGGATCGAACACCCGCCCCGGACTGAGAATATTGTGCGGATCCAGCGCCCGCTTGAGCAACCGCATCAACCCCAGCTCCTCCGGCGTGCGCGAGCAGTGCAGGTAGGGTTTCTTGTGAAAGCCGATGCCGTGCTCGGCGGAGACGCTGCCTTTGAACGCCTGCACTACGCCGTACATCACATCCGAGATTTCGTGCTCGGGAAAGTCCGCGTCGGTGGCGCCGGGCAGGTACACGCTGACATGCAGGTTGCTGTCGCCCACGTGGCCGAAGTTGACCAGCTCGGCATGCGGCCACGTCGCCAGCACGCGCTCGCGCAGCGTAGCCGCGAACTCGCCGATGCGGCCGATCGGCAGGCTGACGTCGTAGGCGGCATTGGGTGCCCACATCACGGGGAATTCGGCCACCGCGTCGCGTAGTTGCCAGAAGCGCTGCGCTTCCTTGTGGCTGGACGCCACCGCGGCGTCCTGGATCAGGCCGGCTTCCATGGCGGATTCCAGCATGCCCTGGAAGGCGGGGGCGTCCTGCGCGTCGTCATTGCCCTGCAGGTCGAGCAGCACGTAGAACGGGTGGCCCTGCGGCAGCGGCGCGCGCACGCCCGGCACGCGCGTGGTCACCAGCTGGTAGAAGTCCGCCCACATGGCCTCGAAGGCGGAGAGCCGGCCCGAGAGCTTGCGCTGTGCGTGGCGCAGCAGCGACACCACATCCTCGTAGCTGGAGAGCGCGCACAGCGCGGTCTGGGTGGCCGAGGGCAGCGGCGCGAGCCGCAGCACGGCGCGGGTGATCACGCCCAGCGTGCCTTCGCTGCCGACGAAGAGCTGGCGCACGTCGTAGCCCGCATTGTTCTTCTGCATCTTGTTGAGCGACGACACCACCGTGCCGTCGGCCAGCACGGCTTCCAGGCCCAGCACCTGGTCACGCATCATGCCGTAGCGGATCACGCGGCTGCCGCCTGCGTTGGTGGCGATATTGCCGCCGATCTGGCAACTGCCGCGCGCGCCCAGGTCCACCGCCAGCAACCAGCCGGCCGCGCGCGCGGCCTCTTGCGCGGCCTGCAGCGTGGTGCCCGCCATCACCGTCATGGTGCCGGCCTGCGCATCGATTTCTTCCACGCCGCGCATGCGTTCCAGCGACAACACAACCTCGCCGCCTTCCGGCGTCGCCGCGCCGGCCAGCCCCGTCAGGCCGCCCTGCGGCACCACCGGCTGGCGCAGCCGGTGGCACAGCGCGAGCACCGCGGCCACTTCCTGCGTGGTGCGCGGGCGCACCACGGCCAGCGGCGGCACCGCGCCGAGCGGCGCGTACCAGTCCTTGCGGAAGCGGGTCTCGATGGCGTCGCCCGCCTGCAGGCCGGCGGGGTCGAGCAGCTTGGCCAGTTCGGCGATGATGGTGTCGGTCATGGCAACGATATCCGGGTATGGAAAGCAGCAATGCTAGGAGAAGCCGGCGGTAGCCGTAAGGGCCAATTCAGGCTGGCCGCATGGCGCCACGATATCACTCAGTCCGGCCGAATTCCCGCGGCCTGCACCACGCCTTGCCATTTGCGCAGCTCGGCGCGCACCAGCTCGCCCAGCTGCGCGGGCGTGCCGGCGCGCACGTAGGCGCCCTGTTCCGCAATCTTGAGCGATACGGCCGGGTCCGCCAAGGCGTCGTTGAGCGCCCGGTTCAGTGTCCTGACGACGTGCGCGGGCGTCGCGGCAGGCGCGAACATGGCGTACCACTGATCGACAGAAACGCCGTCCACGCCAGCCTCCTTGAGGGTCGGGACGTTGGCGAGCAAGGGTGTGCGCGTCTCGCCGGCCACCGCCAGCGCGCGTATCCTGCCGTTCACGATTTGCGGATAGGCGGTAAACAGGCTGGGAAACATCACCTGGGTATTGCCGGCGATCACGTCCAGCAAGGCCGGCGCGGAGCCCTTGTACGGGACATGGAGCAGCTCTGCGCCGGTGACGAGGCGGAACAGTTCCGCAGTCACGTGCGGCGCCGTCCCGTTGCCCGCCGACGCATAGCTCAACTGCGCCTCCTTGTTTCTGGCCAGGGAGACGAGTTGCATGACGTCAGCTGCCTTGACGGCGGTATTGACGACGAGCAAGGTCGGCGAGCTTGCCACCATGCCGACGGGTACGAAGTCCTTGACCGGGTCGTAGCGCAGTCTTTGCAGTGCGGGACCGATGCCGTGCGTGGCTATATAGCCGAACAGCAGGGTATGGCCGTCCGGTTTCGCGCGGGCGACGTACTCGGAGGCGATCGCGCCATTGGCGCCGGCGCGGTTCTCGACGATCACCGGCGTGCGCAGGCCAACGCTCATATGCTGCGCCAGCACACGGGCCATGGCGTCATTGGCGCCGCCAGCCGCGGTGGGTACCACGATGGTGATGGACTTGCCGGGAAAGCTCGATGCCGGGGCCGGTACAGTGGCAGCCGCAACGGGCAGCGTGATGCCGGCGAGTATCAGCAAGCCCAGCGCGAGGCCGGTGCGGGTTGCACGAATCATGTCTTGTCTCCTCTCTTATCGGAATGGCGTGGTTGCCGCCAGTCTAGAAACAGGCGTCCGTCGGTACCGACAGGTACCCCTTCATGATGCGGCGCGCGGTCCGCAGCAGGCTCGCGCCGCGCACCCGTACGTCCGAGCCGATGCGCTCGGCACGGACCTCGATCTCGATGCGCCCGGCCGGGTGCAGGATCGCCGCGCATCCGCCGCCCGGGCCGCCCCCGGCATCGGCATAGCGTGCGACGAGCGTACCGGGGGTGAACATGGCGGCGGCCAGACCGATCGCGCCGGTGACCGCGTGCGCCTGGTGGCAACGCGTCGGCGTGAAGTAGCGGGAGACCACGGCGCCGCGTTCGCGGGCCGCGCTGATCAGGGCGGGTTTTGGCACCACGCTGTCGCCTACGTCGCCCATCCCCATGCGTTGCCCCGCCTTGCGCCGCAGCGCTTCCAGCCTCGCCAGCAGGGGCAGGTCGGCGTCGAGCAGGGCTGGCGCCTCGTCGCCGCGCAGGCCGAGCGACTCGGCGGCCACGATCATCAGCGGCATGGCCGCATCGATGCATGTCACCGGCACGCCATCGATCATTTCCAGCCGGCTGCCGCTCGGGAACAGAGCGCCGGTCATGCCGCCCCAGGTATCCGCGAACTCCAGCAGGATGGGCGCACCGGTGCCGGCGACACCGTCGATGCGCGCGTGGCCTTCGTAGGTGACGACGCCTCCGGGTGTATGGATCAGTGCCTGCACCACGGTGGCGGTATTGAGATTGAAGATGTGTACCCGGGTCCGGTCTCCGGCGGCCTCGACCAGCCCTTCCTCCACCGCAAAGGGCGCCACCGCTGCGAGCATATTGCCGCAATTGGGGCGGGTGTCCACCACGGCGCGGTCGGTCGCCACCTGGGCGAAGAGGTAGTCCACGTCGCAGCCGGCGCGCGCCGAGCGGGAGACGATGGCCACCTTGCTGGTCAACGGGTGGCCACCGCCGAGTCCATCTACCTGAAGCGCATGCGGCGAACCCATTGCCGCCAGCAGTAAGCGATCCCGCCTGGCCGGGTCCGCGGGCAGCCAGTCCGCGCGGAAGACCGGACCGCGCGAAGTGCCGCCGCGCATCAGTACGCAGGGAATGTCATTGTGCATGGCGACCATGATGGCGGGCGTGGCATACTTTGTGAATTGCAATGCTGTGAAGGACAGTTGCGTGGCACGCATCAATTTCGATCTGCAGGAACTGCAGGCCTTTGTTGCCGTGGCGGAGCGCGCTTCCTTTCGCGCGGCGGCGGAGGACCTGCATTTGTCGGCGCCCGCCTTAAGCCGGCGCATCGAGAAGCTCGAGCTGCTGCTCGGCGTGCGGCTGTTCGAGCGCAGCACGCGGCATGTCTCGCTGACCAATGTGGGAAGGCTCTTTCTCGATCACGCGCGCACCGCGCTGGAGGAACTCGAAAGCGCGATGCTCGGCATCTCCGATCTCGCCGTGCAGCGCAGCGGACTGGTTACCGTGGCGTGCGTGCCGTCCGCCGCCTACTATTTCCTGCCTTCGGTGCTGACGGCGTTCTCCGCGCGCCATCCGCGCATCCGCGTGCGTATCCTCGACGAGAGCGCCAACACCGTGCTGAACGCCGTGATCGGCGGGCGCGCGGACTTTGGCATCAGCTTCATCGGTACGCAGGAACCCGAGGTGGAGTTCGAGAGCATATTCAGCGAGCGCTTCGTGCTGGCCGTGCGGCGCGATCACCGGCTGGCGGCGCGGCGCAGGATACGGTGGGAGGAACTGGCCGACGAGCGTTTCATGACTGTCGACAAGTCAAGCGGCAACCGCGTGCTGATCGATGCGGCGCTGGCGCAACTGGCGCGCCGGCCGTCGGGCTTCTTCGAGGTGGCGCACGTCTCGTCGCTGCTGGGCCTGGTGGAGGCCGGCCTGGGCGTAGCGGCGGTGCCGCGGCTGGCGCTGCCGGTCGAGGGCCACCCGACGCTGCGCGGCATTGCGTTGGTGGCGCCGGAAGTCTCCCGCACGCTTGGCTTGATCGCGCGGCGCGGCAAGCCCGTCTCGGGCGCCGCGCGGGTGCTCTACGACTTGCTGAGGCAGGCCGCGCGGCGCGCGCGCTGAGATATCCGGGAGCGGCGGCCCCGTACGGAACGGTAGCCGCGCTGCCGCTCCCGCCTGCAAGACGCCCAATGCCGCCACATCCCCGCTCAGGCGCCGCTCCACGCCTCCCGGTTGATCGCCGCGGCCGGTGCGCGGCGCGGCGCCTGCGTGCGCGCCAGGTGCTCCAGCGCGGGTTCGATCACCTCCGCCAGCTTGAGGAAGGCCGGCGCGATCTCTGCGTCCGGCACGCAGGCATAGCCCAGCAGCAGGCCCTGGCCGGCGGCCTGGGCGGGATTGGCGAAATAGCGCGACAGTGGCCGCGTCGACAGGCCCTGGGTGCGCGCGGCCATGCTGATGCCGAGATCGTCGGCCCCCGGCGGCAGGTGGATCACCATATGCAGGCCAGCCTCATGCGTGGAAGTGGGCCAGTCCGCGCCAAAGCGCGCCGCGATGGCTTCGCGCAGCAGGCCCTGGCGTTGCGCGTAGCGCTGCCGCATGCGGCGGATATGGGTGGCGTAGTGTCCTTGCTCGATGAAGTCCGCCAATACCGCCTGCTGTACCAGCTGCCCCTCGCGGAACAGCTCCGACAGCCCGGTGGCGAAATGCGGCGCGAGCGGTTTGGGCAGCACCATGAAGCCCATGCGCAGGCCGGGAAACAGCGTCTTGGAGAATGTGCCCATGTAGATCACGCGGTCGTGTTCGTCCAGCCCCTGCAGCGAGGCCAGCGGCCGGCCCTCGAAGCGGAATTCGCTGTCGTAGTCGTCCTCCACGATCCAGGCGCCGCGCTGGCGCGCGTACTCCAGCAGCATGCGCCGGCGCGACAGGCTCATCATCATGCCCAGCGGGTACTGGTGCGAGGGCGTGGCGAAGATAAAGCGCGGCGGATTCTGCAGCGTGGCCGCATCCGGTGCGATGCCTTCGCTATCGACCGGCACCGGGATGGTCTCGATGCCGGCGCTGTGCAACAGGCTGCGTGTGCCCCAGTAGCCCGGGTCTTCCATCCAGGCCTTGTCGCCGGGGTCGCCCAGCAGGCGGGCGATCAGGTCGATGGCCTGATGGATGCCGGTGGTCAGGATGATCTGTTCGGGCTCGCAGCGTACCGAGCGCACCAGCCGCAGGTGTTCGGCCAGCACCCGGCGCAGCGGCAGATAGCCACCGTTGTGCGCATACGTCAGTAGCTCGGGCCGCGGCGCGCGCCAGTGCTTGTTCAGCAGCCGTGCCCAGACCGCGTGCGGAAACAGCGAGACATCGGGCACGCCCGAAACGAAGGCACCCCATTGGCGATCCGATGCACCAGAATGCGACACCAGATGCTGGCCGCGCCGCGACAGCGTGAAACGGGTCGGGTTTTGCTGCGGCGCGGGCACAGCGATGGTGCCGCTTTTCGCCCTGATGTTGTGCAATGCACTATGGTCGGGAAAACTCTGCGACACGAAGGTGCCACTTCCGCTCGATGCTGTGACATACCCTTCCGCGAGCAACTGCTCATAAGCGTAAAGCACGGTATTGCGGGAAACCCCTAGCTCTTTCGACAGCATCCGCGAAGCGGGCAGCTTGCTGCCCGCAACCAGTGATCCAGCAAGGATCTCCTGGCGAATGATCTCGTAGAGCTGGCGGTTCATATGCGCGCCGTTTTTATCCATCGCGCCTTCGGCGGGCCGCTCCAGACGCTGCAGCAGCAGCTCCGACAGAATCGTCTCTTTCAAAGTGGCCCCGCGCAAAAGGAAAAATATGGACCTATGTATGGTACCAACGATCGGCTAACTTTCCACACATCCTGTGTCGGCCGTCGTTTTCCTCGACGACGTTTTGCCGATCCGGTCGATTCGATTCCCCTCCGGACACGTTCCTCATGCGTGCGCCGGACAGCCAGTGGAGCCACTTATGCAACGTCCTGCAGGCAGTCCCGATTTGTCCGCCACCGCCGTCGCTTCTCATCCCGTGCTGTCCACCGGCGACATCGCCGCGGCGGTGCGTGCGCTCGAGCCGTACATGGTGCGCACGCTGTCCGGGTTCGTGGCGGCAGCGAGCCCTTCGGGACAGGAGCAGCCGGCGGTGACGTTCATGGAAGGCGCGTTGCGCGAGCTTGGCCTCGAGCCCGAGCGCATCTACCTGCGCAGCGAGACGCTGAAGGACCTGCCGCTGTATTCGCCGCCGTGTTGCCCGGACGGCGGGCGCTACAACCTGCTGGCCACGCACCGGCCGGCGGGCAAGGGCGGCCGCTCGGTGCTGTTCAACGGTCACCTGGATGTGGTGCCCACCGGCCCCGAGTCGATGTGGCGCCAGTCGCCGTACGCGCCCTTCGTCGAGGACGGCTGGCTGTTCGGCCGCGGCGCGGGCGACATGAAGGCCGGCATCGTCTGCACGCTGGCCGCCTACAAGGCGCTGAAGGCGCTCGGCGTGCAGCCCGCGGGCGCGGTCGGCTTCAACTCCGTGCTGGAGGAAGAGAACACCGGCAAT
The DNA here is from genome assembly GCF_029335485.1 of Cupriavidus basilensis. Taxonomy (GTDB): domain Bacteria; phylum Pseudomonadota; class Gammaproteobacteria; order Burkholderiales; family Burkholderiaceae; genus Cupriavidus; species Cupriavidus basilensis_E. The sequence goes on from NZ_JARJLM010000639.1 coordinate 44,024, forward strand.
GGCGCGCTCGCCACCGTGGCTGCGCTGCGCAGCGCGGTGGGCGCCGGCAAGCTGGCTGCCTTCGATACCGTGGTGATTCCCGAGCCGCTGGGCGAGAGCCTGATGAGCGCGCAGATGGGTGTGTTCTGGATGTTCGTGGAGCTGACCGGCCGGCCCGCGCACGCCGCCTATATGACCAGCGGCGTGAACCCGGTCGAGGCCGGCATCGAAGTGATGGCCGACCTGCGCAAGCTGGAGGCGGAATGGAACCTGCCCGAGAACCGTCCCGCCGTGTATCGCGAGCACGCCCACCCGATCAATTTCAACCTCGGCCAGATCCAGGGCGGCGAATGGAATTCGTCGGTGCCCTGCACCTGCACGCTGGGCGTGCGCATCGGCTTCTTCCCCACCATGAGCGTGACCGATGCCAAGGCGCGCGTGGAAACCACCGTGCGCGCCACGCTGGCACGCCTGGCCAGCAATCTGCAGCTCGATATCCGCTATGAGGGCTTCCACGCGCCGGGCTGCGAGTTCGATCTCGACGTGCCCAGCATGCAGGCGCTGGGCGAAGCACATCGCAAGGTCAATGGAGAGGAAGTGCGGCGCGAAGCCACCACCGCCACCACCGATGCGCGGCATTTCCGCCTGATGCTGGAAACGCCGGTGACCTGTTACGGGCCGCAGGCACGCAACATCCATGGCATCGACGAGTCGGTCTCCATCGAGAGCATGGTGCGCGTTGCCACCACGCTCGCTCAGTTCATGCACGACTGGTGCGGTGTCGAACCGGCCACCAGCTGAGCAAAGCGCCGCCATGGCGGCGCGCGACATCTCATGCGGCTTGACGGGGCCGCATGAGGCGCCATGGACTCAAGCCATCGAAGCTCGTCGTCATCCGCATCAGCGGCTCACGATCACTACCATAGGAAACCGACCGATGAAACATCTCACCCAACACCTGAAAAAGAGCTTTGGCAAAAGCCTGGTGTCGATGGCGCTGGCCACTGCCGGCCTGGCGCTCGCCCCGGTGCTGTTGCCCGCCGGCAGCGCCGTCGCGCAAACCGCCGGCGGCACGCTGTCCGCCATCGTCCAGCCCGAGCCGCCGGTCCTGATCAGCGCGATGAACTCGCAGGCGCCCACGCAGTACGTGGCCGGCAAGATCTACCAGGGCCTGCTGACCTACGGCCCGGACCTGAAGCCGCGTCCCGAGCTGGCCAGGTCGTGGAAGATCTCGCCCGATGGCCTGACCTATACCTTCGAGCTGCAGAGCGGCGTGAAGTGGCACGACGGCAAGCCCTTCACCTCGGCCGACGTGGTGTTCTCCATCGACAAGATGCTGCGCGAGGTGCATGTGCGCACGCGCGCGGTGCTCAACAAATACATGGAGTCGATCCGCGCGGTCAACGACAGCACGGTCGAGATCAAGCTGAAGGAAGCGTTCCCGCCCTTTATCTCGATGTTCGAGACCGGCACCATGCCGATGATGCCCAAGCACATCTACGACGGCACCGACTACCGCAACAACCCGGCCAACCAGAAGCCCGTCGGCACCGGCCCCTTCATGTTCAAGGAATGGAAGAAGGGTGCCTACATCAAGCTGGCGAAGAACCCCAACTACTGGAAGAAGGGCAAGCCCTACCTGGACGAGCTGGTCTTCTACGTGATCCCGGATTCGGCCTCGCGTGCGGTGGCGTTCGAGAAGGGCGACGTGCAGGTGCTGCGCGGCGGCGACGTCGACAACGTGGACGTCAAGCGCCTGCGCGCGCTGCCCAACGTGGAATACACCACCAAGGGCTGGGAGCTGTTCTCGCCCATGTCGAACCTGCTGATGAACATGCGCAAGCCGCCGTTCAACAACGTGAAGGTACGCCAGGCGGTGATGCACGCGCTCAACCGCCAGATGATCGTCAACAACATCTTCTTCGGCATGGGCAAACCGGCGGTCAGCCCGTTTGCGTCCGCCACGCTGTTCTTCGACAAGAACACACCGGCTTATGACTTCAACCTGAAGAAGGCGCGCGAGCTGATCAAGGAGTCCGGCGTCAATGTGGGCCAGTACCCGGTCAAGATCCTGTCCTCTTCCTATGGCGCCAACTGGGACCGCCTGGACGAGTACATGAAGCAGATGCTGGAACAGCTCGGCTTCAAGGCCAGCATCGAGTCGGCCGATGCCGGCACCTGGTCCAGCCGCGTCAGCAACTGGGACTTCGACCTGACCGCCACCTACACCTATCAGTACGGCGACCCGGCGCTGGGCGTGGAGCGGCTCTACGTGACCAAGAACATCGTCAAGGGGACGCCGTTCGCCAATGTGCAGGGCTATAGCAATCCGCAGGCGGACGAGCTGTGGGCCAAGGCCAGCATCACCATGGACCCGGTCGAGCGCCAGAAGCTCTACACCGGGGTGCAGAAGATCCTGATGACGGATGTGGCCGCGGGCAACCTGTTCGAGCTGGAGTTCCCGACGCTGTACCGCAAGAACGTCAAGAACCTCGTGACCACCGCGATCGGCCTGAACGAGTCGTTCGACAACGTTTCCATCGAGAAGAACTGAGTACGCCGAGGATGCCGAGTACGCAAGTACGAAGCCGCCAGTAGTTCGCGTGCCGGGCAAGCCGCCCGGCACGCGCAAGATGGTGCCGGCCAAGCCAGCCGCCGCCGCGGA